>NZ_VFOZ01000003.1:0-300000 GCF_006716425.1 Actinoallomurus bryophytorum
CTCGTGGCCGGCCTGGACAACGGGCGCGAGGAGAGCGCGGAGAACTACAAGGCGTCCTCCCGTGAGGCGTGGGCCGGCAAGGCGCTGGCGATCGTACGGTCGGGGAGGGCGCCCGGCCCGATCACCGTCACCGTCACCTCGCCCGGTCTGCGCCCCGCGACGACGGTCATCCACGCCACGGGCGGGACGAAGGGCGCCGGGACCGCCGGACCGGCACCGGTGACGACCGCACCGGCCGCGCCCGAACCGGTGAGCGCGGACGCGAGCTACTCGGGTGCCCCTGGTACGGTCCCGGCCGCCATGCTGGACGGCGACACGACCTCCGGAGGCTGGTCGAACTTCTACGACAAGGCCCCGACGGCGCTCCTGCCCGCGTTCAGCCTGGCCCACGCGCGTGAGTGGGTCTCGGTCTCCTGGCCGTCCCCCCGGCAGGCCGGCACCCTCCAGCCCTACTTCACCATCGGAGCCGGCCGGGCGCTGCCCGCCGGGATCGAGGTCTCCTACCTGCGCGACGGACACTACGTCCCGGTACGGCACCTGAACGTCGCCTGGGCCGCCGGGTCGAACCAGCCGACGACGATCACCTTCGACCCGGTCCGCACCACGGGCGTGAGGCTGGACATGACCAGCCGGGCGCCGGGCACGCCCGACGGTTTCCTGCAGATCGCCGAGCTCCGGTTCGGCGACTGAAGCGGTCGCACCGGGTTCACCGGCCGATGTAGCGGGTGATGAGCGCGGTGAGCTGCTCGACCATGAGGTCGCGGGGGATGGGCGGGCGGTCCAGGACGTAGCGCACCGAGAGCAGGCCTGTACACCTCGGCACTCGCGGGCAACTGTGCCTTCGTCCTCCAGACGATGCACCCCACGATCGGCACGGTGGTCGACCAGAGGTCCAGCTTCCGCGTCGACCCGGTCGGCCGCGCGATCCGCAGCTTCACCTCGGTGCAGACCTGGATCTACGGAGGACAGACGGCCATCGAGGAGGGGGAACGCCTGCGCAAGATGCACGCCACGATCAGCGCCCAGGACGAGGAGGGCCGTACTCACCACGCCCTCTCCGCCGGGCCGTGGGCCTGGGTGCACTTGACCGGCTTCTACGCCGCCGTGGTGGCCGCCCGTTACTTCGCCGTCGAGGAGCCGGAGCCGGGCGAGGAGCAGCAGGTCTTCGAGGAGTTCATGCGGTTGGGCCGGATCCTCCAGGTGCCCGAGCGGATGCTCCCGGCCACCATCGCCGACTACTGGACCTACTTCGACGACATGGTCGAGAACACCCTCGTCGACCACAAGGTGGCGTACGACGTGCTGGACATGATGGCCCGCGTGCCTCCGGGAACCCCGGCCGCGCTGCGTCCGGTCCTGGCGCCGTTCAGTGCCGTCAGCGGCCACGTCGGCCGGTTCGTCACGATCGGCACCCTGCCCGCGGCCGCGCGCGACAAACTCGGCCTGAGCTGGGACGACGCCGACGAACGGCGGCTGCGGCGGCTCGGCAAGGCCATCGCCCGCAGCACCGCCGGCCTGCCGGAGCGCCTGCGCTACATGCCGATCGCCTACCGCGCCCGGCAGGCGGCACGCGCCCAGGCGCGGCTGGACAGGACGCTCGCCGAGCGTCCCATGTGACCTTCCCGTTCACCGCGCCGTGACCTGGAACGCGTCGTGCAGGCTCGCGGTGGAGCTGTCACCCGCGTACACGTCGATGGTGCCGGGCTCGACGACGAAGTGGCCGCCGTTGTCGTAGAAGCCGACGTCCTGCCTGGTGAGCGTGAACGTCAGGTGTTTCGTCTGACCGGGCGCCAGCGTGACGCGCTGGAAGCCGCGCAGGCGGCGTACCGGCTGCGAGATGCTCGCCACCGGGTCGTGGATGTAGAGCTGCACGACCTCGTCACCGCCGCGCCCGCCGGTGTTCCGCACCTCGACCGAGGCGCTGATCCGGCCGTCGACCGGCATCTTCGCCGAACTGAGCTTGAGACCCGAGATGGCGAACTTGGTGTAGCTGAGCCCGTAGCCGAACGGGTAGAGCGGATCGCAGGACGGCAGGTCGCGGTAGCGCGAGGTGTACTTCTGGCCGGCGTCGCAAGGGCGTCCGGTGGGCTCGTGGTCGTAGTAGATCGGGACCTGGCCGATCGCGCGCGGGAACGACACCGGGAGCTTGCCGCCCGGGTCGACCTTTCCGAACAGGACGTCGGCGACCGCGTTGCCGGCCTGTACGCCGGGGAACCAGGCCTCCAGGATCGACGGCGCGCTCGCGGCCACCTTCGCGAGCGTCAGCGGCCGTCCGTTGAACAGCACGACGGTGAAGGGCTTGCCCGTGGCCTTGATCTCGTCGATGAGCTCCTGCTGCTTTCCCGGCAGGTCGATGTCGCTGCGCGCCGCGGCCTCGCCGCTCTGGCCGCGTGACTCGCCGAGGGCGAGGACGACCTGGTCGGCCTTCTTGGCCGCCGCGACCGCGCCGGGGAAGCCGGCGTCGGACCCGCACTCGTCCGCGGGCGTCACGTCCGGCGGGTCCTTGTCGATCATTTGGCAGCCGGGGGTGAAGGTCGTGTCCGGGTTCTGCGCCTTGATGCCCTGGTAGACCGACACGGCGTCCTGGTCACGGCCCTGGCCCCACCAGGGGCCGAGCATGTCGTGCTGGTCGTCGCCGAGCGGGCCGATCACCGCGGTCGACTTCTCCGGGTCGAGGGGCAGCGTGCCGCCGTCGTTCTTCAGCAGCACCATCGAGCGGCTCGCCGCCGTACGCGCCGCCGCGACCGCGTCGGGCAGCAGCTGCGCGGCGTCGGCCTTGGACGGGTCGGCGTAGGGGTGGTCGAACAGCCCCGCGCGGAACTTGACCCGCAGGATCCGGCGTACGGCGTCGTCGAGGCGCGACATCGAGATCCGGTGGTCGGCGAGCAGCTGCTTTCCGTGGTCGCGGAGGTTCGTGCTGACCATCTCCGAGTCGGTGCCGGAGTTCAGCGCCAGCGCGCCGGCCCCGGGACCGTCGGCCGCGACGCCGTGGCCGCAGGGGCCCTCGTCCGGCGTCTTGGGCGGGCAGGTGCGCATCTCCGAGACCGCGGTGTAGTCGCTCTCGATGAAGCCGTCGAAGCCCCACTCGCGCTTGAGGATGTCGGTCTCGGTGTGGCTGTCGCCGCACCCCGGCGAGCCGTTGATCGAGTTGAACGAGCACATCACCGTGTCGGCGCCGGCGTCGACCGCGGCCTTGAACGGCGGCAGGTACAGGTTGCGCAGCCGCTGCTCGGACATGTCGGTCGTGTTGTAGTCACGGCCGCCCTCGGGCTGCCCGTACGCCGCGTAGTGCTTGACGCTGGTCACGACCTTGTCCGGCGCGCTGTAGTCGCTGCCCTGCGCGGACTTGACGCGGGCGGCCGCGAACACCGACCCGAGGTACGGGTCCTCGCCCGCGCCCTCGGCGATCCGTCCCCAGCGTGGTTCGTGCGAGACGTCGACCATGGGGGAGTAGATCTGCTTGATGCCGGCCGCCGCCGACTCCCGTGCGCCGAACCTGTCGTCGGCGGCCGCGACGTCGGGGTCGAAGCTGCTCGCCGCGCCCAGCGGGACCGGGAAGATCGTCCGGTACCCGTGGATCGTGTCGTAGGCGAAGAGAAGCGGGATGTGCAGCCGCGACTGCTCCACGGCGACGTGCTGGAGGTGATCGATCTTTGCCGGGTCGGTGAGGCTGAACACCGCGCCGACGCCTTTCTTGGCATCGTCGTCCGTGACCTGGCCGTCGGAGAGCAACTGGAGCTGCTGCAGCTTCTCGTCCACGGTCATCCGCGCCAGCAGGGCGCTGACGCGCGCCTCGATGTTCGTGTCCGCCGGCCGCCGTGTCGGCCTCATCGCCGTCTCGTCCGGCGGGCTCGTCGTGGCGGCCGTTCCGGCCGAGGCGAGTGGGACCAGCGTCATGAGCGCCGCCGCGATCGCTGTCACACGTCTTGTCCGGCCCATTCGTCGCTCCCGGCTCGTGGACGATGCCGCGGGGAGCGCGCCCCCGCGTTCCAGTTCCCCCGGAAAGCTCGTGGCCTACACCACGATCAAGCGAATCGCCGGAATCGAATCATGGGCACCTGCGGCCGTCAAGGCCCCCTGGGTCAGGCGGCCTCGGGCGGACGGGGCAGGCGGGCGACGCGGGTGAAGAAGCTGTTGATCCGCTGGACGACGTTGCTGAAGTCATCGAAGTCGACCGGCTTGGTGATGAAGGCGTTGGCGTGCAGCTCGTACGTGCCGCTCACGTCCTCCTCGCGCGAGGAGGTGGTGAAGATGACCACGGGGATCGAGCGCAGGTTCTCGTCGGCCTTGAGGGCACGGAGCACGGCGCGGCCGTCGAACCGGGGCAGGTTCAGGTCCAGCAGGACCAGGTCGGGGCGTGGTGCCTCGGCGTGCGGGTCGGTTCGGTGGACGAAGTTCAGCGCGTCCTCTCCGTCGGAGACGATCTCCAGCCGGCTGTCCGTGGTGTGCTCGGCGAAGGCCTCCTGGATGAGCAGCTGGTCCCCGGGATCGTCCTCGACCACCAAGATCACATGACTCCGCGTCATCACGGCCGCCCCCTCGCTCCTACGTTCACTGCGTGCGACCACTTCGGCCGCGCGTGGCGGCCAATACTTGTCGTCAGGCAACCGTCAGTGTCTGACTTTACCCGATTGGGCCCTCCCGGCGCACTCTGGGCCGGGTGCCGCCCGAGCCGCCACCTGCGACGGGCCGCAGGTCAGAGCCGGGGGCGGACCCAAGCTCTCGGTTTGGCGTTTTCTTCACGTTATGCCTTGTTTGGTGATTGTTTCTGATCTAAAGTCCCCAACAACAATCGTGAACGAGCACTAAACCCGGGCGTGGGTCACTCGGGAGCCCGGTTTTCCTAGGGAGTCGTGGACATGCGCGCAACACCACAACGAGCCGGTCGGCGGCTCGGCGTACGGATCACTGCCGGCGCGGCAGTGCTCGCCCTCGGGACCCTGGCCGCCTGTTCCGGCGGCGGCGGCGACTCCGGGAAGTCACATGACGCGATCATCATGTGGCACGGCTACACCGACGTCGAGAACAAGGCGATCACCCAGCTCGGCCAGGAGTGGAACGCCGCGCACCCCGACCAGAAGGTGAACGTGACCTTCGCCGGCAGCAACGACGACGCGCTGAAGAAGACGCTGGCCTCCTTCGTCTCCGGGAAGACCCCCGGCGTCGCCTATGAGTACGGCTCCTCGATCACGACCCTGGCCCAGCGCTCCCAGACACAGGACCTCACGTCACTGGTCAAGGGCACTCCGTCCTTCCAGTGGAACGACTTCTTCCCGGCGGCCCGTCAGGCGGCGACCACGCCCGACGGCAAGATCTACGGTGTCCCGGCGCTCGTGGACAACCTCGCGCTCGTCTACAACAAGAAGCTCTTCGACGCGGCCGGGCTGTCCTACCCGACGGCGAACTGGACCTGGGACGACTTCCGCAACGCGGCGCGCAAGCTGAGCGAACCCTCCCAGCACAAGTACGGCTGGGCGTACGTCAACGACGGCACGGAGGACACCGTCTGGCGGTACATCGCGATGCTGTGGCAGGCGGGCGGTGACCTGCTCACCCCGGACGGCAAGAAGTCCGCCTTCGACTCGCCGGCCGGGCTGGCCGCCATGCAGCTGCTGCACGACATGGCGGTGACCGACCACTCGGTCTACCTGGACACCGGCGACGGGCAGTACCAGAACCTCTTCAACTCCGGAAAGATCGGGATGCTCTGGACCGGGCCCTGGGACCTGGGGACCATCAACAAGGACATCTCCTACGGCGCGCAGTTCCTGCCCGGCAAGGTCACCCACGCGACCATCGCGGGCCCGGACAACTACATGCTGTTCAACAAGGGCGACCGCACGACCGCATGGGCGTTCGTGCAGTGGCTGGACTCGGCCCAGACGCACCTGAAGTTCGCGATCGCCACCGGTGACCTGCCCCTGCGCCAGTCGGAGACCCAGCTCCCCGGCTACAAGGACTTCCTCAAGCGCTACCCGGCCAACCAGGTCTTCGTCGACAACCTGAGCAAGAACGCGACCAAGTCCCGCCCGAACATCCCGGCGTACCCGAAGATCTCCCAGGTCCTCGGCACCGCCGTACAGTCCGTGCTGCTCGGCAAGGCCCAGCCGCAGGCCGCGCTCGACGACGCGCGGCAGCAGGTCGACCAGATCCTCGCGGGGGAGTGATGACGGTGGCCACGGCCGCCAGGGCCGTAGGAAAGGGGCCCCGGCGCCGGGGCCGGCAGCGGGGCGTACGACGGGGCGACCAGTTCGCCGGCTGGGCGTTCGTCTCGCCGGCCGTGGTGCTCATCGCGGTGTTCGGCCTGGTCCCGGTGGTCTGGTCGCTGCTGCTGTCCGTCCAGCAGACGGACCTGACGTCGGCCGGCACGTGGTCCGGCGGGGCGAACTACACCAAGATGGTGCACGACCCCGTGTTCTGGCAGGCGGCGAGGCAGACGCTGCTCTACTGCGTGCTGTTCGTGCCGATCACCATGGTGCTGGCCGTGCCGATCGCGGTGCTGCTCAACCAGAAGGTGCGCGGCATGACCTTCTACCGGATGGCGGTGTTCGCCCCGCTCGTCACCTCCACCGTCGCCACGGGCGTGATCTTCAGCTGGCTCTACAACCCGCAGATCGGGCTCATCAACGCGGGGCTGGACAAGCTCGGACTGCCCCAGCAGGGGTTCTTCCAGAGCACGGGTGAGGCGCTGCCGGCCGTGGTCGGCATGACCGTGTGGGGCTGGCTCGGCTTCGCGGTCATCATCTACCTCTCGGCTCTGCAGAACGTGCCGCGCGAGCTGATGGAGGCCGCGGCACTGGACGGCGCCGGCCGGGTGCGCGCCTTCTTCAAGGTGGAGCTTCCGCTGCTCGCGCCCGCCTCGTCGTTCCTGCTGGTCTGGTTGACCATCAACGCCCTGCAGCTGTTCGACGAGGTCTACGTGACCACCAAGGGCGGCCCGCTGCACGCCAGCACCGTTCTCGTCTACTACCTCTACCAGCAGGCGTTCGTGAACTTCGACGGTGGCTACGCCGCGGCCATCGGTGTCGCGCTGTTCGTGGTCATCCTCATCGTGACGGTGGTCCAGCTGTGGCTGGGACGCCGCACCTCCCACTACGAGGCGGGCTGAGATGAGCCAGACGACGACCCTGGCGGCTCCTCCGCGGGCCACCCCGGCGGAGACGGGCCCGCGGCCGCGGCGCCGGCGTCCCAGCCCGCTGCACCTGCTGCTCGTCCCGCTCACCGTGGTGATGCTCGCGCCGCTGATCTGGATGGTGCTGCTGTCGATCTCCACCGAGGCGGAGACCCGGCGCTTCCCGCCCGGCCTGCCGGGTGGCGTGCACTGGCACAACTACCTCGACGCCTGGCAGCAGGCGCCGTTCGGGCACTGGCTGCTCAACAGCACGATCGTGTCGGTGGCCTGCGTCGTCGGCAACCTGGTGTTCTGCTCGCTCGCCGGGTACGCCTTCGCGCGGATCCCGTTCTTGGGCAGCCGGCTGCTGTTCATCGCCGTGCTCGCCACCCTGATGGTGCCGTTCCAGATCGTGATGCTGCCGACGCTGATCGTGGTGCGCGATCTCCACATGACCGACACACTCGGCGCGCTGGTCGTGCCGAACCTCGCCACCCCGTTCGGGGTGTTCCTCATGCGCCAGTTCTTCACGACGGTGCCCCGCGAGCTGGAGGAGGCCGCCCGCATCGACGGGGCCGGCCGTCTCCGTACGCTGCTGAGCATCATGGTGCCGCTGATGGGCCCGACCCTGGCGACGCTGTCCGTGCTGACGTTCCTGAACGTCTGGAACGACTTCCTGTGGCCGCTGATCGCCATCCAGAGCCCTGGCAACATGACCATTCAGCTGGGCCTGCAGAACTTCCAGGGCGCGCACCTGACCAACTGGCCCGTGCTGATGGCGGCGACCGTGATGAGCCAGATCCCCGTGCTGGTGCTCTTCGTCCTCGCCCAGCGGTTCTTCGTGCGCTCGATCGCCTCGTCCGGTTTCAAGTGAGCCGCCGATCGGCCAGTGGTCGCCTATACGGTGATGACCTCGACACCCGCGGCGCGGAGGCGCTCCAGGTCGGGCGCGCCGGCCGCGGAGTCGGTGATGAGCATCGCGACCTCCTCGATCGGGGCGATGCGCGTGAAGGCCCGGTTGCCGACCTTGGAACTGTCGGCCAGCACGACGACCCGCGTCGCCGTCTGCATCAGGCAGTGGTCGGTCTGGGCCTCGACCTCGTCGTGGGTGCTGATGCCGCCGGTCGCGTCGATGCCGTCGACCCCGAGGAACACCAGGTCCAGGTGGATCCCGGCGAGCGCGCGGTCGGCGATCGGGCCGACCAGCTCATACGACTCCGGGCGTACGCTGCCGCCGGTGACGACCAGGTCGATGGCGGACCGCACCGACAGGTCTCCGGCAATGTTGAGCGCGTTGGTGACGACCTTCAGGGACCGGCCGACCGACCCGAGCGCGCGGGCCAGCTCGGTCGTGGTGGTGCCTCCGCCGAGCCCCACCGAATGCACCGAGTCGGTGACCAGCCGCGCGGCGGCCTGGGCGATGCGGTTCTTCTCCTCCTGGTGGCGGCCCGTCCGGTAGCGCATCGGCAGCTCGTAGATGACCTCCGCCGCCACCGCGCCACCGTGCGTGCGCTTGAGCAGCTGCTGATCCTCCAGTGCCTTCAGGTCACGCCGGATGGAGGCGGGCGAGGCGCTCAGCTCGGTGGTGAGGTCGAGGACGGAGACCGTGCCGTGTTTCGCGAGCCGGTCGAGGATCAGACCCAGGCGCTCCTGTTGACGCATTCGCTCACTATAAAGCAGATTTCAAGCTTATTAATAGCTGTTTAGCGCTTTATTCGCGCACCGGGACTGCTCATTCGGTCACGCCGGTGGGCGTTTCAGCCTGCTCGTGCCCTCGTGACCTGCACCTGGGCCACGACGGACTCGGCCTCGCCGGCGGTCGGCTGGGCGGCGGTGCCCCCCGCCGCGCGGGTGGACAGCGCGCCGCACGCGCAGCCCCAGGCCAGCGCGTCGGCGATGTCACGGGACGTCAGCCAGCCCGCCAGGAATCCCGCGTCGAAGCCGTCTCCGGCGCCCACCGTGTCGACCGGAGTGACCAGCGGGCCACGCGCGCCGACTAGAGCGCCCTCGAACAGCGCCAGGGCGCCCTCCCCGCCGCGCTTGACCACCGGGACCGGGCCGCGCGCCGCCAGCGCGGCCAGGGCCGCGTGGAGCCCGCCGGCCGGGCCCGGTCGGTCCCCCGTCGCGGAGGCCAGGGCGACCGCCTCGGCCTCATTGGGCAGGACCAGGTCGCAGGCGGCCAGCAGACCGGGGGAGAGCCGCCACTCACCCGCCGGATCGTCGTTGGTGTCCAGCGAAGTGGAGGCACCCGCACGCCGGAACCCTTCGAGCAGCCCGGCCAGCCCGGCGGCGAGCCGGGGCTGCAGGAAGTAGGAGGCGGCGTGCACGTGACGCGCCGCCACCGCCGGCACCTGCTCGGGACCGAACGCGGGCAGGCAGCCCGGCGCGGTCAGGATCGCCCGGTCACCGTCCGGCCGGTTGAGGCACACGGTCAGCGCGGTCGGCAGGCTCTCGTGCCGCACGCATCCGCTGATGTCCACGCCGGCCGTGGACAGCGTGTCGAGCACGAAGTCCCCGGCCGCGTCCCGGCCGACCATCGCCGCGAGCGCGGTCGACAGCCCGAGCACGGCCGCGCCGTGGGCGACGATCGCCGCCGACCCGCCCAGGGCCAGCGTGCCGGTGTCGACGAGCGTCTCGGCCTGTCCGGCCGGTGGCGTCTCGGGCGCGCCCGAGACCAGCACGTCGGGGTTGGCGTCACCGACGACCAGCAGGTCGATCACGGCTGGAGCGACGAGCGCAACGCGGGCGGCAGGGCGTCCCCGTGCGCCGCCACCATGGCGTCGCAGAGCGCCCAGATCTCGTCCACGGTCAGCGCCGCCGCGGTGGCGGGGTCGGCCATGGCGGCGTGCCGGATGTGACGCGGGTCGCCCTCGATCGCGGCGGCGACGGTCAGCTCCACGACGTTCAGGAAGCTCCGGTTCAGCGCGGCCAGCTGCGGCGGCAGCGCCCCCACGTGGTGCGGGTGCACGCCGAGCCGGTCCAGGGTGGCCGGGACCTCGACGCCCGCGCCCGCGGGCAGGTTGGTGATGAGCCCGGTGTTGGCCGTGGTGACCTGGATGGTGCGAAGTGTGCCGGTGGCCATGCTGTGGATGACCTGGGGCGCGTACTCGGCGGCGTCCTCCTCCTCGCGCGGCTCGGGCTCGCGGCCGGCCGCCAGCGCGTCGCGTACGGCGCCGTACTCGGCGAGGTTGCCCGCGCTGATCCCCACGTAGTCGTCGACCGGGATGCGCAGCCGCTCGATCTCCGCGTCGTGCCGCAGGTACCAGGGCACGTACTCCGAGGAGTGCTCGCTGGTCTCGGTCGGGTAGTAGCCGAGCCGCCGGTACATGTCGACGCGCACGCGGCGGCGCAGCTCCGGGTCGGCGGCGATCGCCTCGTCCAGCGCCGGATACAGGTCGCGTCCCCGGTGCTCCCAGCCCAGGATCCACGCCTGGTGGTTGACCCCGGCCGAGACGACGTCGACCTCCTCGTGCGGAACGCCGACGATCTCGCACAGGTCGCGTACGGTCCAGTAGACCGAGTGGCAGAGCCCGGCGGCCTTCAGCCCCGGGGCGATCCCGGCGAGGTAGCTCAGGTTCATCGCCATCGGGTTGGTGTAGTTGAGCAGCCATGCGGCCGGGCACACCGCGGCCATGTCGGCGGCCAGCCCCTCCAGCAGCGGGAACGTCCGCAGCGCGCGGAAGATCCCGCCGATGCCGAGGGTGTCGCCGATCGTCTGCCGCAGGCCGAACCGCGCGGGCACCTCGAAGTCGGTGACCGTGGCGCTATGACCGCCGACGGCGACCATGTTCACCACCACCTGCGCGCCCTCCAGGGCGGTGCGGCGGTCGGTGCTGGCGACGATCTGCGGCTTGGCGCCGTGGCGGTCGGCCGTACGGTGCGCCAGGGCCTCGGCCACCGACAGCCGCTCGGCGTCGATGTCGTGCAGGGCGATCCGCACGCCTCCCAGCTCGGGGAAGGAGAAGATGTCGCGCAGCAGCTGCCGGGTGAACTCCACCGAGCCTGCGCCGATGAAGACGATGTTGATGGGCGCGTTCGAAGTGCCGTTGCCGGTCATGCCGTGGAGCCTTCCGGGGGAGTGGAGCGCAGGACGCCGAGCAGCCGCGCCACCTCGGCCGCGGTGACGTCACGCGCCGCGCCGAGATACTTGCGGGTGTCGACCAGGGCGGGGTCCGCGGCCAGCCGGTCGCGTACGGCGCCGGTGAACACCTTGTTCAGCTGGGTGGCGATATTGATCTTGGTCATGCCGGCGTCGACGGCGGCGGTCAGATCGGCGTCGGCCACGCCGGAGGACCCGTGCAGCACCAGCGGGACCGGGACCGCCTCGCGCAGCGCGGCGATGAGGGGCAGGTCCAGGGCGGCGTCACGGGTGAGCATGGCGTGCGAGGTGCCCACCGCCACGGCGAGTCCGTCCACCCCGGTGGCCGCGACGTACGCCGCGGCCTCGCCGGGGTCGGTACGGGCGCCGGGCGCGTGCACGCCGTCCTTGCCACCGATCTCCCCGAGCTCGGCCTCGACCCACACGTCCTGGTCATGGCAGAACCGCGCGACCTCGGCGGTGGCGGCGACGTTGTCCTCATAGCCGAGGGCCGACGCGTCGTACATCACCGACCCGAAGCCCAGGGCGACGGCCTCGTGGACCAGGCCGGTGTCGGTGGCGTGGTCGAGGTGGAGCGCGACCGGCGTACCGGCGAGCTCGGCGACGGCGCGGGCCGCCATGGCGATCGGCCGGAGCGCGCCGTGGTAGCGGACGGCGTTCTGGCTGAGCTGCAGGATCACCGGCGCGCCCGCCTGCGACGCGCCCGCGGTGATCGCCTGGGCGTGCTCGATCTGGATGACGTTGAACGCGGCGGCACCGCGCCGCCGGGCACGGGCGGCGCCGACGATGGCCCCGGTGGGGACGAGTGGCATGGCGCTCCTTCTCAGCCGGCGGCCGGGCGCAGGATGACCGAGCGGGACAGGTGCCGTGGGACGTCGGGGTCCAGGCCACGGGCGGTCGCCAGCGCGAGGGCCAGGCGCTGGGCCATGATGAGCGACGCCAGCGGGTCGAGGTCGGGCTGGACCCAGAGTCCTCCGGTCGCGGTGACCTGCTCCTCCAGCCCTTCGGGCGCGGGCCCGAACATCCAGACCGCGGAGCGTTCGTCGGTGATCGCGATCGGCCCGTGCCGGTACTCCTTGGCCGGGTAGGACTCCGTCCAGCTCAGTGACGCCTCCCGCATCTTCAGCGCCGCCTCGGCGGCCAGGCCGACGGTCCAGCCCGTCCCCAGGAACGTGAACTGGGTACGGTCGGTGAGCCCGGCGGGGAGGGCGTCGGCGAGGGCACGCCGGGCGTCGGCGATGGCCTTCGACGGGTCCTGCCCGAGGTGGGCGCGCAGGAGCGTGAGGGTCGTGGTCGCGAACCGGGTCTGCACGACCGACCGCTCGTCGGCGAAGTCGAGGACGATCACCTCGTCGGCCGCGGTCATGACCGGGGTGGTGGCGTCGGCGGTGATCGCGGTGGTGGGCACCGCGCCGTGGAGCTCACCGAGCAGGTCGAGCACCTCGGTGGTGGTGCCGGAGCGCGTGAGCGCCAGAACCCGGTCGTAGCGGCGATGGGAGGGCATCTCCGAGGCCGCGAAGGCGTCCGTCTCGCCCAGGCCCGCGCCCTCTCGCAACGAGGCGTACGCCTGCGCGATGAACAGCGAGGTGCCGCAGCCGACCACGGCGACGCGTTCGCCGGGCTCGGGCAGACCGGGCAGGGGCGTTGAGGCGAGTTCGGCGGCCCGTTGCCAGCAGTCAGGCTGGTCCGCGATCTCTGTCTCGACGTGGGTCGTCACGGCAACTCCGTTCTGGCCGCCCGGCTCGGGCAGCAGTGAGCAGATCTGATGGTTTGATAGCACAACTGCTCATAACCGCGCAATGTCTGCGCGAATTACCAGGCGTTCGCGATCGTGGTCGCAGGGCGGATCGGGTGCATGATCGCATTGAGCGTTTCGCCGCCCGTCCGCGTGTGCCGTTGTGAGGTGGCGCAAGAAGCACGTAATTACTCGCAAGAAATCGAGAGAAATCTGCATGGGTAAATCAGACATGTGAAATATCCCGCTCATGGGCCTTGTCGGGGGAGAGATGGCGGTTTAGTGTCACGTCACCCTCATGGTGTCCGCTCCACCTCGAGCGCGGCCTCCCCGACAGAAACGAGCATTCGATGTCACCGAGCACCGCAGGAGCCGTCGCGAGGTGGTCCCGCAGACCCAGGATCGCGGCGATGGTGGCGGCCGTCTTCGGGCTCAGCGTCGCGCTCGGTGGCACGGCCGTCGCCTCGGGCGCGCATGACGTCCCGGCCCCGGTCGTGACCCGCGCCGCCCTCGACCCCGCACTCGTCGCCGGGCGCGGCGCGACCGCCGGCTTCGCCGAGCAGGAGGCGGAGAACGCTCCGACGGACGGTACCGTCATCGGCCCGGACCGCGCCGCGTACACGCTCCCGGCCGAGGCGTCCGGCCGCAGTGCGGTGAAACTGGCGCCCGGACGGCACGTGGAGTTCACGCTGCCGAGCGCGGCCAACGCGATCACCGTGCGGTACAGCATCCCCGACGCCACGGGCGGCGGCGGCATCACCGCGCCCCTCGACGTGGCGGTGAACGGCAGGCACCGGGCCACCATGACCCTCACGTCGCAGTACGCGTGGCTGTACAACCAGTACCCGTTCTCCAACGACCCGGACGCCGGCCTGCTGCACCCGGACTGGTGGATCACCGAGTGCTCCTGCGTGCCGGCCGACACGACGCCGGCACCGACGATCACCAAGCCGTTCCGCCCGAACCACTTCTACGACGAGCAGCGCCTGCTGCTCGGCCACACCTACCGTGCGGGCGACAAGATCCGGCTGACGGTCCCCACCGGGAGCAGGGCCGCGTGGACGGTCGTCGACCTGCTCGACTCACAGCTCGTCGGCGCGCCCCGCGTCAGGCCGGTCGCGGCCAACGTGCTGGCGTTCGGCGCCGACCCGCTCGGCCGCCGTGACTCCGCCGGTGCGTTCGACCGGGCCATCGCCGCGGCCAGGCGAGGGCACCTCGAGGTCTACGTCCCGCCGGGCACCTACCAGGTGAACCGCCACATCATCGTCGACGACGTGACCATCGAGGGCGCCGGCAGCTGGTACACGATCATCAAGGGTCACCAGGTCTCCCTCGCCACCCCGGCGCCCGACGGCTCCGTGCACACCGGCGTCGGTTTCTACGGCAAGGACGCGTCGGCAGGGGGGAGTGAGAACGTCCACCTGTCCGGCTTCGCGATCGAGGGCGACGTACGCGAGCGGATCGACACCGACCAGGTGAACGGCGTCGGCGGCGCCATGAGCGACTCGACCATCGACGGCCTGTACGTGCACCACACCAAGGTCGGCATGTGGTTCGACGGCCCGATGACCAGGCTGCGCGTGACGAACAACGTCATCGCCGACCAGATCGCCGACGGTCTCAACTTCCACACCGGCGTCACGGATTCGGTGGTGTCGAACAACGTGGTCCGCAACTCCGGCGACGACGGCCTCGCCCTGTGGTCGGAGAAGACCGAGGACGCCCGCAACACCTTCTCCCACAACACCGTGCAGACGCCGGTCCTCGCGAACGGCATCGCGGTCTACGGGGGCACCGACAACACCGTCTCGGGCAACCTCGTCGCCGATCCCATTCGCGAGGGCAGCGCGATCCATGCCGGGTCCCGGTTCGGCGCCGAGGCGTTCACCGGGCACCTGCGGATCAGCGACAACACCACGGTACGTGCCGGCACGTACGAGCTGAACTGGAACATCGGCCTGGGGGCCATCTGGCTCTACGCACTCGAGAAGAACATCGACGCCGACGTCCAGGTCGTCGGTGACCACTTCCTCGACAACACCTACAACGCGATGATGCTGGTCAGCGACTTCCCGGTGAAGGACCTCTACTCGATCACGAACGTCCATTTCAAGGACATCAGAGTCGACGGCACGGGCACCTCGGTGCTCAGCGCGCGCGTGGCCGGGTCCGCGTCCTTCCAGAACGTCGATGCCCGCAACGTCGGTGCGGTGGGCGTCAACAACTGCGGGTCGTTCCACTTCACCCCGGCCGGCTCGGAGTTCTCGCTGACCGACCTCGGCGGCAATGACGGGGGCGGCACGACCGGGCCCTGGCTCGCCCCGTGGGAGCTGCCGAACACCATCACCTGCGACGATCGCCCGCCGGTCGTCGCGCCGCCCGCACCGTCCACCTGGTGAGACGGCGCGGTCAAGGTGAACATTGGCTGAGCAGCCTGTGACCAGCCTTCTTTAACGTTTCTTTGCCTGTAATTTGCCTTTTGCGGGTCAGGTACGCCGCCGAGCGCCGACGGCGTACGACCAGTCGAGCCACCCCGCAGAGGAGAACACCCTTATGACCTCATCGTCGAGGCTGATCCGCCGTGGCGTCGTCGCCGTGGTCGCCGTGGGAGCGTTGACCGCCGCGGCCCTGCCGACGTTCGCCTCGGGCGGCGACCGAAGCTCCGGGCTCCGGTCGGCGATCCAGGACGGGAAGGCGCGCAACGTCATCCTGCTGATCGGTGACGGCATGGGCGACTCGGAGATCACGATCGCCCGGAACTACGCCAAGGGCGCCGCGGGCCGGCTGGCGATGGACACGCTGCCGCTGACCGGCGAGTACACCACGTACGCGGTGAGCAAGGCCGACCCGAGCAAGCCGGACTACGTCACCGACTCGGCCGCCAGCGGCACCGGCTGGTCGACCGGCCACAAGACCTACAACGGCGCGATCTCGGTGACGCCGGACGGCAGGCCGCAGGCCACGGTGCTGGAGCTGGCCAAGAAGGCCGGATTCCGCACCGGCGACGTCTCCACCGCCGAGCTCGGCGACGCCACACCGGCCGTGCTTGCCGCGCATGTCGAGGACCGGTCCTGCGAGGGGCCGGCCGACATGGCCAAGTGCCCCCGGCAGGACAAGGTGAACGGCGGTCCGGGCTCGATCTCCGAACAGCAGGTGCAGACCGGCGCCGACGTCTATCTCGGCGGAGGGAGGGCCCGGTTCGCGCAGACGATCAAGGCGGGCCCCTACCAGGGCAGGACCGTGATCGACCAGGCCACGGCGGCGGGTTACGGCGTCGTCACCGATCCAGCCGGGCTGGCCGCGGCCAAGCCGGGGAAGAAGCTGCTCGGCCTGTTCGCCGACGGCAACATGCCACTGGAGCAGACCGGCCCACTGGCCAAGGTCGGTGGCACCGAGCCGGCGCGCTGCGCACCCAATGCGGAGTTCGGCGGCCCGCACCTCACCGACATGGCGGGCAAGGCCCTCCAGCTCCTTGACACCCAGACCAGGCACAGTAAGAAGGGCTTCTTCCTGCAGATCGAGGGCGCGTCGATAGACAAGCAGGACCACGCCGCCAACCCGTGCGGTCAGATCGGGGAGAACGTGGAGTTCGACAAGGCCGTGAAGGCGGCCCTGGACTACGCCGGCCACCACCGTGACACCCTCGTGGTCGTCACCGCGGACCACGGTCACACCAGCCAGATCGTCCCGCTGGAGACCGACAGCCCCGGCCAGACCGCCACGCTCATCACGGCCGACGGCGCCCAGATGAAGATCAACTACGCCACCACCAAGCCCGGCGTCTCCCAGGAGCACACCGGCACCGAGGTGCGGATCGCCGCCCAGGGGCCGCAGGCCGCGGGCGTGGTCGGTGTCACCGACCAGACCGACCTGTTCCACACCCTCAGCCGCGCCCTCGGGGTCGAGCGCTGAGTCGGCACTCCGCCTGCCGGGCCGGTCACCCACCACGACCGTCCCGGCAGGCTCGGCCGCAACGGCTCTGATCGCGGCGTGTGAAGTCGTTCACCCGCTGAATTCCCCTCGCTTTCTGATGGCGTAGTGGAGAGAATTCGCGAGTCGCCGGCCCGTCGAGCGCGCCGTCGGTATCGGCTGCGCCCTCGCCCTCGCCGTGCGCGGCGAGGCCCGTCGTTGACGGGACGAAACGCCCAACTGGTACCATCCCCTAATGTCTACCTGAATTGTTCGGTTACCGGGTGGAGCGGCGTCGTCGGCGAACTGGGGGCTGCGGCATGGACCTCGACAGGGGGCTCCTCGAGGACGAGATCCGGGACCTCGAATCCCGAAGCCGGCAGGCCCAGGAGGAGATCGCGGACCTCGCGGTGGAGGCGAAGAGCAAGGACGGCCTGATTCATCTGATCGTCGGAAGTCAGGGGCGCCTGCACCAGCTCAAGCTCGATCCCCGCGTGAAACGGCTGGACGTCGACGTCCTCGCCGAACGGATCGTCGAGATGGTGAATGACGCGAACGACCTCGTGCGGCAGGAGACCGCGACCAAGATAAGCGCGACGTTTCCCGACTTCCCGGCGGGCGAGTTCTTCGGAGGGCCTTCACAGTGAGCCCGCCACGAGACGACTCTGAGCTTCCATGGCCGGCGTGACCCCTCTTCGCGGTGGCCTGTTCGTCGGCGGGAACATCGCGCTCTTCGTCTTCACGATGCTCACCACCCCATATCCGGAAGGTGACCCGGGCAAAGCCCGTGAGGCGGCGAAGGTCTGGTCCGAGCTCAAGGGCGACATCGTCGAATGGGCGGAGAACGGGAACGCCGCCGCACGAGCGATCACGTCGCACAACGCGGGTGAGAGCATCCAGGCGTTCGGCGATTTCTGGCACACCCACCTGTCGCCCTCTCCTCCGGCGACGGGAGAGGCCGCCCGGCTCGCCGCCTACTGTCAGCGCGTGAGCGAGGCGTGCGAGGAGTTCGCGGACCTGATCACAAAGGCGCAGTACGCGTTCCGCACCCTCGCCTTCGCGAACTTCGCCAGCCTGCTCTACATCTCCACCTTCCCCTGGCAGGCGGGCGTCGCCTACGAGATCGCCCAGGTCATCGCGAGGAGAGCGCAGGCGGGATTCCTGGCGAGGCTTCTCGAAAGCGCCATCGCCAGGACACTGCTCGCCAAGCTGATGGAGTACTCGATCGGCAGCGCGTTCTTCGCCGTGGGCGATGTGGCGGTCATGGACGGCGTCAAGGCGTGGCGCCACGAGGACGTCGGTTCACTGAAGAGCAACGTGGAGGAGGTCATGAAGGAGTTCGCCGCCTCCGTCGCCTTCTACGGCGTGTTCGACGCCGCCGCCAAGCCGATGACCAAGATCACAAGCAATGCCGACGTGCGGTACTTCATCTCGCGCCTCGCCGGAGGATCGGTCGGCTACGGCCCTGTCTACGGCTTCTTGAACGGCAAGCGCGACGACGAGCTGGTACCCACCGTCAAGGACACGACTCTGCGGGTACTCCTCTATTCGACGATGGCGCACAAGCCGGCCGGATAGAGCTCCACTCGCGACCGACAAGGATGATGCCAACGTGGCTCCCTCGATACCACCGGACCCACCGAAGTACGTCGTCGTCACCGACTGGGGAACACCCCACGGTTCCCTGTGGGACATCGCAGAGGACGTCTTCGAGGACGGCTCCAAGTGGCGTGACATCTACGCCGCGAACGAGACGGCCATCGGCGCCGATCCCGGCGGCCTCCGGGTGGGCATGCGCCTTCTCCTGCCGCCCAAGGAGGTCCATCCCGCGTACATACGCTTGGTGGCGGGCGGCCTCGACGGCGAGGCCACGGAGATCGCGACGAAGCTCGAGGCGGCGAAAAGACGGCTCGACGCCATCGGGAACTTCTGGGGCGGCGACGACACGGGAACGAAGTTCTTCAAGGGGGCGGAGGGAAAGCCGGGGTACGAGGCCGCCGGTGCCCAGGTCCTGGCGGGAGTCGGCGCCTTGGGGGACTTCTACAAGAACACCGCGCAGGGCCTGCGCGGGATGGCGAACCGTGACGACGCCACCGAGTGGGAGAACACGATCAGGGTCCTGTCCACGGTCCTGCAGGGCTGACAGTCGCCGGAACCGCCACCACGATGGCGGCGTTCCGGCCGGCGGAAGTGCTCACGACATCGGCCCCCAGCCCGGTGGCGGCCGCAGGGCGGGCGGAGGAGGAGCCAGGGTCGCGGGACGCCGCCGGTTCAGCTGGTCGGTGACGCTCTCGAGTCCGCGGCAGGCCGCCACGCCGAACAGCGCCGCCAGGCCGACGACGAGGGTCGACGCCCAGAGCGGGCCGTCGTTGTAGGCGACCAGCACCTGGATGATCGCCAGGATCGTGACGGCGAGCAGGGTGCCGAACACACCGGCGCGCCGTCCGAAGACGCTGGCGCCCCCGAGCAGCACGGCGGCGAGCGCGACCGTGGTGAGATTCGTGCCGCTGCCCTCGGCCGCCTGGATCCGCATGAGCAGCGGGACGGCGGCGAGCCCGGCCAGGAAGCTGGATCCGGTGAGCCCGGCGATCGCGCCCAGGCCCGCGCGCGGGCCGGTCCAGCGGGCCGGGTCGACGGGACCGCGGCTCGCGGCGAGCGGGCGGCGTACCCCGGGCAGGAGCCACAGCGCCCCGCCGCCGACCGACACCATGAAGAAGAGGCCGTACCAGAGTGCGGTCGGGTAGCTCCCCTCGAAGCGCACCGGGATGACCGAACCGTCCGTGAGCGCGAGCGCGATCGCCTGGATGACGGCGACGGCGGCGAGCGTCACGAGCCAGGCGGGTACGGACAGCACCGCGACCAGGAGCCCGAGCACGAGCCCGATGAGCGTCGCGAGCACGATCGCCACCACCATCGCGGCCGGCTTTCCCCACTGGTGATCGGTGATGAGGTACGCGCCCAGCGTGCTGGAGAAGGCGACGATGGATCCCACCGCGAGGTTCGGTGAGCCGGTCCGCAGCGAGAACGCGAGCCCGGCCGCCACGAGGCCGAGATACCCGGCCTGGCTGAACGCGCTCGTGAGGTTCTGGTGCGGAGTCAACGCGGCCGTCGCGACGATGAGCACGACCGCGATGAACGCGAGCACGCCCTCCCAGATCAGGTGCACGGCCAGCCGGTCACGGTCGGCGTCGTCCGAGGTGGGTGGCGAGGCCGCCATCGGCGCCCGTCCGGGTGCGACGGGCGGCGGTCCGCCGGGCTGGGACCAGGGTGGTCCCCCCGGTGGCTGGTAGGGCGGCTGATAGGGAGCCCGGTAGGGCGGTGGTGGTGGCCCGCCGGGGGGAGGGCTCTGCCCGACGGCCCACCAGGGCTGCTGCCCGCCGCCGGGCGGAGTCCCCGCGGGCCCGGTGGGTGGAGCGGCCACGGGCGCGGGAACCGGCTCCTGCGGAGA
The DNA here is from genome assembly GCF_006716425.1 of Actinoallomurus bryophytorum. Lineage (NCBI taxonomy): Bacteria > Bacillati > Actinomycetota > Actinomycetes > Streptosporangiales > Thermomonosporaceae > Actinoallomurus > Actinoallomurus bryophytorum. The sequence continues at coordinate 20,303 of NZ_VFOZ01000003.1, forward strand.
CCCAGGTCCCGGCGGCGGGTCCGCCTCCGCGGGAGGGGCCGTCGCGGGGAAGGCTCCGGTCGGGGGAGGACCCTCCCCGGAGGGAGGGGGCGGCATCGGCCCGGAGCCGTCCTCCTCCTCGGCGGAAGGGACGCCCGGCGGGGATTCCGTCCCCGGTGCGGGAGCGGTCCGTGCTGGCAGGCCGGACTCCGCCGGCTCTTCCGGTTCGCCGGCCTCGGGGTCCTTGCCGGATCGAGGCTCGCCGGGGGGTCGACTCACGTCCGCCTCCTCTGGGGGCGTCTGTCCCGGCGGCCGATTCTATTGGCTCGCAATGGCGATGAATAGCGCGAGCATCGGCATCCGCCCTGGTCGCCGAATGTATTTTCGGCGAATTCCAGAATCGCAAGGACGCCGGCGCGGAAATGGCGCCGTGGCCCGGCCCGCCATACCGGGCCACGGCACCCGTCAGGCGGCGGCGGCCGGTGTGTAGTGGTGGGCCTCGTCACCTTCGATGACGTAACTCGTCTCTCCGCCGATGGCCGACGGAGCGTCGCCGGCCACGGTGACGCGGTGCAGGCGGCGCGGCTGGTCGCCGTAGTCGTCGGGCGCGTAGTGCTGGGTGATGCGGTTGTCGAAGACGACGAGGTCACCGGGCTTCCACGCGACGCGCAGAATGTTCTCCGGCCGGGTGACATAGGCCTGGAGGATGCGCAGGATGTCGCGCGACTCGGTGCCGCTGAGCCCGACGATCCGCTGCGCGAAACCGCCGATGAACAGGCCGCGTTCCCCCGACTCCGGGTGCACGCGCACGACCGGATGGCCGGTCTGGTAGCGCGTGGAGACGAAGACCTTCCGGTACTCCGCGGCCTTGGCCGCGTTGTTCCGCGGCAGCGCGTAGTCGTAGTCGTTGGTGTGCACCGCCCACAGCCGGTCGGCGAAGTCCCGCAGCTGCTGGGGGAGGTCGCGGTAGGCGGCCCCGGCGTTGGCGATCAGCGTGTTGCCCCCGTACGGCGGCACGACGAGGGCCCGCAGCGTGCTGACCTTCGGCGGCGTGCGGACGAACGTCACGTCGGTGTGCCAGTTGTTGGAGCGGATGCCCTCCTCCCCGTCGACCGGGAGGATGTTGGGCTGGCCGTCCACCGAGGGCACGGTCGGATGCGCACGGGTGAGCGCGCCGAACCGGGACGCGAAGGCGATCTGCCCCTCGTCGTCGAGCCCGGCGCCACGGAAGATCAGCGCCTTGTGCTCCAGCAGCGCGGAGTTGATCGCTTCGAACAGGCCGTCGGACAGGGCGTTGAGGTCGACGCCGGAGACCTCCGCGCCGATCCGTCCGCCGATTCTGGTGAGGTCGAGACCGGACATGGTCATTTCCTTTCCTCAGGGACGAGCGGTGGGATCGGCCGCGCGAAGGACGAGCCGCAACAGCCCGTCGAAGACGAAGCCGAGAACGGCGATCACGGCGATCCCGCTGAAGATCAGTGGAGTCTGGAGGTAGTTGCCGGCCTGCAGGATGAGGAAGCCCACGCCCCCGGTCGCGGCGATCATCTCGGCGGCGACGATGCTGGTCCAGGCTCCGCCCATGGCGATGCGCATGCCGGTGATGACGCCGGGCACGGCGGCGCGGAGCCGTACGTGCAGCATCGTGTAGAGGGGCGAGGCGCCGAGGCTGCGGCTCGCGTGGAGCAGCTCGTCCGGTACGGCGTCGAGTGCGCTCAACGTCGCGACGGTGACGACCGGCAGCACGCCGAAGAAGATCAGTGCCACCTTGGACGTCTCGCCGATGCCGAACCACACGACGAGAAGCGGGATGAACGCGATCGGCGGGAGGGGCCGCATGACGCCGACGATCGGGTCGGCGAGCTCACGGATCACCCGCATGCCCGCCATCGCCGCGCCCAGCACGAGACCTGCGGCCGTCCCCAGGAGGAAGCCGGCCAGGATGCGGGCGGTGCTGATCAGCGCGTCCTGCACCAGGGTCCTGCCCTGGACCTCCGGGTACGGTTTCGTCAGGTAACGCAGGAGGTCGTGTCCCGTCTCCTGGATGGTCGGCATCGTCACCGGATCCCCGACCGCGTACGCCGCGACCTCCCACCCGGCGAGGGCCAGGGCGAGCCCGGCCGCGCCGATGAGCACCCGGCGCCAGGACCGCCGCCGCCGTGCCGCCCGGCGCCCGCCCGCGGCGGCGAGAGCGTCCGTCTCCTCTGCCAGCGTCGAGCTCATCGCTCCAGCACCTCCCGGATGCGGCGTTTGGCGGTGACGAACTCCAGCGTCTCGGTGTCGTCGTACGTGCGGGGCCGCCGAAGTTCGATGTCGATGACCGCCTTGGTCCGGCCGGGCCTGCCGGACAGCACCGACACGCGGTCGCCGAGCAGTGTGGCCTCCTCGACGTCGTGGGTGACGAAGACGATGGTGGTGCGCTGCCGCTGCCAGAGTTCGAGCAGGAAGCGCTGCATCCCGGCCCTCGTGATCGCGTCGAGCGCGCCGAACGGCTCGTCCATGAGCAGGACACGGGGATGGTTGATCAGGACACGCGCGAACGCCGCGCGGTGCCGCATCCCCCCGGACAGCTCGTGGGGGTAGGCGTCGGCGAAGTCGGTGAGCCCGACGGTCTCCAGCAGTTCGCCGGCCTCCTCGCGTACCCCGGGGGTGAGGGCACCACGGGCACGCGGGCCGTACAGCACGTTCTGCCGGGTGGTCAGCCAGGGGAAGAGCGTGGGCGTCTGGAACAGCACGCCGCGGTCCGGGCCCGGCCCCTCGACCGGGCGGCCGTCCACGAGCACCTCGCCGGAGTCGGCCGTGGTGAAACCGGCGAGAATGCTGAGCAGCGTGGACTTGCCGCATCCGGACGGGCCGACCAGGCACAGGAACTCACCCGCGGCGATGTCCAGGCTCACTCCCTCCAGCGCCGGAGTCTCGCGCCGCCGCTGCCGGAAGGTCTTGCCGACGCCGCGGAGCCGTACGGCGGCGGGCCGCTCGGTGACGGGCGGGTCCAGGGCGGTGGCGCTCATGAGCAGCCGCCGGGCTGCTGTGCCTTGTCCCAGAACGACGGGTCGATGTGCGCGGCGATCTGGCCGAGTGGCGGGGAGGTCTTCGCCCGGCCCTGCCCGACCAGGAAGTCGCCGGTGAGGTGGAACGTCTTGGCGAGCCTGCCCGAGGCGGCCTTGCCGTCCGCGCCCTTGAGCCAGCCGGTCTCCTCGTTCTGCGGGATGTAGGGGTAGTCCCTCGTGGCGGCGATCGCGTCGGCCGGCTTCACGCCGAGGAAGCGGCTCGCCGGCGTGACGTACTTGGCGGCCTGAGCGCCCTTGACCAGGGTCTGCGCCCGGGCGACCTGGCAGACCAGCTGCTGGACGATGGCGGGATGCCGTTTCACGTAGGACGTCTGGACCGCGAGCATGTTGACGGCCGCGTACCCCAGCTTGGCCACGTCGGCGGCGGTCGTGAGCACACGGCCACCGTGCTTCTTCAGCTCCAGCAGGTACGCCTGGCTGATGTAGACCGAGTCGATCTTGTGGGACTTCCACGCGGCGGCCTCGGCGGCCTCGCTCGCGAAGCTGGCGATCTGCACCTTGCCGGTCAGTCCCTGCGAGGTGAGCCAGCCGCGGAGCTGGAAGTCGAGGGTGGAGCCGACGAGGACGCCGATCTTCCTCAGGTCGGCATTCGAACCGATCTTGCCGTCGACGACCAGGCCGGACTCGTCGATGCTCTCCACGAACACGGCCCGCACGTCGGTGCCGGAGGTGAACGCTCCGACGAACGGCGGGTTGCCGACGCCGGAGACCACGGGGAACGCGCCGGCGCGCAGCTGGGCCATCCCGGCGACCCCGCTGTCGATGGGGCGGAGCCGGATCGTGGACTTGACGTGTGAGGCGAGATCCGGGTTGGCCGCCACGACGGCCTCGGGGCCGGCGACCGCGCCCTGGAAATAGCCGATCTTGAGTGTGGACGCTCCGGCGTCTGCGGATGCTCCGCAACCGGTGACTCCGGCGAGTGCCGCGAGCGCGGAGACGACGACGGGGAAGGACTTTCTGGGCATGGCGAAATGCGCTCCTTGAATGGGCCACGCTGCCCTCAGGCGGGAGATGAAAGGGGGAGAAAAGGCGTCAGCTGCGACAGCGGGCGGCGGTGACCCGGACGAGGTCCACGTGCCGCCGGCGGGTGAGGGTGTGCCGGGCGCGCATACGAGGATGAGAACACGGAGCGGACGAGATAGTCAATCATTCCTACCTAATTACTATGGAATACCTTGGGTGTCATCCTCGCCGAGGAGGCCATCGGGGCAGGTCAGGGCCTGTAATCGGGCCGACCGGATAAGCTGCAAGCGTTGTGTCTCACGGATCTCCGGCGAACGCCTCACCGTTCGCCTCGGACTCCTCGGCCGGTGCCGACCTCGCGCGGTCGTCGCGGCGTGGGTGGCGTGGCCGCGATCGTGAGTGGGATGTTCTCGCCGGGCTGCTCGAGGCGGCCGAGGACAGCCGCGGCGGCGTGCTGCTGGTCGAGGGCGAGTCGGGCATGGGCAAGAGCCAGCTGCTCGGCGATGCCGCCGACGCCGCGGCGCGCCGGGGGTTCATCCTCGCCCGCGGCGCCGCCGACGAGCCCGGCCGGCTGACGCCGCTGGCGCCGTTGCTGGCCGCGCTGGGGCAGTCGGGGCAGATGATGCGGGGCGATGGGACGCCGCCCCCGGACGCGGTCGACCAGCGGATGTGGCTGGTGGAGCGGTTGCAGGCCCGGCTGGAGGAACACGCCGCGCGCGGTCCGTTCCTCCTCACGCTGGACGATCTGCAGTGGGCCGACCCGACGACCCTGATGGCCCTGCGGTCGCTGGTGCCCGAACTCGCCTCGTACCCGCTGCTGTGGGTCCTGTCCCGTACGACCGGTGGGCTCGAGTCGGACGTGGACCGGCTGTACGGGCTGCTGGAGCGCGACGGGGCCCTGCGGATCGCGCTGGCGGCGCTCGGCGACGACGCGGTGGCCGAGATCGTCGCCGACGTGTTCGGCGTTCCCCCGGAGGCCGGGCTGCTCAGGCTGGCGGCCGGGGCAGGCGGCAACCCGTTCATGCTGGTCGAGCTGCTCCTGGGACTCCGCGACGAAGACGCGGTCGAGATCGAGGACGGCCGCGCGCACCTGGTCTCGGAGCGTCTGCCGCAGCGGCTGCAGGAGATCGCGCGCAGCCGCCTGAGCCGGCTGTCCTCACGCACCCGCCACCTGCTCCAGGTGGCGGCCGTTCTGGGACGCTCCTTCGACGCCTCCGACCTCGCCGACATGCTCGGTGAACCCAGCAGCCAGCTGCTGCCGGCGCTGGAGGAGGCCGCGACGGCGGGAGTCGTCGTGCCCATCGGGGACCTGCTCAGCTTCCGGCACGACCTGCTGTGGCGGGCCGTGAGCGGGACGCTCACTCCCTCGGTGTGCCGGGCCCTGCACCGGCAGGCCGGGGAGATGCTGCTGAGACGCGGGGGCTCGGCCATCCCGGCCGCCGCCCACCTGATGCGCTACGCCCGGCCGGGGGACACGTGCGCCCTCGCCGGGCTCGACCAGGCGACGCACGAAGTGCTGCCGTCCTCGCCGCAGACCGCCGCCGAGCTCGCCGTGCGCGCTCTCGACCTGACCGATCCGGGGGACCCCCGCCGGTTCGACCGTACGGTGACCGCGGTGTTCGCGCTGACGACCGCGGGCCGCCTGCCGGAGGCGGCGGAGTTCGCCCGTTCCGCGCTGGGCCAGGTCGCGCTGCCGTGCGAGATGGCGCGGCTGCGCTACGAGCTGGCCTACGCCCTGCTGCTGTCCGGACGGCCGGTGCTGTCGGTGGCCGAGGCCGAGAAGGCGCTCAGCCAGGAGGACCTGTCCAGCGAGCTGCGGGGCCTGGCCCAGCAGGTGCTGTTCCGCGCGCTGTTCGCGAGCCATGACTACGGCCGTGGGGTGGAGCGGGCACGTGCGGTCGTGGCCGACGAGGAGTGCCCGAGCCAGTCCGCCCTGGTCGGGGCGCACATGCTGCTCTCCTACGCCGCGTGGGGTGAGGGGCGGGCCACGAACGGGCTGGCGCACATCCGTGAGGCGGTCCGGATCACGGCCGGGGACCCCGCCCAGGCCAGGCGCGCGCACCCGCGAATGCTCCTGGCCACGTTCCTGACGGACATGCGGCGGTTCGAGGAGGCAGAATCCCACCTCCAGACCTCGATCGAGGAGATCAGCGCGCTCGGGCACGCCGCGTACGCCGCGAGCCCGGCGATCTTCCGTGGCCGGCTGCGGCTCGCCGAGGGACTGCTCGACGACGCGGAGGTCGAGGTCCTGGCCGGCATGGCCATGGCCGACGAGATGGGCATGAACGCCTTCGTGCTGATCGGCATCGCCGTGCTCACCATCGCGGCGGTACGCCGTGGCGACATCGACGCCGCCGCCGGCCAGGCGCGGGCCTATGCGGCCCGGCACCAGGCGGGTCAGGGTGCGATGTACGGATGCGCCTGGGGGAGCTGGGCGATGGCCCTGCTCGCCGACGTTCAGGAAGGCCCGGCGAAGGCGGCCGGGCTGCTGCGGGCCGCGTACGCCGAGCCTCGCGAGCGGCGCTGGCTGCTCATGGCCGAGCCCGACGCCGCCGCCTGGATGACCCGGACCGCACTGGCCATCGCGGACCGTTCCGCGGCCGAGGACGTGGTCGAGACGGCACGATGTCTCGCCCAGGACAATCCGGGCTTCGCCACGCTGGCCGCCGCGGCCGCGCACGCTCGCGGCATCCTCTACCGCGACGCCGCCGCGCTGGCCTCCGCCGTGGCCTCCCATGCCGGACCGTGGAGCCGTGCCTCGGCCATGGAGGACCTGGGAGTCCTGCTGGCGGACGGGGCCGATGAGGGTTCGTCGGTGGACCGTCTGGACCAGGCCCTGGAGGGCTACCAGCGGATCGGCGCGGAGCGGGACGCCGCACGCGTCCGCGCCCGCCTGCGTGAGCTGGGTATCAGGCGCCGGCACTGGACCCAGTCCGAACGCCCGCTCTCGGGATGGAGCAGCCTGACCGCCACCGAGTGCAGCGTCGCCGAACTCGTCGCGCAGGGGAAGACGAACCCGCAGGTCGCCGACCAGATGTTCATCTCGCCCCACACGGTGAAGTTCCACCTCCGTCAGGTCTTCCGCAAGCTCGGCATCGGCTCGCGGGTCGAGCTGGCACGGCTCGCCGCCGAGCACGCCCCGGAGCCCGCGCCACCCGGCACCTGACGCCTCACCCGGCGCCGTGCACCTCGGCGAGGAAGGCCAGGATCAGCGCGCTCACCTCGTCCAGTGCGCTCTCCAGCAGGAAGTGACCACCGTCGAGCAGGTGGATCCGGGCGCCGGGGACGTCGCCGGCGAACGCGCGGGCGCCGTCGGGGCCGAAGATCTTGTCGCCCTTGCCCCAGACCGCCAGCAGCGGGACCTGGCTCGTGCGCAGGTACTGGTGCAGGCGGGGGTAGAGCGGCGGATTGGTGGCGTAGTCACCGAACAGCTTCAGCTGCACGAGGTCGTTGCCGGGCCGGGAGACCAGCGCGAAGTCGTGGTGCCAGGTATCGGGAGAGACCACGCTCTCGTCCGGTACACCGGTGACGTACTGCCACTTGATCGCGTCCAGGGTCAGCGCCTCGCGGATCGCGGCCTCGGTGCCGGGCGTCCGCTCCCGCACGTAGTCCCAGACCGTCTTCCAGAAGTCCGGCACGAAGCCGGCGTCATAGCCGTTGCCGTTCTGGGTGATGATCGCCGTGATCGCGCCGGGATCCCGCAGGGCCAGCCGCCACCCGATGGGCGCGCCGTAGTCCTGGACGTAGACCGCGTACCGCGTGACGCCGAGCCTGCCGAGCAGCCCGGCGGTCAGGTCGGTCAGGGCGTCGAAGGTGTAGTCGAACTCCTCGACCGGCGGCGCGTCCGACAGCCCGAAGCCCAGATGGTCCGGTGCGATGACGTGGTAGCGGCCGGCGAGGAGCGGGATCAGGTCGCGGAACATGAACGAGCTGGTCGGGAAGCCGTGCAGCAGTACGAGCGCGGGCGCGTCGGCCGGTCCGGCCTCCCGGTAGAACAGCCGCCGGCCCTGTACGTCCGCGTAACGGTGGTGGACGGTCGTCATGACTAACCCCTCTAGATTGCTTTGGTGGTTAGGTGCAATCAACCAGCCGAACCGCTAACCTGTCAAGGAGCGTTTGGAGGTTAGTATGGCGAGTGCCCGGTTGGACGAAGAGATGCTGCTGGACCTGCTCAACACCACGCCGGTCGTCGACGGCGTACCCCAGGACCGCCTGGACGATCCGGAGTGGGCGCGTTCGTGGTCGCGTGAACACGGCGGCGCGGGCTCGGCCGCCGAGTCGCGCGTGACACGCCAGGTCCGCGACGCGTTGCAGGCCGTCGTACGCGGGGAGCGTGCCCCCGGCGCCCTGGCCACCTACCTCGAGGGGGTCAGCTACGTTCCGTCTCTGTCCGACGAGGGCCTCGACTGGACGCTGGACGTGCCGCCGGCGCACGAGGTGGCCGCCCGCGCCGTACTCGCCTGGAGCGGTCTGGAGAAGACCGGCCCCGGCCGCCTGAGGCCGTGTGCCAACACCGAGTGCCGGCTGTTCCTGATCGACCGCAGCAAGGTCGGCAACGCCCGCTGGTGCTCGATGGCGGTGTGCGGCAACCGGATGAAGGCACGCCGCCACTACCAGCGGGCCCGTGAGGTGTGACGTGCCGGATCGGTAGGTTGACGGGATGAGCGACACACCGATCGGCGACTACGCGCTGTTGTCCGATCGCCATTCCGCGGCCCTGGTCGGCCGTGACGGCTCCGTCGACTGGCTGTGCTTCCCGCGGTTCGACAGCCCGGCCGTGTTCGCGCGGCTGCTGGACGAGGAGGCCGGGCACTGGTCGATCCGCCCGTCGGTGCCGTACCGGGTGTCCCGGCGGTACGCCGACCAGGCGATGGTGATGGAGACGACGTTCCACGCCGAGACCGGCACGGTGACGCTCACCGACGCCCTGCTGACCGGCCTGGACGATGGAGGCCACCGGCTCGGCAAGGGCGTTCCGCACGTCCTCGTGCGCCGGGTCGCGTGCTCCGGCGGGCAGGTGCCGATGGAGCTCGACTACCGGCCCCGGCCCGAATACGGGCTCATCGCTCCGATCCTGACGCCGGTCGAGGGCGGCCTGACCGCGCGAGGCGGCGCCGAATGGCTCGTGCTCACCGCGCCGGTGCCGGTGAACGCCGCCGACTCGATCGCGCGCGGCACGTTCACGGTGCGCAGCGGCGAGACGCTGCATTTCGGCCTCCACCGGACCACCCTCGAGGAGGTCCCGGCCCGGATCTGGGGACAGGACGAGCTCGCGTCCCGGCTGGACGCCACGGTGGAGGCCTGGCGCTCCTGGTCGGCCCTGCACCAGGCGTACGAGGGACCGTGGCGGGACCTGGTCCACCACAGCGGCCGTGTGCTGCAGGCGCTGTCGTTCCAGCCGAGCGGGGCGATCATCGCGGCGGCGACCACCTCCCTGCCCGAAGGCGTCGGCGGCGAGCGCAACTGGGACTACCGCTACACCTGGGTACGCGACTCGTGCCTGACGATGGCGGCACTGTGGGTCGCCGCGTGCCCCGACGAGGCGAGTGACTTCTTCGCCTTCCTCACCACAGCGGCGCCCTCACTGACCAAGGACCGGACGCTGCAGATCATGTTCGGCGTCGGCGGCGAGCACGACCTGTCCGAACGCGTGCTGCCGCACCTGAGCGGCTGGCGCGGCAGCCGCCCCGTACGCGTGGGCAACGGCGCCTGGAACCAGCGGCAGATCGACGTGTACGGCGAGCTCCTGGACTCCGCGCGCATCCTGTCCGACCAGCTCGGCGAGGTGGACGACGACGTACGCCGCTTCCTCATCGCCTGCGCCGACACCGCCGCCGAGCACTGGCGTGATGAGGACCAGGGCATCTGGGAGGTACGCGGGGCCCCGAGGCACTTCGTCTACTCCAAGGTCATGTGCTGGGTCGCCCTCGACCGCGCCGTGTCACTGGCCGGCCTCCTCGGTGCCGGAGACCGGGTGGAGTCGTGGCGGCGGACCCGCGAGGAGATCCGCGAGACGATCCTGAGCGAGGGCTGGAACGACCGCGCCGGCGCGTTCACGCAGTACTTCGGCTCGGAGGACCTGGACGCCTCCAACCTGATGATGCCGATCGCCGGGTTCCTGCCGGCAGACGACCCGCGCGTGCTCGCCACGATCGACGCCATCGCCGAGCGGCTGACCGACGACGCCGGACTGGTCTACCGCTACCGCACGGAGGGCGGCGTCGACGGGCTCGCGGGCGAGGAGGGGACGTTCCTGCTCTGCACGTTCTGGCTCGCCGAGGCCCTCGCCATGTCCGGCCAGGTGGAACGCGCCAGGTCGGTCTTCGAACGTGCGGCCGCGTACGTCAACGACGTCGGCCTGCTCGCCGAGGAGGTCGATACCTCCAGCGGCGAGCTGCTGGGCAACTTCCCCCAGGCTTTCAGCCACATCGGCCTGATCAACGCCGCCTGGGCCATCGACCAGGCCGAACGCGCGGCCGCCGCCCCGTCCTAGGGTCTTTCTCCTAGTCATGCTGTTGCGGTGTGGCGCCGCCTGAGCGGTGCCTGGGCGGGGTTATCCACAGAACCCCGCTCTACTTCCACCCGCCGTTGTTCTGGCTGGACAATGAGAGTGGGATGGCACCCCCAGACGGGTGGGCTCCAGACGGGTGGGCTCCAGACCGAGGACTTCGACAGGCCCCAGCTAGGCGGGTGTGCCGGGTCCGGATTGGACGCGGCATCTGGGGAGACCGGAGCCCGAGCGCTCACAGACGACGTGCGGTGACGGGGTGCCGGCGTCTGCGGGGCCGCGCCACGGCATCGTGGCCTCGCCGGTCAGTAGGGCCTCCAGCGTCTGGACCTCGGGGTTGCGAGGTTCGGGGTGGTGCTCGTACGCGGCGGCCCCCAGGGCGAGCGCGATGGCCATGGCGAGCAGGTTGACGTCGTTCGGTCGCTCCGGGACCTCGGAGCCGGTGGTGGGCTCCAGGCGTATCCCTTCGCCGTGTACGTCGACGATCCGCGCGATGTACGTACCGGCCATGGCGGGGCTCCCCTTCTGACGATGTCCGAGGACGGTGTTCAGACCGCACTCTGCGTCCTTTGATTCTTCACCGGCCGGGTGACCGTACTCCTACCGGGCCGCGCCCCGGCGTGGCGCGAGCCCGCCATGGTCCCGGTATTCCCTACCCCGGTGGGGCCGGCATTTCGAAGCCGCGACGCATGATCCGCAGGAGCCGCCGCGCGTTCTCGGTCCCGTCGGCGGCGATGGCGGCCGCGCTGGTCAGCGCCAGCAGGTCGCCCACGGCGAGGTCGGGGTGTACGGCGCCGGTGGTCTTCGCCCTCGTCAGCAGGCCCTCCGCGGTCGATATCAGCGACTCGTGCGACCGGCGGAACAGCTCGGTGTGACCATCGCCCGGGCCACCGCCGGCCGCCAGGACCAGCGCGCGCATGCCCGCCATGTGACCGAGAAGATCGTCCAGCCAGTCGAAGAGCGCGCCGCCCGCCGAGGGCTCCCGCAGCAGACCGGCGCCGCGCCGGCACAGTGCCGCCGCCTCGTCCTCGTACACCGCGACCAGGAGGTCCTCGCGGGTCGGGAAGTGGCGGTAGAGGGTCGCGTTGCCGACGCCCGCCCGGCGCGCCACGACGTCCAGGGCGACCTCCGGGCCGTGCTCGTCGAAGAGCTCGCGTGCCGCCGACACCAGTGAGCGGGCGTTCGCCGCGGCGTCCGCCCGGCGCGCCCGCCTCGGTGCGCTCCGCTCGTCTTCGCCACGGTCCATCGCCTGCTCCGATCGTTAAACGGGGAGTTCCCCATTAGTGTAGCGCCTCAACCGGGGAGGTCCCCGGATAGGGAGGTACACCGATGGCGCTCTCCGACGCGGACCGTACGGTCATCACCGACCTGATCTCGCTGCACGGGCACCTGGTCGACGGTGGCGAGCTCGACCGGCTGGACGAGGTCTTCACCGCCGACGTCGTCTACGACGTCACCGACCTGGGCGGCGGGGCGATCGAGGGACTGGCGGCGCTGCGGGCGGCCGCCCTCGCGATGGGGGACTCGAACCCCGTCGGCCACCACGTCACCAACATCATCCTCACCCCGCTCGCCGACGGCCGGGTTCACGCCCGCTCGAAGGGAATCGGCGTCACCGTCGACGGCCGCTGCGGAAGCGTGACGTACGAGGACACGATCTCCCGCGGCGACCAGGACTGGCGGATCGCCCACCGCAGGGTGCTGGCACGGCGCGTGCCCCTGTCGTGAGCCATGACCTCGGACGGCACTCCGCCGAGGACGGGCGGGCGCCCGCTGGTCCTCGGCGGGCGTGGGAGGGGACCAGGCACGCCCGTCCCCGGAAGCCGTCCGCCACCGAAGGAGCGGCGAAGACGCGGGTGGTCTCCCGAGCGGAGCGCTCTCAGCCCTCGTCGAGGAGGGCACGTGCCGCGGACTCGATGTGGGCGGCGTCGATGCCCGCGGCGGCGAGCAGCTCGCCGGTCGTTCCCGAGCCGGGCATCTCACGAACGCTGAGGTGGACCAGGCGCAGGGGCTGCGTCCGTACGGCCAGCAGGGCGTCCGCCACCGCGGAGCCGAGGCCGCCCTCCGGGTGGTGGTCCTCGGCCACGACGAGCCGCCCCCGCGTCGCCGCCGCCGCCGCGGCGAGGGTCTCGGTGTCGACGGGCTTGACCGAGTACAGGTCGATCACCCGGGCCGGTACGCCGTCCTCGGCGAGCCGGTCCGCCGCGGCGAGGCACTGGTGGAGGGTGACACCGGCGCCGATGAGCGTCACCGCGTCGTCCGGGCCGGAGCGCAGGACCTTGGCCCCGCCCACGGGGAAGGTCTCGTCGCCGTCGTACAGGACGGGGTAGGCGCCGCGGGTGGTCCTCATGTAGCCGACGCCCCGCAGGCCGGCCATCGCGTCCACCAGCGCGACGGTGCTCGTGGCATCGCTCGGATAGAGCACCGTCGAGCCCTGGACCGCCCGCATCATCGCCAGATCCTCCAGGGCCATCTGGGACGGTCCGTCGGCGCCGATCTCGACGCCGGCGTGCGAGCCGACCAGGCGGATGTCGGCCCGCGAGACGGCGGCCATCCGGATGAAGTCGTAGGCGCGGGTGAAGAACGCGGCGAACGTGGAGGCGAACGGGATGTAGTGCCGTACGCCGAGGCCGACCGCCGCCGCGACGAGCTGCTGTTCGGCGATGAACATCTCGAAGAAGCGGCCGGGATGCGCCTCGGCGAACTCGGCGGCGTAGGTGGAGTTGCTCACCTCGCCGTCGAGGGCGACGACCCTGGGGTCGCGGTCGCCGAGCGCCACGAGCGCGTCGCCGTACGCCTTGCGGGTCGCGACCTTGTCACCCACGGAGTACACCGGCGCCGCCGTGCTCACAGGCCTGGCGACCGGCACGCTGGCCGCGCCGGGCAGCGGGCCCCGTACGAGCAGGTCGCGTTCGCCGCCGAGCTCGGCGATGGCCCGCGCGGCCATGTCCTCGGGGAAGGGCTTGCCGTGCCAGCCCTCGCGGTCCTCGACCTCGGAGAACCCCCGGCCCTTGATCGTACGGGCGAAGATCACCGTCGGCCGGTCCTCGTCTCCGCCGGTGGCCGTCGTCAGTGCCTCGTCGATCTGGGTGAGGTCGTGCCCGTCGATGGTGAGTACGCGCGCGCCGAACGCCTCGGCGCGGCGGGCATAGGCGCCGAGGTCCCACTGGAGCTCGGTGGGCCCGCGCTGGCCAAGGCGGTTGACGTCCACGATCGCCACCAGGTTGGAGAGCCGGTAGTAGCAGGCCTTGTCGATGGCCTCCCAGATGGAGCCCTCGGCCATCTCGCTGTCCCCGCACAGCACCCAGACCCGGTAGGGCAGCCGGTCGAGGTACTTGCCGGCGAGCGCGACGCCCACCCCGTCGGGCAGCCCCTGGCCGAGCGACCCGGTGGCGACGTCGACCCAGGGGAGCACCGGAGTGGGATGCCCTTCCAGCCGCGACCCGAAGCGCCGGTAGCCGGTCATCAGCTCCTTGTCCGACACCACGCCCACCGCCTTGTAGACCGAGTACAGCAGCGGGGAGGCGTGCCCCTTGGAGAAGATGAGGTGGTCGTTGCCGTCGGCGTCCGGCCGGTCCCAGTCATAGCGCAGATGCCGCCCCACCAGCACCGCGAGGATGTCCGCGGCGGACATGCTCGAGGTGGGATGCCCGGACCCCGCGCTGGTGCTGGACCGGATCGAGTCGACCCGGAGCTGGGCGGCCAGCTCGCGTGCCGCGTCGAGGTCGATCGTGGTCAGTGGTGAGTGATCGGTGTCCATGACCGGCGCCCTTTCTCTCGAACCGTCCGGATGCTAGGCGGCTGTGGCGGGTACCGCGGCGATCACTTCGATCTCGACGCGGAACTCCGGCCGCACCAGGCCGGGTACGACCGCGAGCATGTAGACCGGCTCGTGGTGGATGAACTCCTTGCGAACGGCGACATAGGCCGCGATGTCCTCGGCGCTGGTCAGCCACTGGCGGACACCCACGATGTCGGACAGGCTCGCGCCGGCCCGCGAGAGGATCTCCGTGATGTTCTGCCAGGCCTGGGTCGCCTCGCCGGCCATCGTGTCCGGGAGCGTGCCGTCCGGGCCGAGCCCAGGTGTTCCCGAGACGAGGATCTGGTCGTGGCCGGCCGGCACACGCACGGCATCGGCGTACCGGCCGATCTGGTGCGCCACACCGGCGTCGAAGGACTCAGGAGTGGACATGGCGCCGATCCTGCCATCTAATGGACCGCTGCGTCCAACTTCTGAACTTCTCTTTACCTACATAGTGCATACGTAAAGGGCGAAGCTCCAAAATACGGGACTATTGGGTCCACTACGAACTGTCACTGTCGCCGACTCGGTAATCTGTCGGCTGTGGCGCGGACAGCGGGTGAGAACAGGACCTCCCGGCTGACGGCACGTGGAGCGGCCACCCGGGCCCGGATTCTGCGGGCGGCCGCCGAGCTGATGTACGTCAGGGGCGTGGGGGCGACGACTCTTGACGACGTGAGGGCGGCGAGCGACACGAGCAAGTCGCAGCTCTACCATCACTTCGCCGACAAGGACGCTCTGGTGCGCGAGGTGATCGCGTTGCAGGCGGGGCAGCTGCTCGAACGCCAGCGGCAGCGGCTGGAGCGGCTCCAGTCGCTGCGCGGGCTCGAGCTCTGGCGGGACGCGATAGTCCAGCGCAACGCGTTGCGCAACGGGGCGTACGGCTGCGAGCTGGGCTCGCTGGCGAACGAGCTCGCCGACCAGAACGAAGACGCCCGCCTCGCCCTCGCGGCGCACTTCACGACATGGCAGGCGCTGCTCGCCGCAGGGCTCCGGCGGATGCGCGACAACGGGGCGCTCCGGCCCGAGGCGGACGCCGAAAGACTGGCCACGGGCGTCATGGCGGCCCTGCAGGGCGGATACCTGCTGGCCCAGACCGCGCGGGACACGACCCCGATGGAGATCGCCCTTGACATGGCGCTCGACCAGGTCAGGGCCTACGCGGTGGAGCCGGGTGCCGCCGGCGACCAGGCATGACCGCTGGGCACGATCCGGCGATGATCCTCTTGCCCGGGGCGACGCGGCCGTGACACGCTCCATCCTCGTCCGGGAACCGCAGTACAGAAGTCCCCGCGCGCGGACGGCGAAAGGAGCGAGATGGCACGCCACCTCGACGCGGAGCACGAACCTGAGCGCCGGCGCGTGATCGTGCCCCCGCGCGGATGAACGTCCTGGGATGGCTCCGTACCCGTGACGCGGACCTGTCGGCCCTGCGCCGAGCGGGCCGTGCCGCGGTCGTCATGCCGGCGGTCTTCGCGATCGCCGACAAGCTGCTCGGCAACCCGACGATCGCGACGTTCGCGGCGTTCAGCGGCCTTTCGACGTTGCTGTTCGTCGACTTCGGCGGCTCGGTGCGCGACCGGCTCGCGCAGCAGGCCGGGCTCGTGCTGACCGGTGCGGCCCTGGTGTGCGTCGGCACCCTGGCGTCCCGTGAGGACTGGCTCGCCGCTCTCGCTACCCTCGTCGTCGCCTTCGGGGTGCTGTTCGCCGGTGTCGTCAGCTCGGTACTCGCCGGCGCGACGACCGCGTTGCTCGTCGGCCTCGTGCTCCCGGTCACCCTGCCGGGATCGGTCGGCACGATCCCGGACCGGCTGGCCGGCTGGCTGATGGGCGGAGCGGCGTCGATGCTCGCCATCGCCGTGATGTGGCCCGCTCCCACGCGTGAGCCGCTACGGCTCTCGACCGCTCAGGCGTGCGCGCTGCTCGCCCGGAGGCTGCGCGCGGAGGTCGACTGCGTACGCGGCGGCCTCGGAACCGGTGGCGGCGAGGCTCTCCGCGTGCTCGCAGACGAGGCGACGGCCGCCGTCACGGCGCTGCGTGAGTCGTTCTTCGCCACGCCCTATCGCCCGACGGGCCTCACGACGGCGACCCGTACGCTCGTCCGCCTCATCGACGAGGTGGTGTGGCTCGGCTCGGTGCTCGAGCGGACGCCCGCGGACCCGCGGCCGGGACCGAACGACGCGCAGGTGTGCGAGGTCAAGCTGGCCGCGGCGCTGCTTCTCGAACGCGGCGCGGCGCTGCTGGAGTCGGTGGCCGGAGACGCCTACGGCCTCGAACCCGATCTGCACCGGCTGCGGCAGGCGCGGGAGGCCATGGAACACGCGGTGACCTCCGCTCTGCCGGTGCGGCGCGTGGGCGACGGCGTCGCGGAGTTCGTCAGCTCACTGGAGCCGAGCTTCCGCGCGCAGGAGATGACGTTCGCGATCTCGGCGATCGCCACGAACATCGAACTCACCGTGGCCGCGCGCAGGCGTACCTGGTGGCAGCGCCTTCTGGGCCGCCGGCCCGAGGGCGTGACGTCGCCCCTGTCGTCGGCGCAGGAACGTGCCGGTGCCCACATCGAGCCGCACTCGGTCTGGCTGCACAACAGCGTGCGCGGGGCGATCGCGCTCGGCCTGGCCGTGCTCGTGGCCGAGGCGGGGGGCGTCCAGCACTCGTTCTGGGTCGTCTTCGGCACGCTGGCGGTACTGCGTTCCAATGCGCTGAACACCGGCCAGAACGCCCTGCGCGCCCTGCTCGGCACGGTGGCGGGGTTCATCATCGGCGGCCTGCTCGTGTTCGCCGTCGGCACCGGCACGACGATGCTCTGGGTGCTCCTCCCGCCGGCCATCGTGTTCGTCGGCCTGGCGCCCGCCGCCATCTCCTTCACGGCGGGCCAGGCGGGCTTCACCGTCGTCCTGCTGATCCTCTACAACATCATCGAGCCCGCGGGCTGGCGGATCGGCCTGGTCCGGATCGAGGACGTGGCGATCGGCTGCGCGGTGAGCCTCATCGTCGGCGCGCTCTTCTGGCCACGTGGGGCGGGCTCGGCCCTGGGGCGGGCGCTGTCGGAGGCCTTCTCCGACAGCGCGCGGTACCTGCGCGGCGCGGTCGAGTACGGCATCACACGGTGTGACGTGCTCGTGCCCGCGGCGGCCGGCCCCGACGACCAGCGGCGTCGCGCCGCCGCCGCGGCCCGCCGGCTCGACGACGCGTTCCGCGGGTTCCTCGCCGAGCGCGGCACCAAGCACGTCCCGCTCGCGGACGTGACGATGCTGATCACCGGCGTCGCCGTGCTCCGGCTCACCGCCGACGCCATCCTCGACCTGTGGGCGCGCCAGGACGAGTCGCCGGCCGGAGACCGCACCACGGCGCGGACCGAGATCGTGGAGGCCGGCACGCTGCTCGCCGGATGGTACGAGGACACGGCACGGGCGCTGGTCGGGGCCGGCCCCGTGCCCGGCCCGCTCACCCATGACAAGGACGCGGATGGCCGCCTCATCGAGGCCGTACGCCGCGACCTGACCGGCGAGGACGGGCACGCGACGGCGACGGCGGTCCGGGTGATCTGGACCGCGGACCACATCGACGCGGCCCGCCGCCTGCAGACCGGCATCCTCGCGCCGACCCGGGCCGTGGCGGCCGTGTGGAGCTCACGGAGGGCGTGGCCGTCCTCGCGCCGCCCCGGCCCTCGCCGTCAGAAGGCCCTGACCGACTGAGCCGGCCGAGGACGTCCGCGTTCCCTGTCCGAGCGCGGGACGCCGGTGCTACTCCGCGGCGCGCATCTGGCGCCAGGGCACTCCCCCGTCGCCGGGCAGGCCGTTGGTCTGGAAGCGCGCGTTCAGGTCCTGGAACTGCTCCGCCGTGGCGTCCGGGCCGAGCCGGCCCATCTCCAGGAACATCTCCTCGTTGCCCGCCGGAGAGGACACGAAGAGCATCCGGCCGCCGGTCGGCGTCGTGAAGGTGTGCTGGCTGCCCTGAGGTATCACGACGATCGTCCCTGGCCCGCCGGAGAAGGTCGCGTCGCCGACGCGGAAGGCGTACTCGCCCTCGAGCACGTACGCGATCTTCATGAACCCGTGGTGCGCGTGCGGCGGGTTCTCCTCGATCACGTCATGGGTGAACACGAACGCGCCGAGAGCCTGGTCGACGTCGGCTCCTCGTACGAGGACCTCCAGCCAGTGCGGCCCGCCGATGTCCACCCTCCGGCCCTCGCCCGGCCGTACCGCCCAGCCGTCCTCGCCCCAAACGCCCATGAGCCCCCCGTACGCCGCCAGGGGGCACCTGCCCACCCGGACGAACCCCGATGTAGTGACGGAAAAATACCGCAACCGACCAGTGCTGATTCCGGCGAGCCGTCGCGGGGGTCAGGCGCGGATCGTCATGCGGGAGACCTTGTCGCCCTCGACGCGGAAGGCGAAGTGGCTGGGGCCGTTGAACCCGTTGCCGCCGACCTGTGCGGTGACCACGACCTGGCCGTCGCGTTCGCTCACCTCGGTGACCCGCAGGCTGACCTGGACGCCGATGAACTCCGCGTCGCTCCATCCGGCGATCCGGGCGCTGCCGTGGAACTCGCGGCCCCAGTCGTCCACGACACCGTCCGGGGTGAACCCGGCGAGGAACGCGTCGAGGTCACCGGCGTTCGCGGCGTCGAGAACGGCCTGCACGGCGGGATCGGCCTGCTCTGTCATCTGGACGCTCCTGTGGTCGCGACCGCCGATCTTCCCATTCATGAGGCCGATGGGGCCAGCGGTGTGGCGGTGTTCCGTGCGACCAAATTGCAGGAAATGGCGAATTTTGGCCACTCTGGACCTGCCACTGTAGAGTATTCGGAGGCATTTAATCTCCTTATTTACTTGTCCCCAATCGATCAAGAGGCGAACCGGTGGCGGCAAGGCACGCACTGCACTGGGCCACGAGCGGGCGGCGAGAAGTAGCCGTCCACTCGCGCGCGGTGGCGTCATGCCTCACCTCGGCGGTGCGATGCGTGCTCGCCGACCGTGTCGAGCTGCACCGGCTCGCCGAGTCGCAGGGTGCGCTGCGGCGCGTCGCGACCCTGGTCGCCCGGGGTGTCTCGCCGCCACAGGCGTTCAAGACGGTCGCCGGCGAGCTCGGCGCGCTCATCGGGGCGGACTACACCGCGATCAACCGGTACGAGCGCGACCGCACGGCGACCGTGGTCACCTCCTGGTCCGACCCCGGTGTCCCCGATGCCGTCACGCCCCTCGGCGGGCGGTGGCCGATCGGGAGCGACACCGCGGCGGCCGCGGTGCTGCGGACCGGAAAGCCGATACGGATAACGAGCAGTTCCATCGGCAGTGAGATCGGAACCTGGACCAGGTCGTGCGGAATTGGTTACGTCGTTTCGTGCCCTATCTGGGTAGAGGGCCGCTTGTGGGGAGAAATGGCGGTGATGTTCCGTGGGCAGAGCCCGCCGCCCCCGGACACCGAAGAACGCCTGGGTGACTTCGTCGAGCTCGTCGCCTGCACGATCGCGCAGGCCAAGAGCCGCGCCGACCTCATCGACTCGCGCGCGCGGGTCATCGCCGCCTCCGACGCGACGCGCCGCCGCATCGAGCGCGACCTGCACGACGGAGTGCAGCAGCACCTGGTCTCGATCGGATTCGACCTTCGCGCGGCGGAGGCGACGGTCTCGGCCGGGCAGGCGGAGCTGAAGCGGCGCCTGTCCGACACGGCCGAGGAACTGGCCGGCATTCTGTCGGAGCTCCAGGAGATCTCCCGTGGACTGCACCCGGCCGTGCTGTCGAAGTCGGGCCTGGACGCCGCGCTCAAGATGCTCGCGCGCCGGTCGCCGGTGCCGGTCGAGCTCCATGAGCACCTGTCCGACCGGCTGCCGGAGCAGGTCGAGGTGACCATCTACTACATCGTGTGCGAGGCGCTGACGAACGTGCTCAAGCACGCGAACGCGTCCACGGTGCGCGTCGACCTGGAGAAGCAGGAACACCGGCTCTGCCTTTCGATCCGCGACGACGGCTGCGGCGGAGCCGATCTCGAGTGCGGGTCCGGCCTGATCGGCCTCAGCGACCGCGTCGAGGCCCTTGAGGGCGCGATGCAGGTGGAGAGTCCCGCGGGCAAGGGCACGTCACTGCGCATCACGATCCCGCTCTAGGCGTGACCCGAACCGCCCGATCGGGTCACGCCGGCGAGCGCGGCCGCCCGTTCAGCCGCGGCCGAGCGTGGACATCTCCTGGCGCCGCGCGTGGCGGGCTCTGCGGTACCAGAGCCACAGGGCCCCCATGGTGAGCCCGACCAGCAGGGCGAAGGCGGCGACGGCCTTCCCGATGGCGTCGAAGACGATCGTCCGTCCCGCGACCCAGTCCTCCGCCAAGGTCGCGGCGAGGACGACCGCGCCGGCCGCGGTCGCCGCGAGCCCGCACCACAGCGGACGGCGGCCCCTGGTCTGGGAGGTCCATTCCCGCAGATAGGGAAAGGAGATCAGGAAGACCGGGACCAGGGCGAACACGCCGGCGATCAGGTAGAGGTAGGCGAAGTGCGGGTCCCACATCGACAGGTGCTTTCCGCCGTCGTCGGGGACCTCCGTGGTGTTGACGCCGAGGAAGGCGATCACGAATCCCACCGACACACCGATCAGGCTGAGGACGCCGGCGGCGAAGGCGTTCCATTTCTGGCGGCCGTCGTTCCTGCGCCGCTCACGTACGTCTATCGCGGTGATCTCGGAGCGGAGACTCCCGTCGAGCTGGTCGAACATCTGGCTGAGAGCCTTGGCCTGGTTGGACAGATCCATCGCCTCGTAGAGAGCCGTCTGGAAGGTCTCGATCCGCATCAGCGGGAACTCCACGCTGAACGTCAGGTCGAACTCCAGGTTGCCCAGGTTGTCGGCGAGCTCCTCCAGGTCGGCCCGGGTCTGCAGGCCGGCCTCCTGGCTCTGTTTCCGCTCCTTGAACTGGCGCACCTGCTGATAGGCGTCGTGCCAGATCTGGCGGAAGCGTGAAGAGGTGCCGACCGCGTGGACCGTGGACAGGAAGATGCTGTCCTCGACGTAGCGCTGGTGGCCGTAGAGAAGACTGACGTAGGGCGTGACCACACCGAGAGTGCTGAGGTTCGCGTCGTGCACGGGCTCCTGCCGGAGGGCCTGCAACCAGCTTCGGCCATTGGGGAACGGCCGGTCTGAGAGTTTGACCGCGTTCAGCTGTTCCGGCGTCTTTGGAATGCCGAACTCCTCCCGGTACGGAGGGGTCTCCCGGTAGACGATCTCGTTGATCACGACCGGACCGGGCGCGCGCTCCTCTTCGTTCCTGCGCTCGACGAACACCAGTTGATGCCGTTCGGGCAGAAGGGCGTCGTCGCTGCCGGTCTGGTCATCCTTTGCCAGCCCTTCCCAGACCAGGTCCCCGGTGGGGAGGTCGCGCACGAAGTCCTGGAGGTCCTTCCCGCCGATCCTGACCTCGTTCTCGATGCACTGCTCCAGCACCCTGGTGATCGGCTTGACGCTGGACAGGTCGCGTAACGGCTGGGTGGTGAACTCCAGGATCACTGCCAGCACGACCTGGTTGGATGGAAGGGCGAAGAGAAGGGCGTCGGTCCTGGCCATCCCGATGCCATCCACCAGATCGATCAGCCGGACATCCACGGCCTCGCCGACCGTGCCGCCGCCGATGAGGTCGAACGGCAGCAGGCGCGGCAGCTGGTCTTTGTACAGCTCGTAGTGCCGCTGCAGGCCGCCCAGCTCGAGGCGGTCGCCCAGGTCCTCCGAGGAGGTGCCCTGGTAGTGCCACGACGTGGAATAGGTGGTGACGACGCGTACCTTGCAGGCGGTATCCCTAAGGTCACCCAGCATGATTGCCCCCGTTGGCATTCGCTACCGTGTATACCGGAAATCTCACGGTAAGTGTCCAACCGAGAGTGCGGTGTCACCACCGGGCTAGCCCGGTGCTTTCACTGCAACATTCGGGACGGTGCCGGCTGACCCTGCCGACACATCCGGCGGGCCGAGTACCGCGGCCGTCAAAGGCCGCGCGCCGGGATCCTCTCCTCCGGGCGCACGGCCTCCGACCGGGCGATGATCAGGAACGCAGGAACGCCAGCAGCTCGGCGTTGAAGGTGTCGGCGTGGGTGACGTTGAGCCCGTGGGGAGCGTCCTTGACCACGACCAGCTTGCTGTTCTCGATCGCCTCGGCGGTGCGCTTTCCGCTGACCTCGAACGGCACGATGGCGTCGGCGTCGCCGTGGATGACCAGGGTCGGGAAGGTGAACGCCTTCAGGTCCTCGCGGAAGTCGGTGGTGGAGAACGCCGTCGTGCAGTCCAGCGTGCCCTTGGGCGAGGCGGCGGCGGCGATCGTGACGTTGTAGGCGCGCTGCTGCTCGCTGACCAGGTCCGTACGGCCGTTCACGGCGAAGAAGTTCGTCACGAACCCGTCGAGGAACGCGATGCGGTCGGCCCGCAGGCCGTCGTGGAAGCCGGTGACCGTGGCCTCGTCGATGCCGCCCTCGGGGTTGTCCTCGGACTTGAACAGGTACGGCGGGACGGCGGCGGCGAACACCGCCTTGGCGACGCGTCCGCTGTCGTACCTGCCGACGTAGCGGGCGACCTCCCCGCCGCCCATGGAGAAGCCCACCAGCGTCACGCCGGTCAGGTCCAGGCGTTCGAGCAGGGTGTTCAGGTCGGCCGCGAACGTGTCGTAGTCATAACCGTCCCAGGGCTGGGACGAGGAGCCGAATCCACGCCGGTCATAGGTGATGACCCGGTACCCGTCCTCGACCAGCGCGGGCACCTGCTTCTCCCATGACCGGCCGGACAGCGGCCAGCCGTGGATCAGGACCACGGGTGCTCCCGAACCATGGTCCTCGTAGT
Organism: Actinoallomurus bryophytorum; assembly: GCF_006716425.1. Classification (NCBI taxonomy): domain Bacteria; kingdom Bacillati; phylum Actinomycetota; class Actinomycetes; order Streptosporangiales; family Thermomonosporaceae; genus Actinoallomurus; species Actinoallomurus bryophytorum. The sequence goes on from NZ_VFOZ01000003.1 coordinate 43,435, forward strand.
ACAGCTCCACGGGAGAGCCGTTCTCCTCGCCGACGGTGATGTACGGCATTTCACGGGTCCTCTCAGTTTCGGGCTCCGGCCGGAGAATCCCCTGCTCATCCCTACCAACCTGTCCCGATATGGGTGTGTCTGTCGTCAATCATCGCGGAGGCGCGATCGGCCGGTCGCCCCTGGGGGGCGAATTCATCGGCCGGATGCCGCGCGTGCACTACAGCGTCGAAAGGTCCACGGCGTCCCCCATCGCCGCGTATCCCGCGTCACCCGGGTGCAGATGGTCGCCCGAGTCGTACGCCGGGCGCATGCGGTGGGGGTGGCGGGCGTCGCGGAGCACGGCGTCGAAGTCGACGACCGCGTCGAACGCGCCGCCGGTCCGGATCCAGGAGTTCACGGCCTGCCGGGTGCGCTCCTTACGCGCCGTGTAGCACGAGCAGCCACCGAAGGGCGTGAGCGTGCCGCCGATGACGCGCAGGCCGCGTGCGCGGGACCGTACGGCGATCTCGGCGAGCCCCGCGGTGATCTTGGCGGCATCGAGCTGGTACGGGGCCCGCTGGATGTCGTTGATCCCCTCCAGCACGATCACCGTGCGCACGCCCGGCCGCGAGAGCACGTCCCGGTCGAGACGGTGGAGCGCGGACGGGCCGTCCTCGCCGTCGTCCAGGAGGACGCGGTTGCCGCCGATCCCGGCGTTGAGCACGCCGAACCTGCGCTGTGCCGGACCGCGCAGCAGCCGTCCGGTGAGGACGTCGGTCCACCGGTGGTCGGCGTCGTCGGAGGACCGGTAGCCGTCGGTGATGGAGTCGCCGAGCGCCACGATCGAGCCGGGAGCCGCGGTCGCGCCGGCGACGTCGACGCCCGAGACGAAGCGCCAGACCACCGTGGGGGAGGGGAACGCGCTCGCGTCCAGGGCGTTCGCCACGTCGGCGCCCCCGGCGAAGAAGGAGTGCCGCATCGCGATCGGGTGATAGCTCATCCGGACCCGGCGACCGGGCGTGTACGTGGTGACGAGCAGGTCATGGCGGGCGGGCACCGTGAGGAGGACCGGGTCGCTGACGGCCTCGGCGCCCGGCGCCACCGTGACCGCCGCCCTCCGGTGGAAGGTGACCTGGCGCAGAGTGCCGGGTGCCACCTGCGCGGTGCCGGGGACCGCGGGCAGTGCCACCGTCGTGTGCCCCACGAGCAGGGGAGCGGTGCCGAAGACGTTCGAGAGCCGCACGCGTACGGCCGTGCCCCCGATGCTCGTGTGGACGACGTCGCGGATCGTGCAGTCCGCGCAGCCACCGTCCATCGCGGCGGCCATCGTGCCCTGCCAGGTGCCGGCCCACGGACCGGTGGGCCGGGCACGTGGCGCCGCGCCCGCGGAGACGGACGCGCCGCCGAGAGCAAGGAGCGCGACTCCGGACGCGATGGCCACAGGCCCCCGAAACGCTTCAGACCACCCCACGGCGACCGCCCATCCGACCTAGTCGAAGCTAGGAGGAGTGTCTCCGCGGGGGCTCGCCTCCGTCAACGGTCAGCGGCGTGTGCGCCGCACCTCGGGCCGGGCGGCCGAGGGCAGCTTCGCGCGGGCCGCGGCCGGCGGGTAGAGCGCGACCACGTGGTAGCCGAAGTCCACCGAGTCCGGGGCCGCCGAGGAGAGGTTCAGGGTGAAGCCGGTGGCGCTCGTGTCGCTCACCCAGTAGGCGCCGCCCGGGTCACCCTGCGGCGTCGCGACGACGATCGGCCTGGCCTGGGGGTCGATGAAGCCGACCCGGAACGAGCACGGCGCGGACGTCGCGCCGGCGGCCACGTCGCAGACGCCGCTCACGCCTGGCGGCCGCATGGTGGTCGACCTGGGCGCGACGTACGCCCTGGACCGGATCACCCTGAACTGGCAGCCGGGCCGCGCCACACCGGCGGTCATCTCGGTCTCCGGCGACGGGCTCACCTACCGTCAGCTCACCACCGCCGCAGGCAAGGGCGACGAGACGCTGCCGCTCGGCGGCGCGACCGCCCGCTACGTCGCCATCCAGGCCCCACGCTGGGAGGGCAACACCGGCCTGAGTGAGGTCGCGGTCTTTCCGGCGGACTGAGGAGTAGGGCACGACTCGCCACGATGACGCATGGTTCGCCGGCGTTTCGGCGTCGCCGGATTCGGCCACCGGCCCGTGTCCGCCGTACTCGAGGCGGCTCCCGGCAGCGGCCACGCCGGCCATCGCGGCGGAGGCCGGTGGCATGATTACGCCCTTGCGGGAGAGGTGGAGATGGCCGACCAGGAGGACGTGCGCCGTATCGCGCTCTCACTGCCCGGGACGGTCGAGGACGAGGACCGCTTCGCGTTCTCCGTGCTCAGCCGGGGCAAGAACAAAGGGATCGCGTGGGTGTGGCTCGACGCGTCGAGCCGAAGAAGCCGCGTGTCCCGCGGCCGGATGTGATCGCCGTCAGGGTGGCCGGCCAGGGTGAGAAGAAGGAGCTCCTCGCCTCCTCCGACGGCGGGAAGTTCTTCACCGAGCCGCACTACAACGGCTTCCCCGCGGTGCTGGTCCGGCTGCCGGCCATCGACGAGGACGAGCTGAGAGAGCCGCTCACCGGCGCCTGGCGCTGCCAGGCGCCGAAGGCCTTCGTCAGAGAGCCCAGTTTCTGACCGTCGCCGGGACGAGCGGGCACGACGCCGCGACCGTGACCGCGCCTGCCGTCCGCAGGGAAGGACACGGTCCTTCCCGGCGAGGATCCCTTCGGCGGGCCATCCTGACGTCGCACACCTCCGGTCCCCGGAGACGCCACCGCCTCCCGGTGCCCTGAACGGCGCCGGTCCGCGCGTTCCCTCCACCGGACCGCACGGCACCGCTCTGCGGCGCGCTCGCAAGTGATCTGCCGCACATGCCGTCACAACGATCGAACAGGCGGTGTCTTGAGGCCGAACCCTGGAAACGAAGGAGAGCCTCATGAACTTGGCACTGTGGACCGCCGCCGGACTGCTCGCCGTGGTCGCCCTGGTCGGCGGCATCAGCAAGGCGTTCGTGCCCAAGGAGAACCTGGCCGAGGCCCCTGGCGGGGAATGGACCGAGGACGCCCGCGTCGGCTTCGTCAAGAGTCTGGGGGTCCTCGAACTCCTGGCCGCGGTCGGCCTGACCCTTCCCGCCGTGGTCGGCATCGCGCCGGTCCTGGTGCCGGTGACCGCCGTCTGCTGGATCCTGCTGATGGTCGGCGCGATGATCACCCATCTCCGCCACGGCGGTTTCAACAGGTTCGTGGTGCTGAACATGGCCTATCTCGCTCTCGCGGCATTCATCGCATGGGGCCACTCCGGCCTCGGGTCCTTCACCTCCTGACCGACGCCGCTCAGCCGCCGACGTAAGCGGGGGCGAGTGCCGCGGTCATGATTCGTCGTGCGGTGCCCGTGCCGTCCGCCGGGACGGTCCACAGGTCGCTGCCGTAGTCGCCGGCCAGGGAGTAGACGACGGTGTGGGCGTCGGACCAGACGACCTGGTCGTCGACGCTGCGGTGCTCGGCCAGGGGTGTCTCGCGCATCGTGTGCAGGTCCAGCGCGTACAGCCGCCAGGGGGCGTCCGGCGACAGTCCCTTGACGCGTTTCTTGAACACGAGCCGCGTGCCGTCGGGGGACAGGGACGGGCACTCGACGTTCTCCCGCAGGGTGCGGACGGTGTGCGCGGCGGCGTCGCCCTGTACGAGGTAGGTCTTCCCGCCGGTCGCGAGGGTCGCGTAGAAACGGGTGTCGTCGGCGAACGTCACGCCCCAGAAGTTGACGTCGGCGGCCCGGTACGCGTGGCCCTCCCTGGTGATGGCGTAGGACTCCAGGCTGCTCGCCAGCTGCCAGGTCCGTGTGTCGACGATCGAGGTACGGGTGGAGAACGCGGTGCCCGCGTAGGAGTCGCCGCTGACGAACACGGTCCAGGAGACCATCCGGCCGCTGGGCGAGACCCGGGCACGTGTCGGGATGCCGCCGAGCGGAAAGCGGCGCAGCTCGTGCAGGCGGGAGTCCAGGACGACGGCGCGGTACGTGTCCTGCACGGCTCCGTGGACGGCCTGCAGGCAGATCCCGGTGCCGGCGGCCGCGTAGAACCGCAGGCACTTCACCCCCGAGGCGGTACGCGGGCCGTCGGGCGCGGCGGCCGGGACGGTGGAGAGCTCGTCCCGGTGCGGTCCCCAGGCCATGTTCCGGAAGACCATCAGCCGCTCGGCGCTCGCGGCGAGCGAGACGTGCCCGGCGGCGATCGGCGGCCCGCCGGCCTGTGCCTGGTCCTTGCGGTCGGCGCGGCCCGCGGCGTGCAGAACGGACGCGGTCGCGACGACGGCCAGCACCGCCACCGCGGCGGCCAGGACGAGCAGGCGGTTGCGGTGGTTCATCGGCTGCCCGGTGCTCATACGGCGGCCTCCACAGGACGCAGCCAGGCGGTGGCGCCGACGCAGACCATGAGTGCGATCGCGGTCGCGGTCAGCGCGGTGTGGTCGCCCCACGCCGTCCAGGCGGCGCCGAAGGCGAGTGAGCAGGCGAAGCGCGCGGCGGCCTGGCCGGTCTGGACGAGCGCGAGACCGCTCGAGCGCAGGGCGGCCGGCACGGTCGCGGACGCCGCGGCCATGAGTACCCCGTCGGTGGCCGCGTAGAAGGTGCCGTGCAAGGCCAGCACGGCGTACGGCAGCGCGCCGAAGTGCCAGGGCGTCAGCAGCAGCCCGTACGCGGCGAGCAGGGCGACGTGCCCTCCGAGGAAGACCCGCCAGCGGCCCAGCCGGTCGGCGAGGCGGCCCAGCGGCACGGTGAGCGTCAGGAACGCGGCGGCGGTCCCGAGCGGCAGCAGCGCGAACCACTGGACCGGGACGTCGAACCGGTGCTGGAGCACCAGGTAGACGAAGGAGTCGCTGACCGTGGCAAGCCCGAGCAGCAGCGCGCAGATCGCGAGGCGTCGCAGGTCACGTCGCTTCAGCAGGGCGAGGGCGGCTCGCAACGAGGCACGGTCCCCGGTCGTGGCGGCGCCGCGCGCGGTGGCCTGGCGTCCGGGGACGAAGAGCAGGAGCACCAGGACGCCCATCACCGCCACGCACGTGCTCACCGTGAAGACCGCGTCGTACCCCTCGGCGGCCTGCCGCAGGATCACGAACGCGACGAGCGGCCCGAGCAGCGCGCCCGCGGTGTCCATCGCCCGGTGCACGCCGAACGCGCGGCCGTGCGTCGCGGGCGCCGACGCGAGCGAGATCATGGCGTCTCTCGGCGCCGTGCGCAGGCCCTTGCCCGTACGGTCGACGGCCAGCACCGCGCCGATCAGCGGGAGAGTGTGCACGAGCAGCAGCAGCGGCTTGCACACCGCCGAGAGGCCGTACCCGACCACCGCGACGGACTTGTGCCGTCCCCGGCGGTCGGCGAGGTGGCCGCCCACGAGCCGCACGACGGCGCTGAAGCCGTTGTAGACGCCGTCCAGCAGGCCGAAGCCGAGCGGCGACAGCCCGAGCCCGGCGACGAGGTAGAGGGGGAGGACCGCGGTGATCATCTCCGAGGAGATGTCGGTGATCAGGCTGACGGCGCCGAGCGCGAAGACGGTGGGGGCGATGGCGGCGGTCCGCCGGGGCCCGGGACGCAGCGCGTCCCGGGCCGCGGTGGCGCCGCGGCTGTCCGCGACGTACATCCGGTCAGCTCGCCCAGATGCCGGTGATGTCCGACGCCGAGGCGGCGTTGCCCGCGTGCGAGGTGCCGTACATGTCCTCGATCGTCCGCAGGACGTTGTAGTGGGTGTACTTGGTGGCGGAGGTGCTGCCGGCCTTGACCGGCTGCCCGTAGAACACAGTGGCGATCTTGTTGCCGCTGAGGCTGTTGTCCTCGTCGAAGGTGACGATGAGGACGCTGTTGTGCGTCTTGGCCCAGGTCGCGTACGCGCCGAGGTTGTTCTTCAGCCAGGTGTCACCGGTCGAGACCGAGCAGTCGTGCATGTCGCTGCACAGGTTCGGGGTGACGAAGGAGACCTTGGGCAGGGTGGTGTAGTCGGCCGGGAACTGCGCGAACGTCTTGGCCGTGGAGGTCGGGACGTTGCTGAACCCGAACCAGGGGTTGTGCTTGCGCGCGTACTTGCCGCTGCTGCAGGTGGTCGAGCCCTGGCTGGGCAGGGTCTCGTTGTAGCTGCCCCAGGTCTTGCCGGCGGCGGTGAGCTCGGAGGCGAGGTTCGGCGCGGAGCTGAACCCGGCGGTGTAGCAGCCGTCGTCGGTGATGCCCTGGGTCGCGCCGGAGAAGATCGTGAAGTAGTTGGGCTGGCTCGGGTGGGTGATGGCGTAGGAGGAGGTCAGGCTCGCGCCGCCGGACTTGAGCGAGTTGATGTACGGGGCGCTGGAGCTGCCGATGATCTGGGTGTACGCGTGGTTCTCCATCATCACGACCACGACGTGGTCGGGCGTCGGAACACTTCCGGCCGCGTTGGCGGTGCCGACACCGGCCCACACTCCCGCGGCCGCGGCGGCGAGGCCGAACGCGGACGCGAGAGCGGTCAGGACACGGCGGGTGGGTCTTCCGGCGAGTGGGTTCACATGGACCTCCGGTTGAGGCGAGGAGAGGCTGGGGGCGACGCCCCGCCAGAGTGTGAAGCCCGGACGCGAGCCGAGAAAGCGCCGTACGGTTAACCGCTTAAGAACCTTTGGTGACGTCCATGCCCGAGTGTCCGGATCCGGCGGCACGTGACGACCCGCCCCCCGAACCGCCGCGCCAGGCCGCGTGCTCGCGCCGGCGGTATGGTGGGCGCGCGCCCGCGGCGGTGGGCACGTGCCACTCGTCATCGGGCGGGCGATCGACCGAACGAGGGATGCACAGTGCCGACAGGGGTGGCCATCCGCGACGTCCGCGAGCAGTTGTTCGCCGCCGCCGAACGCGTCCTGCTCCGGTACGGGCCGAACGCGCTGACCAGCCGGGCGGTCACCACGGAGGCGGGCTGCGCCAAGGGCGTTCTGCACCGGCACTTCGCCGACTTCGACGCCTTCCTCGCCGAGCTCGTGCTCGACCGCATCGGCCGGATCGAGGACCAGGCCACCGCCCTGCGCGACTCCGCCGGGACCGGCACCGTCGCCGGCAACCTCGGCGGCGCGCTGACGGACCTGTTCGCGTCGGTCGCCGTGGCGATCGTCGGCCTCATCACCTTCCGTGACGAACTCCGCGCCCGTCTGCGCCAGGCCACGCGTCCGGGTGTCCCGGTGCTCTCCGAGGCGGTGGCCATGCTCGCCTCCTATCTCACCGCCGAGCGCGAGATGGGCCGCATCGCGGCGGATGCCGACGTCGACACGCTCGCGCTCGCGCTGGTCGGGGCCGGGCACCTGCTGTTCGCCGGCCGGCAGGAAACCCCGCCGGAGCCCGGAGACGTCGACAAGGTCGTGACCACGGTCATCGCCGACGTCGTGCAGAGACGGCTGCTCTGAGGCGGGCCGGTACGCGGAGGCGGGCCGCTCTCAGCGGAGACCGCGGGCGAGCAGCGCGTGGGCCGGGAACGAGACCTCGCCGTTCTCGCCGGTGAAAGGCGCGAGCCGGCGATAGTAGGCGTCCTTGACCCGCGCGACGGTCGGCGGATCCTGCTGGGACAGGACGAGGCCGTTCGAGCCGACCCTGGCCGTCGCGACGTTCTCCCACCATTCCCCGGGGTCGAACGCGAAGTCCCAGTCGAGGTGTTCCACCGCCGCCTCGCGGAACACGCCGCCCACCAGGGCGGCGAACGCGTCCGGCCGCCCGTGCTCCATGAACGGGCTCAGGGGCACGTCGTCCGGCCAGGGGACGCCGACCTCCTCCATCGCGTCGCGTACGACGGCCAGGACGCCGCTGCCCGGCATCACCCAGCAGGTCAGCGCCAGCCGCCCGCCCGGCCGCAGGAGCCGGCGGAGTTCCTTCAGCGTCGTCTCGGGCTCTCCCACGTGGTTGATGACGAAGTTGCCGACCACCGCGTCGAAGGTCTCATCCTCGTACGGCAGGTCGGGCAGGACCGCGACCCGTACCTCCGCGGCCGGTGCGTTACGTGCCGCCGTCTCGGCCATCTGGGGGTCGGCGTCCACCGCCGAGACCTTCGCGCCCCGGCGTGACGCCTCGGCCGCCACGAGTCCCGGGCCGGTGCCCAGGTCGAGCACGCGGCTGTCCTCCGTCACCCCGGCCGTGTCCAGCAGCGGTCCGATGGCCCGCGCGGTCAGGCGGGCGAAGCCCCGCTCGTACGCTCCGGCCCGGCCCGCCCACAGGTCGCGTTCGTACGCGTCGAAGTCCGTCATGCTCGGCAGCGTACGCCGCCCGGTCCGGACAGCCAGGCCTCGATGGCGTCCTGCCAGGACCGGAGGAAGGCGGGATATCCGTCGGCGAAGTCCTGGAGGCCCCCTGCGGCGGCATCGCTGAGCGCCGTGAGGGCGTACGTGACCTCGACCTCACTGTGACCGCCTGAGCCGTGGACGGTGACGGTGACCGTCCCGGCCCGATCGCGTGGGGTCACGCGGGCGTAGGAGATGTGCCGGCCCGGCTGCCGGGCCAGGACCAGCCAGGTCGTCGTCGCGCCATGGGCCTCGGTCTCGAAGACGGTGCCCGGTGCGCCGTCGTCCGTGGTCGGGACCGGGAAGCGCGGCGACCATCCCGCGACCCAGTCCCGCTCGCCACGTGGGGTGAACAGCCGCAGGGCCTCATCCGGTGGCAGGCCGACCCGGATCCGGCCGCTGAGACGCCCCGCCGGGCCGTTCATCCTTCCTCGCCCAGCCGGTGCGCGTCGGCGGCGGTCAGTTCGAGCCCGTACACGGCCTTGAGCTGCTCGATCTTGGCCAGCGTCTCCGGCCCGAACGGCGCCCGCCCTTCGAACGCGTGCAGGACGATGCCCTCGACCAGGTCACCGAGCGACAGGTCGAGATACTCGGCCAGCCCCTTGAGCACCTTGAGCGTGTTCCGCTCGATCCGCAGCCCGGTCTGTGTTCGCTGAATTGGTACCATGTTACCAAGGTAGGACAAGTCGCCGGATCGCGCACGCCGCCCGCTCAGCGCCTTTCTTTCCGGATCGTGGCGATCGTGACGAGTAGGGTGAGCACCGCGATCCCGGCGGCGACGGCGAAGGCCCGGTCGAAGCCGGCGACCAGCGCGTGCCGGTGGTCGCCGTGGGCGCGGGTGGAGCCGGCGGTCACGGTCCAGGCGACGGTGCTCAGCATGGCGAGCCCGACGGCGCCGCCGATCTGCCGGGTGGCGTTGAGCAGGCTGGCGGCCACGCCGGAGTCCGAGTCGGCGACGCCGGCCAGCGCGACCAGTGGCAGTGGCACGAACAGCAGGCCCAGCCCGGCCGCGGTGACCAGGATCGGGCCGAGCAGTCCGCCCGCGTAGCCGGCGTTCTCGGTCATCAGCGACAGCCAGAACAGGCCGCCGGCACAGCCGGCGGTGCCGGCCAGCAGCAGCGGGCGGGCGCCGACCCGCGGCAACAGCGTGGAGGCGACGACGGAACCGGCCAGCACCGCGCCGGTCAGCGGCAGGAACGCCACCCCGGTCCGGATGGCGGAATACCCCCAGACCTCCTGCGCGAAGAGGGTGAGGAAGAAGAACACGCCGAACAGGACGGTGCCCACGCCGAGCATGATGAGGTTCGCCCCGAGCCGGGCGCGGTCGCGCAGCAGCCTGCCGGGCAGCAGCGCATGCCGGCTCCGCGCCTCGACGAGGCCGAAGGCGGCGAGGAGCACCACGCCGGCCGCCAGCGAGACGACCACCTTGGCGTCGCCCCAGTGGGACACGCCGTCCGGGCCGGTCGCCGCACCGGACAGGCCGTAGACGAGCGCGGCGACCCCGGCCGTCCCGGTCAGTGCCCCCGGGATGTCGAGACGGCCGGCCATCCGCGGTGCCCCGGCCAGCACCAGGGGAGCGGCCAGGGCCGCGGCGACCCCGAAGGGCACGTTGACGAACAGCACCCACCGCCAGGACGCGTAGTTGACCAGCAGCCCGCCGGCCACCAGCCCGAGCGCGCCGCCCGCCACACTCATCGCGGAGTACACGCCCATGGCACGGGCGCGCGGCCTGCCTTCCGGGAAGGTGGTGACGATCAGCGACAGTGCGGCCGGCGCGACGATCGCGCCGCCGGCGCCCTGCACGGCGCGGGCCGCCAGCAGCCAGCCCGTGGAGGTGGCGAACCCGCCCGCCAGCGACGCGGCGGAGAACACCAGCAGGCCGACGACGAACATCCGGCGGCGGCCCAGCAGGTCGCCGGCCCTGCCGCCGAGTAGCAGCAGTCCGCCGAACGCCAGCGCGTAGGCGTTGACCACCCAGGACAGGTTCGCCGCGGAGAAACGCAGCGCCTCCTGGATGCGGGGCAGGGCGACGTTCGTCACGGTCGCGTCGAGCACCACCATCAGCTGGGCGGTGGCGATGACCAGCAGCGACAGGCCCTGCCGGGGGCGGCGGACGGCCTGCGCGGCGCCCCGCGCAGGCGGCACGGCCACCGTTTGAGTTTCGGACATGAGATCTCCTCCGGGGGTCCGGGCCGGGTCAGCCGCGCTCGGGGCGGATGTTGTGGGTACGGCGGAACACGTTGCCGGGGTCGTAGCGCCGCTTGACGCCGGCCAGCCGCCGGTACGTGGCCGGCGGGTAGACGCTCGCGACGTCGGCGTCGGTCGCGGTCCCGAGGAAGTTGACGTAGGCGCCGCGGGCCTGGTCCGCGACCGCGGACCACCGGGCGAGCGGCGCGGCGGCGAGCCGTGGCGGCGTACCGGGCGGCAGCATCGCGCCGGCCACGACCAGCGCCTCCGCGTCGCGGTGGGCGTAGGCGGTGGCGTCCGGTGCGACGCGGGCGACCGCGCCGCCCAGCCCGCGCAGCCCGATCGCCGCGCCGTCGGCGTGCAGGTCCGCGATGGCGCGGGTCATCGCGTCGTCCAGGGCCGGGACGAGGGCGTTGCGCATCTCCATCCGCGCCCCGGGCGGCAGAGCGGGGCAGGCCTCCAGGACATCGGCGTACGGCATCGCGCGTACGGTGTCGGCGCTCACCGGGGCGAGCGCGCGGAACGGGCGCAGCGCCGCCGCGGCGGCGTCAGGGTCGGCGCCGGCGTGGCAGCACTGCAGCGTGGCCGTGGACGGGCCGGGTACCCCCGGCATCAGGTTGAGAATGGTGGTCAGGTTCTCGTCGCTCGCCTGGGTGAGCTCCCGCCAGCCGGCCATGAGCCGCGTCAGGTCGGCGGAGCGGTAGGCGATCGTCCCGAAGTGCACGGTGGTGACCGGCTGGGCGGTGAACTCGAAGGAGGTCACCACGCCGAAGTTGCCGCCTCCTCCGCGCAGCGCCCAGAACAGGTCGCCGTGCTGTTCGGCGTCGGCGTGGAGCGGCTCCCCGTCCGCGGTGACCAGATCCACGGCGGTCAGGCTGTCGATGGCAAGTCCGTGGCGGCGCACCAGCCAGCCGATCCCGCCGCCGAGGGTGAGCCCGCCCACGCCGACCTCCCGGGTGTCGCCGGCGGTCAGGCCCAGCCCGTACCACGCCAGCGCGGCGGCCACCGAGCCCCAGGTCGCGCCCGCCCCGATGCGGACCCGTCGGCGTGCCCGGTCCAGCACCTGGACGTCGTGCAGGTTCCGCAGGTCGATGACCATGCCGTCGGTGTGCGTGCTGAGCCCGGCCATGCTGTGCCCGCCGGACCGCACGGTGACCGCCAGGCCGGCGGCGGTGGCGTGGCGCACGGCGGCGGCCACCCCGGCCGCGTCGCGTGGGCGGACCACCAGGTCGGGTGTTCCCGCCGCGAACAGGGTGGCCGCGGCTTCGGCGTAGCCGACGGTGCCGGGCGCCAGCACCTCGCCGGGCAGGCGGCCGAGGACGGATCTGGACGGTGATGTCTGTTTCATGGCGGCGATGCTGCCGGGACGCGGGGGTGCCCGTCGTCGTGCACGGGGTGTCATTTACGCCTGGTCGGCAGGTACCGGATGGACCGCGCCGGTACTCCCGTGAGAGGGCGGCGGTACCCCACCGGAAGTAGGCGGGAATGCCTCCGCAGGGAGGATGTGACGGGAGACCGAGCACCTAGGCTCGGGGCATGCGCATGGATCGTCGCTTGCGCCGGCTCTACGGGGCCGGCTGGCTCATCTCGGCGGGCGTCACACTGGTGGCCTTCCGCATGTGGCACCTGCATCTGCGCGAGGTCGAGCAGCGCGCGGAGGAGGCGGAGCGGACCCGGGAGGAGGTCGCCCGGCGGCGTGCGGTGGAGGAGCGGCTGCGCATCGCCCGCGAGCTGCACGACTCCCTGACGCACAGTATCTCCGTGATCCGGGTGCAGTCGGGCGTGGCCGCCCACCTGGCGCGCAAGCGCGGCGAGGAGGTCCCGCCCGCGCTGCTGGCGATCACGGAGGCGAGCGCCGACGCCGCCCGCGAGCTGCGCGCCACTCTCAGCGTGCTCCGCAACGGCGACGCCGACGGCGGGACCGGCCTCGGCCGGCTGGCCGGCCTGATCTCCCGGGCGCGGGCGGCCGGGCTGACGGCGACCGTGACGGTGGCCGGGACCGAGCGGCCGCTGCCGCCCGAGGTGGACCAGGCCGCCTACCGGATCGTGCAGGAGGCGCTCACCAACGTCTCCCGCCACGCCGGCTCGGCATGCGCGTCGGTGCGGCTCAGGTACGGGCCGGACACGCTGACCGTCCAGGTCGACAACGACGCCCCGGGCGCCGGGGACGACGGGGACAGTTCCGGACCCGTCGGCACAGAGGACGGCCGGGAGCCGGCACCCGCACGGGGGCTGGGGCTGATCGGCATGCGCGAACGCGTCGCCGCTCTCGGCGGCCGGCTCGACGCCGGGCCGCGCGAGCAGGGCGGCTTCCGTGTACGGGCCGAACTCCCGGCGCAGGCACCCGCGTGATCCGGATCCTGCTCGCCGACGACCAGGCGCTCATCCGCAGCGGCATCCGGGCGCTGCTGGAGTCCGAGGACGGCATCGAGGTGGTCGGCGAGGCCACCGACGGCCGGCAGGCGGTCGCGCTGGCGAGGGAGCACCGGCCGGACATCGCCCTGGTGGACATCCAGATGCCGTTGCTGGACGGGATCGAGGCGACCCGGCAGATCGCGGGCGACGAGCAACTGGCCGCCGTACGCGTCGTCATCCTCACCAACCACGGGCTGGACGAGTACGTCTTCCGCGCCCTGCGGGCCGGGGCCAGCGGCTTCCTGCTGAAGGACACCGAGCCGGCCGACCTGCTGCAGGGGCTCGGGGTCGTGATGCGCGGCGACGCGCTGCTGTCCCCCGCGGTCACCCGGCAGCTGATCACCGAGTTCGTCGCCCGGCCGCCCGACGCCCTCGGCGCGGCGGGCCTGGAAGCCCTCACCAACCGGGAACGCGAGGTGGTGGCCCTGGCCGCGCACGGCCTGAGCAACGCCGAGATCGCCGCGTCGATGGTGCTCAGCCCCACCACCGCCAAGACCCACGTCAGCCGGGCGATGACCAAGCTCGGCGCCCGCGACCGCGCCCAGCTGGTGGTCTTCGCCTATCAGTCCGGGCTCGTCAGCGCCCGCGACCCCGGCCGCCTTTCGTCTTAGGCCAAGCCGGCTTATGGTGCGCCAGGAGCCTCAGGAATTGTGTGTCGCGACCGAAGGAGATCGGGCGATGACGTCCCTCAGTCCCGGGCGAGGCAGGCGCGTACGGCGCCTTCTCCTGTCCGGCATCGCGGCCCTCATGCTGGTCGCCGCGCCCCTCGTCTCGGCGCCTTCGGCGGAGGCGGCCGGCGCCCTGGTCACGGACCCGGTCCAGTACGTGCACACACTGGCGGGTACGCAGGGCTCGACCAACTCGTTCCCCGGCCCGGCCATGCCCTTCGGCATGGTGCAGTTCTCCCCGGACACGGCCGGCGGCGGCAATGTCCAGAGCACCAATGGCCCGACCGGTGCCGGCTACAAGTACGACCAGAAGTACGTCATCGGCTACGGCATGACCCACGCCTCCCAGGGCTGCGGCATGGGCGGCGACTTCCCGATCCTCCCGACCAGCTACGACGACCTCACGGCGACCGGCAACACCCAGGCCCCGTGGGCTCAGAAGCTCGCACTGGACCGCACGAGCCACCCGGAGACCGGCGAGGCGGGCTACTACAAGGCCACCGCCCGTGACACCTCGACGATGAACGGCACGACGGCGGCCGGGCGGCTCATCACCACCGAGCTCAGCGCCTCGACGCGCGCCGGCATCGCGAGATTCACCTTCCCCGCGGACACCCCGCGGCCCAAGGTCTTCCTGCGCACCAACCAGACCGCGTGGTCGACGTCCTCCTATGACTCCGAGATGACGATCGACCCCGCGACCGGCCTGGTCACCGCGCGCGCCCTGGTCGGCAACTTCTGCCGCAAGGGGGAGCAGCACGACATCTACTACGCGCTGCGCTTCGACCAGCCGTGGAAGGTCTTCGGCACCTGGGCCGACGGGCAGGCGGCGGAGGCCGGTCGCACCCACGTGTCGACCGCCTCCAACTCGCAGACCGGCGGCTACTTCACGTTCCCCGACGGCACCCAGACGATCACCGCGCGTACGGCGGTCTCCTACACCTCGGCGGCCAACGCGGTGCTCAACCTGGGCACCGAGATGCCGAACGGCCGTGGCTTCGACGACGTGCGACGGGCCAACGCCGCCGCGTGGAACGCCGACCTGGGCAAGGTCCAGGTCTCCGCGCCGGTCCAGGGCCAGTCGGAGGACTACCTGAAGACCTTCTACACGTCGCTCTACCACTCGCTCACGCACCCGGCCACGTTCAGCGACGTCAACGGTGACTACATCGGTTTTGAGACCAAGCCCAAGGTGCACAACGTCTCGGAGCATCCGGGCGCGGGCCACCGGAGGAGAGTCCAGTACTCGATGTTCTCCGACTGGGACACCTACCGGAACCTGGTGTCCTTCCAGGCCGCGGTGTTCCCGGACCAGGCCTCCGACATCGCCCAGTCCCTCGTCAACGCGGCCCGGCAGATGGGCTCCTTCCCGAGATGGACCGTCGCCAACGGCTCGACCGACCAGATGAACGGCGACAGCGTCGGCCCGCTGCTGGCCTTCACCTGGGAGTTCGGCGCCCGTGACTGGGACGTCGACGAGGCGCTCGACATCATGATCGACAACATCGTCGGCGACAAGGCCGGCAAGCCCACCGGTGGCACCAACACGGGTGCCGGCGGCGCCGGCGGAATGACCAACGTCCGGCTGCCCATCATGGAGCGGCCCGGCGCGGACTACTACAACCGCTACCACTACGCGCCGCAGGTGCGCCCCTTCCAGGAAGACCACATGGTCACCGGCGCGTCGTACACGCTGGAGTACTCGGTCGACGACTTCTCCGTCGCCACGCTCGCGGCCGAGCGGGGCCGGGCGAAGACCGCGAAGAAGTTCTACGACCGCGCGCAGTACTGGCAGAACCTGTGGAACCCGACGGCGAACGGCATCCAGCCGCGCGACCTGGGCGGACGGTTCCCGGACAACGCCGACCCGAACCAGCAGTACCCGGCCTCGTTCGGCTACCGCGGCAACGTCTACGACCTCGGCCAGCAGGGCTTCGAGGAGGGCAACGCCGAGCAGTACGTCTGGATGGTCCCGGACAACCTCGCCGGCCTGACCAAGGCCATGGGCGGCAAGAGCGCGGCCGTCCAGCGCCTCGACACGTTCCTGTCGACGGGGCTGACGCGCGGTGCCGACGTGGGCGTCCCGTACATGAACCTCGACAACGAGCCGGACTTCGGCGTGCCGTGGATCTACAACTACCTCGGCCGGCCCGACCGTACGTCCGAGGTGGTCGACGAGATCACCCAGAGCCTTTTCGGCTACCAGCCGTCCGGCTCAGAGCCGGGCAACGACGATCTCGGCGCGCTGGCGAACTACTACGTCTGGGCCGCGCTCGGGATGTACCCGGAGAGCTCCGGTTCCTCGGTCGTGACCTTCAACGCCCCGATGTTCGACAGGTCCGTCGTCCACCTCGGCAACGGCCACACGCTGACGATCAACGCCGACGGGGCGCAGACCGACCGCGACCACCAGGCGCCCGACGGCCACAAGTACATCAACGCGGTCTCGGTCAACGGCACCTCGACGTCGAAGTCGTGGCTCGACTGGGGGAGGCTGTCCCGCAACACCACGATCGACGTGTCACTCGGCTCCACGCCGAACGCCTGGGGCAGGTCCGATACCGACCTGCCGCCGTCGTGGCAGTCGGGTTCGAAGCCGGTCGCGCTCAACGTCAGCACTGTCGGGTCGCCGACGCCCGGGGCGGTCGTCCTGCGGCCGGGCAGCGCCGGCACCGCGCAGCTCGACGTGCAGCGGATCGGCTCGGCCGCTCGCGGCTTCGACGTCTCGGTGACGACCTCGAACCGGGGCATCGCCGCCGCCCATGTCCCCGCGCAGTCGTTCGACGCGAACGGACGGGCCCATGTCCGACTGTCCTTCACCGTCGACGCGCACCTGACCTCCGGGTACTACGACGCGACCGTGAAGGTCACCTCAGGCGGGGTGTCCACGTCGGACAAGGCCGTCCTGCGGGTGGTACGGCCGGGTTCGATCGAGGCCGGCCGCACCGTCACGGGCACCGCCCTGTACGACGCCCTGAAGGGATCCTTCGACGGCGGCAGCGGCGTGACGTGGTCCGGTGGCAACGGCACGAACATGGGCGACAACACGACGACCGACACCTACGACCGGAGGCGACTGGCCTCCGTGGGCCTCGCGCCCGGGGCGGTCAAGCACTTCACCGCCGACGGCGTGCCGCTGACGGTGATCTGGCCGACGGCACCCGCCGGGTTCCCGGAGGCCACCCAGCCTGCGGCGGGCCAGACGATCACGCTCGACCGCCCGGCCGCGCGCTTCTCGCTCGTGGGCGCGTCGTACACCGGTGCCACGACCGTCCAGGCGTCACTGCGGATCACGAACGGCACGCACACGGACACGGTCACCTACCCGGTCGCGTTCTCCAACTGGACGCAGCCGCCGGACGCCGGCGACGGGACGCTCCAGCCGCAGTACGGCAACTCCGTCGTGGCGCGGATGCCGCACCGCCTCGCGCCCGAGACGGCCGGCGACGCGGGTGCGTCCGTGTTCGCGACGAAGCCGTACGTGGCCCCGAAGGGCTGGAAGGTCACCTCGATCACGTTCCCGGCCGACGGGACAGGCCAGCGGATCTTCGCGGTCGCGGGCTGATCGGCTCCCTCTCGCGGTATGGACCAAACCGTGCCGCCTGTTTAAGCTGACCCAAGTTCCCCACATAAGGGATATATCGGCAGTTCTGACATTAACCAGTACAGGCCAGTCATCAGAAATTGTGGACGTATCCGGCGCACCGATGCAAGGAGTGACGTGAGGATCTCGTTCTTCTCGCCGAAACGCGAGCGGAGGTACAGCGGAGGCCATCGGTCCCGTACCGTCTCCGTTCTGACGATCGGTGCGCTTCTGGCCACGTCTGTCACCGGTGTCCTTGCGAGCGGCGCCGGATATGCCGACACGGCGCGGCCGTCCACGACGTCCGCCGATCCCTCGGCCTCCGACAGCGTCAATCTCGCCCTGCTGCCGGGTGCGGTCGCCTCGGCCAAGTCGCAGCGTATGACCTCGCCCGCGGCGACGTACGCGCCGGCCAACGCGATCGACGTCTTCGTCCACAACGGCTGGACCTCGAACTACGCGTCGGTCGGGGACGGCTATGACCCGACCCAGGACTGGTTCCAGGTCAAGCTGGCCAAACCCGCCCCCGTGTACGAGGTGTCCAGCCTCTGGACGTCGCCGGCCAAGCCGACGGAGTACGACATCCAGGTCGCGACGGACGCCGGCTGTCAGACGTGGTCGACGGTCGCCCACGTGGTGAATCCGGGCGACAAGGATTCCCACGTGATCGATCGCAAGGATCCGATCTCGTGTGTCCGTATGCAGGCCCTGGCCACGAATTCCACCAGCGGATACACGCTGAATGAGTTCGAGGTGTGGTCCGGCCCCAAGCCGGCGCCGGTCGTGGGGCAGATCATTCCCGTACCGGTGCGGCAGACGCCCGGCACCGGTCAGCCGTGGGAGCTCACGGCCAGATCCCGGATCGTGATCTCCGACGGCGGCCTCGCCGCCACGGGAGATGTTCTCGCGGGCTACCTGCGGCCGGCCACCGGGTACGAACTCCCCGTGGTGACAGGCTCCGCCACCGCCGCCGATATCGCCCTCACCCTCGCGCCGGTTCCCGGACTTCCACCGGGCAACGACGTCGCCGCGGCCGAGGGCTATTCCCTCACGGTGTCGCGCGCGGGCGCGAAGGTCGTGGCCCCGAAAGCCCACGGCCTGTTCAACGGCTTTGAGACCCTCCGGCAGCTGTTGCCGGCGGCGAGCTACTCGCCCGCCATCGGCACGGGGCCGTGGACGGTGCGGCCCATCACGGTCGTGGACTACCCGCGATACGCACACCGGGGTCTCCAGCTCGACCCCGCCCGTAACTTCCTGACGGTGGCCGAAATCAGGTCCATGATCGACCAGCTGGCGGCGTTGAAGGGCGACCGGCTGCACCTGCACCTGAGCGACACCCAGTCCTGGCGCCTTGAGATCAAGGGCTACCCGGCGCTGGACGGCACCGGGTGCAACGGAGCGAACTGCCTCGCGGGTTTCTACACGCAGGAGGACTTCAAGGGCCTGGTCAAGTACGCGGCCGACCGGTTCATCGAGATCGTCCCCGAGCTGGAGGCCCCGGCCCATGCCACGGCGGCGGTCAAAGCCCTGGGCGGCGTCGCGGTCATGGGGTGCCAGGGCCAGACCCAGACCGACCGGTTCTGCACCGATCCGGATGACCCGGCCAGCGCGCGGGCCCTCGCGTTCTGGAAGGACGCGATCGCGCAGCTTGCCGCGATCTCTCCCGGACCCATCATCCACATCGGCGGGGACGAGGCCATCGGGATGCCCCACGAGGACTACAAGTGGTGGATCGGCCAGATGGAGAAGATCGTCGACG
This sequence comes from Actinoallomurus bryophytorum, assembly GCF_006716425.1. Lineage (NCBI taxonomy): Bacteria > Bacillati > Actinomycetota > Actinomycetes > Streptosporangiales > Thermomonosporaceae > Actinoallomurus > Actinoallomurus bryophytorum. The sequence continues at coordinate 62,294 of NZ_VFOZ01000003.1, forward strand.
ACAACGGCAAGCGGGTGATGGGCTGGAACCCGGCGCTGGAGGGGTACGCGCCGAACTCCACCTCCATCAACCAGTACTGGTCCGACTACACCGGCGGTGGACCCCCTCTCATCAAGCCCGAATGGTTCAACCAGGGCCGGAGCGTCATCGAGACCCCGGAATGGAACGCCTATCTCGACTTCGCCTATGACGGATCTCCCGGCAGAACGCCGGCGACGGAACTCCAGAAGGCCTACACGTGGGACCCGGAATGGGTCTACGAGAAGTACCGGTCGGTCTGGGCTCAACCCGCGTACGGCGGGCCGAAGGCGGAAGACATCCTCGGTATCGAGGCGCCCATCTGGGGTGAGCAGATGCGCGGGCTGGCCACGAACGAGTTCATGGTCTTCCCGAGGATGGCCGGAATCCTGGAAAAGGCCTGGTCTCCCAAAACGCTCACCCAGGACTACGACGCGTATCGGCAGCGGCTCAGCGTGGCCGGACCGCGGTGGGCGTTCGCGAACGTGAACTTCGGCTCCATATCCCAGGTCGACTGGAGCCCGGCGGCGATGGGGACGATCTCCCGTTTCGGCGTGGACAAGACCCTGGGCGACGCGCTCCTGGCGCGTCTGAGCGCCGGCTCGATTCCGCCCGGTGAGTTCGCGGCCGTGATCGATTGGGGCGATGGATCTCCGACGGAGCCGGCCGTCATCGCGGGACGCGACTACGTGGCGAGCCAGCGGCAGGGGAGAGGCCTGATGTCGGTCAGCGGGAGCCATTCCTATCCGGCGGACGGGGTCTACCACGGCACCGTCACCTACCGGCATCAGGACCAGACCTGGGCCGTGCCTTTCCTCGCGACCGGCGTCCCGTCCTGCACGAAGACGATCACCGGCACGCACAACGGCCCATTGACCGTCTCCTCGGGTGTCACGTGTCTCGATGACGCGACGATCACCGGGCCGGTGACCGTACGCACAGGTGCCGGGCTTTACGCGTCGGGGTCCGAAGTGCGTGGCCCGCTGACGGCGTCCGGGGCCACCGACGTGCTGCTGTGCGGCACCACGGTGTCCGGGCCGGCCACCGTGACCGGCGGGACGCGGGTCTGGCTCGGCAACCGCGACGGTGACTGCGCGGCGGCGACGATCAAAGGCCCGGTGAACGTCACCGGCGTGACGGGTCAGGTCACGATCGACGGCACGACCGTGGGCGGCCCGCTCGCCGTGCGGGACAACACGGCGACGACGATCGTCGCCGGCAACCACATCGGCGGACCGCTGTCGTGCGCCGGGAACTCCCCGGCGCCGGGCGACGCGGGCCGGCCCAATACCGCGTCAGGCCCGAAGTCGGGACAGTGCGCCGGACTGTAGACGGACGGAATGCCCGACCGGCCGGGCACAGCCGTTCGGGTACGGGGTGGCCGCAGGCCGGCGCACGGCCCGGCCGTGTCAGGATCGGAGGTGTCACCGCACCAGGGAGGCCGACATGACCGATGGCACGCGCGGGGAGTTGTTCAGCGAGGAGCGCTCGGCCGACGTCGTGAGCGCCAGCTTCGACGGCACGCCCGATCCCCGGCTGCGGGAGGTGATGGGGTCGCTCGTACGCCACCTGCACGCGTTCGTGAAGGACGTCGAGCTGACCGAGGACGAATGGAACGCCGCGATCGGGTTCCTCACCGCGACCGGGCACAAGTGCGACGACGTGCGCCAGGAGTTCGTCCTGCTCTCCGACGTGCTCGGCGTGTCCATGCTGGTAGAGACGATCAACCACCGGGCGAAAGGCGTCGGCACCGAGTCGACGGTGCTCGGGCCGTTCCACGTCGTCGAGTCGCCGCCGCGGCCGCTCGGCGCCGACATCTCACTCGACGGCAGGGGAGAGGCGTGCCTGGTCACCGGGCGTGTCACCGGCCCCGGCGGCGAGCCGGTCGCCGGCGCGACCGTCGACGTGTGGCAGGCGGACGCGGACGGCTTCTACGACGTGCAGAAGCCGGGCGAGGTGCCGCGGGCGAACCTCCGCGGCCTGTTCACCACGGACACCGAGGGGACCTTCTGGTTCCGCACCATCGTGCCGCGCCACTACCCGATCCCCGACGACGGCCCGGTCGGTGCCCTGCTCGAGGCCACCGGCCGTCATCCGTACCGGCCCGCGCACATCCACTTCATCGTGCGGGCCCCCGGATACGCGCCGGTGACCACCCACGTGTTCGCGGCCGACAGCGCGTACCTCGACTCCGACGCGGTCTTCGGGGTGAAGCCGAGCCTCGTACGGGAGTTCGCCGTGGTCGAGGATCCGGCACGCGCCGCCGAGCTGGGCCTGCCGGACCGGTTCCGTACCGTCGACTTCGAGATCGTGCTCCTCTCGGCCTAGGCGGCGAGGCGCGCGGCCAGCGCGGCCTTGACGGCCGGCCACTCGCCGGCGATCACGGAGAACATGGCCGAGTCCCGCAACAGACCCTCCTCGCCGGGCGCCCATGACGGCGACCAGCTGCGCAGCACGCCCTCGAAGCGCGCGCCGAGCCGCTCGATCGCCCGACACGACCGCCCGTTACGCGCGTCGGTCTTGAGGTCGACGCGGACCACGCCCAGCGTCTCGAACGCGTACGTGAACAGCAGGAACTTCGCCTCGGCGTTGATCCCGCGGCCCTGCGCCGACGCGGCGAGCCAGGTCCAGCCCACCTCGATGGCGCGCAGATCGTCACTGCCGGGCCAGGTCCGCGGGTCCCACAACGCCGTGCACCCCACGGCCCTCCCGTCTCGCACCCGGACCTGCGCGAACGGGGTCAGCCCGTCGCGAGCGAGCTGCGCCGACACGTACGCCTTCACGTCGGCGGCCCGGGGGACCAGGGTGAAGCCGTAGGAGGAACGGTCCTCCTCCGTGGCCAGCGCCAGGTCCGGCACGTGGCTCATCGAGAGCGGCTCCAGCCGTACGAGCGATCCGTGCAGGACGGGAACATCGAGGCGCGTGCCCATGGGTACTCCTCATCGTTCCTGGCGTTGGCACCTTGCCGCGGGGCAGGTTGCCGGACCGTCATCGGGCCAGGTCCCTCGGATCCTCTGGATGATTCGCCGTGGACTTTATCGCATGCCGGTCAGGCCTGCCCGGAGGTCAGGCGCGTCAGCAGCAACGCGTGGTCGGAGGCGGGAGCGTCGCGACGTGCCGGTGCGTCGTCGGTGACCGACGGAAGCGGCCGGGTGTGCACCATGTGCACCTCCTGGGTCTGGGCCAGGAGCGTCTGGCTGGCCAGGATGTGGTCGATCAGCTCGCCACGGCCGCGGTAGATCCGGGAGTACCGCTCGTCCTCCGGGATCCGCGGGGCCAGGTTCCACAGCCGCGACGCGTCTCCGCCGTCGGGCCGGTCGGCGCCGAGGGTGCCGAGCTCGCTACCGGGCGGGCCGAGCAGGATCTGGGTCGTGGCGGCCTGGGGCTCGTCGTTGAGGTCGCCGAGCACCATCACCGGCCGGGTACGCCCCTGCGCGTCGAGGAGCCGGTCCGCGAGCGCGCGTACGGTTACGGCCTCGGCGGTCCGGCGGTTGAGCGCGTAAGCGGCGTACCGGGCGCGTTCGCCTTCGTCCCTGGGCGCGAAGCGGCTGCTCTTCCCATCGGAGGGGAAGCTCAGCAGCTTCGACTTGAGATGGCAGGCGATGAGGATCAGCTCTTGCCCGGGCGCCTCGACGCGTACGGCCAGGGCACCCCGGCCCATGCGGGAGATGTGGGTCCCCGAGTCGTCGGTCTGCGTCGCCCCCAGTTGCCCGGGGAAGTCGGCCGCGTCGGCGAGCACCTCTATGGGCAGCCGGCTGAGGAAGCCGACGCGGATGGGATGCGCCGCCTCGAAGTGTTCGGAGGTGACGTGCCGCCACTCGCCGCCCAGCAGCGCGGCCAGGTCACCGAGGGCGTCCGGGTCGCCCACCTCCTGCACGGCGAGGACGTCCAGGCCTGCCTCGTCGATGGTGGTGGCGAGCCCGTGCAGCTTCTTGCGGTACACGGCCTCGCTGCCGGGACCGAAGTCGGCACCGGGCTTGAACAGGTTCTCCAGGTTCCAGGTCCCCACGACGGTCATGTCCCGCCCCCTTGCCGGCCGGGCGCCGCCCCCCGCCGGCGCGCAGGGTCGGCCCAGGCCGTACCCCTGCGCTTCACGGTCGCAGATCAAATGGGGTTATAGGCGGATATGGCCGGGTCAGGCCTTCGGCCGGGCCGGCCGACCTCGCGGTCAGTTGCGGCTGAGGCCGCGGGTGATGCTCGCCACCACCGCGATGGCCAGCAGCCAGCCGAAGATTCGCAGGGTCGTCGCGATCGCCAGTATGCCGCCCTGCGGATCCCACGCCTGTTCCTGGCCGAGGCCAGGGGCCGGCAGCATCAGGTCCAGCGCGTACAGGCCCGCGTGGAACACCGGATGATCCTGCGGTCTCGCGGGGGCGGGCTGGTGGAGATGGAAGAACGCCCAGCCCACGATCAGCACGCCCACCAGCCATCCGACCGCGCGGCCGGGTGCGTAGCCGTAGCCCGCCAGTACGTCCTGGAACCAGCCCCAGGACCGTGCCCACCACGGCCGTTCGTTCGTCCGGGATCTCATCCGGGCCAGCAGGACACGCCGCGCCTGCTCGTCGTGGCCGAGCCGCCGGTAGTAGGCCGCGAGCTGCTCGTACGGCTGCGCGCGGTAGGCGTCCATCCGGCGCAGCCATTCCAGCCGCCGGCCGGCCGGAAGGTACGGGTCAAGGCCCTCGTAGGTGAAACCGTCCAGCACCAGCCGCCGCGGCCACGAGCCGGGGTCGTCGCACAGGACCCCGATGTTCGCCCGGTACATGCTGATGCCGCCCTCGGCCTGGAAGCCGTCCTGGCAGTACATCCCCTCCGTCACGGCCATCTGGTCGGCGGTCAGGGCGTTGCCGCCGGGGTTCGCCAGGTCCGCGCCGTCGAATCTGAGCCGGCCGCCGATGCGCACCCCCAGCAGGCGTATCTCGCCCTCGGCCCGGAAGCCGCCAGAGCAGAACATGGTCCCGGCGACGGTCATCCGGTCGGCGTTGAAGGCGTAGCCGCCGGGGTTGGCCAGGTCCGCGCCGTCCAGGTTGACCTGGCCGCCGACGTGAGCCCCCAGCAGGCGGACCTCACCCCGGGCCTGGAAGCCGTCACGGCAGAACAGGCTCCCGGCGAGCTTCAGCCCGTCGGCGTTCAGCGGGGAGCCGCCGGGATCGCTCAGGTGCGCGCCGTTCAGGTCGAGTACGCCGCCGATGCTCGCTCCCACCAGGCAGACCTCGCCCTGCGCCTCGAATCCGTCGCGGCAGATCATGTGCCCGGCGAGGGTCATGCCCTCGGCGCTCAGCGCCTTGCCACCGGGGTTGGCCAGATGGGCGCCGCCCAGCTCGAACTGGCCGCCGATGCTCGCGCCCACGAGACGGATCTCGCCCTGGCCACGGAACCCGTCGCGGCAGAACAGGTTGCGGCTGAGGGTCAGCCCGTCCGCGTCCAGGGCGTAGCCGGATCTGTCGGCCAGGTGCGCGCCGACCAGTCCGACGCTTCCCTCGATGTGCGCGCCGTTCAAGCTGAGACCGCGTACGTGGGAGCGGGTCAGGTCCAGACTGCGGGTCCTCGCCTCGGACAGGTCGAGCCCGTCGTCGAGCCGGCACCCTCGTAGCCGTACGGACTGCCTGATCTCCGCGTCCCGCAGGGCGAGCCTCCCGACGATCTGCGCGCCGGACAGCCGAAGCGCCGCGACCCGGCCGGCCACGGGCGAGAACGCGCCGCTGAGCAGCTCGGTGATCACCTCGGCGCGAACCTGCCGTGACGGACCCCAGTCGTCACCCGCGGACACCTCGTCGGGGTCGGAGTCCTCGCCGCCGAGTCGCACCGGCTCACCGCGCGGAAATGCCCGCCATACCTGGAGTTCCGCCGCCGAAAGCTCAGATCTCGCCACCATGGGCACACACTGGCACAACGCGACTCGACAGGGGGTCGTGCCGCGTCCGGTCGGCGGCAGGCGTGGTCAGCCGGCGAGAACGGCGCAGAGGCGGGCGAGGGCGCCGGTGTAGGAGTGATCCGGAGGAGTCGCGTAGCCGACGACGAGCGCGGGCCGGTGTCCCTCCTCCGCGGCGCGGTACGTCCGTAGCCCCTCCAGGGCGAGACCGTGCCGGCCGGCACGGGCAACGACCTCGTCCTCGTCCGTACCGGGCGGGAGTTCGAGCAGGGCGTGCATCCCGGCGGCCACGCCGGTGACCCGTACGCGTGGCGCCTCGCGGCGCAGCGCGGTGACCAGCCGGTCCCGTCGGCGCCGGTACGCGAGGCGGCAGCGCCGCACGTGCCGGTCGTAGTCGCCGCAGGTGACGAACTCGGCCAGCGTGAGCTGCTCGAACGTGCTCGTGTGCCCGTCGGCGATCCGTTTGGCCTCGGCGACCTCGTCGACGAGGGCGGCGGGCAGTACGAGCCAGGCGAGCCGCAGGCCGGGCGCGAGGGTCTTGCTCGCGGTGCCCGCGTACACGACGTGCTCGGGGGCCAGGGCCTGCAGCGCGCCGACGGGCTGGCGGTCGTAGCGGAACTCCCCGTCGTAGTCGTCCTCGATGATCAGGCCGCCGGTGTCGTGGGCCCACTGGACGGCGCGGGTACGGCGGTGCGCCGCCAGCGGCATGCCGAGGGGGAACTGATGGGCCGGGGTCAGCAGCATGGCGTCGGCCGCGGGGGCATCGACGACCGCGCCGTGATCGTCGACCGGCATCCGCCGGGGCCGCAGCCCGCCCGCGGCGATCACGTCGTGGTGCTGCCGGTGGCCGAGCGCCTCGATCCCGAGGGTGGTGGCACCGCGGGCGCGCAGCACCTGAACCAGCAGGGTCAGGGCCTGCGTGAAGCCCGCGCACACCACGACGCGTTCGGGGGCGGCGCGCACGCCACGGGCACGGGCGAGGTAGCCGGCCAGGGCCGTCCGCAACTCGGGCAGCCCGCGCGCATGGCCGTAGCCCAGGGTCTCGGCGGGTGCGGCGTTCAGCGCCCGTCGTGCCGCGGCCAGCCACGCGGTGCGGGGGAACAGCGACAAGGCGGGTGACCCCGGCCGCAGGTCGTACCGGACCGGGGTCCTTCCGGGCCGGGCCGGTGGCGGCGCGGCCTCCTCGTCGGCGGGCCGTGCCGCGACCTGGGTGCCCGAACCGGAACGGGCCGTCAGCCAGCCCTCGGCGACGAGCTGGCCGTAGGCGTCCGCGACGGTGTTGCGCGCGACTCCCAGGTCGGCGGCCAGCGCCCGCGAGGAGGGCAGGCGCACCCCCTCGGCGAGCCGTCCGGTGCGAACGGCCTGCCGCAACGCGGACTCCAGCGCGGCGCGCACCCGCGTGCCCGTCAGGTCCAGGTGAAGGTCCACGCCGGAAACGGCCCATGTTCTCGCCATGGAAATGGACCATACTCTTGGGCTGATCCGGGCCTAGGTTCGATCACATGACAACGACGACACCGATTCCCGTCCGGCTGGACTTCGACGCCCACGCCGCCCGGTTCTCCCGTGCCATGGGCGGGCTCGACCAGGCCGCCACCTCCGAACTCGACCGCGTGGACTTCGACCCCCGGCTGCGCGAGCTGGTACGGATCAGGGCCTCCCAGATCAACGGCTGCGCCTACTGCATCGACATGCACACCAAGGACGCACGGGCCATCGGCGAGACCGAACAGCGGCTCTACGCGCTTCCGGCGTGGCGCGAGACGCCGTACTTCACCGACCGCGAGCGCGCGGCGCTGGCGTTCGCCGAGTCGGTGACGCTGCTCGCCGGCGGCCACGTCCCCCAGGCCGACTACGACGCGGTGGCCGGGCAGTTCAAGCCGGACGAGATCGCGGCGCTGGTCGGCCTGATCGTCGCGATCAACGCCTGGAACACCATCGGCGTCGCCACCCGCACCTGGGAGCCGGGGACGTACCAGCCCTGATCGCCCTAGGGTGGCCTCGATGACACGTACGGCCGTCTGCCGGCTCGCCCTCGCCGTCGGCGAGGTGGACGCCAACCGTGCCGCCGCCCGCGCCGCGATCGTGCGGGCCGCGCAACGACATCCACGCCGATCGGCGTACCGATCTCTACCGCTGAGGCACCGGGCGGAGGACGCACCGAAGGGCGCATAGATTTCGGCTGCGTTGCCCCGGATTAATGGTGTGCCGGACAACAAATACCCTGGCCAGGGCATATGTCGGGGACAGCGGGCGGTTCGGCGCGGTCGCCGTTATCAAAACGTTACGCCTTGACTCCCTTGACTGAAGTCAGAATGACCGCCACCTTCTTCGTGAGAGCGCTCTCAGAACAACCCGCCCGACGATCACCCGCACGCCCCGCCCGCCAGCGAGGCTCCGGCGGTTCCGCGGCCGCCGGAGTCGCGTGCCTCATCTCCCTACCCCCAGAAAGGGAGCCGTCAATGCAGTCCACCCTCCGCCACGTGGCGCGCCGCCGTGCGCCCGCTCATCTCATCGTGATCGCGTCCGCCGCGATCATGCTTCTCGTCGGCTACCTCGTGGCCGGCACCCCGCTCAACGCCGGAGCCGCCGCGCCGAAGGCCGCCGCCTGCGGCGGGAGCAACCTCGCGCTGAACCACACGGTGACGGCCTCCTCCACCGAGAACGCCGGCACCCCCGCCTCGGCCGCCGTGGACGGCAACACCGGAACCCGCTGGTCCAGCGCCTTCAGCGACCCGCAGTGGCTGCAGGTCGACCTGGGCTCGTCACAGCAGATCTGCCAGGTGTCCCTCACCTGGGAGGCGGCGTACGCGACGGCCTTCCAGATCCAGGTCTCGGCCAACGGCAGCAGCTGGACGACCGTCTACAGCACCACGACCGGCACCGGCGGCGCCCAGACGCTCAGCGTCACCGGCACCGGCCGCTACGTCCGGATGAACGGCACCGCCCGCAGCACCCCGTACGGCTACTCGCTGTGGGAGTTCGCGGTGTACTCCGGGACCACCACGACGCCCCCGCCGACCGACTCGTTCTGGGGCGACACCAGCACCATCCCCGCCGCGAACAACGTCCTCGAGCTGAAGATCCTCAACCGGACCAACGGGCACTACCCGGACAGCCAGGTCTACTGGAGCTTCAACGGCCAGACGCACTCGATCGCCGAACAGCCCTACTTCGACATGCCCGCCAACTCCGCCGGCCGGATGTACTTCTACCTGGGCTCGCCGACCGGCCAGTACAAGGACTTCATCGAGTTCACGGTCGGGCCGGACGTGTTCAACGGCAACACGACACGCGTCGACGGCTTCGGCCTCAAGCTGGCCCTGCGGCTGCACGCCCACGACGGGTACGACACGCAGGTCGGCGAGGACCAGGCCACGTTCGCCGAGGACCGCTCGGCGACGTTCCAGCGGTTCCAGGACGAGGTGCCGACCGAGTTCAAGCACCTCGCCACCGTCCAGGCGCCCTACTACATCCCCGCGCCGGGCAGTGACAGCGCCTTCCGTACCGGCGGCCAGTACGCGAACTACTTCACCAGCTACGCGCAGGCGAACGGCGTGAACGAGCCCACCTCCAACATCTTCGGATGCGCGGGCTCGCTGGCGGGCAACCCGAACATGTGCGCCGCCCTGAACCGGCACGTCGCGGGCCAGCCGCAGCAGTCCGACCCGAGCCAGTACTACAAGGCCGCGCCCGCCAACTACTACGCCAAGTTCTGGCACGACCACGCGATCAACCACCTGGCCTACGGCTTCCCCTACGACGACGTCGCCGGCCAGTCCTCGTTCATCTCCCACGGCGACCCGCAGTACCTGCTCGTCGCCGTCGGCTGGTGACCCCCCGAAAGGAGCAGCACATGTTCGCGACACGCACACACCGGCTCCGGGTGGCCACCGGCGCCCTCGTCCTCGCCGTCGGCATGATCGCCCCGGCGACGACCGCCACCCAGACGGCCTCGGCCAGGCCCGCCACCGTACCGCCGCCGCCCTCGGGCTTCACCACGACCTGGAGCGACGACTTCACCGGTGGGAGCGGCACCGGGCTGAACACCGGGACCTGGAAGTACGACACCGGGCCCGGCAGCAGCTTCGGCACCGGTGAGATCGAGACGATGACCAACAGCACGTCGAACGTCTACCAGGACGGCGCCGGGCATCTCGTTCTCAAGGCCCTCCACTCGGGTTCGGACCCGCGCGGGGGCTGGACCTCCGGCCGGGTCGAGACGCAGGCCGCCACGTTCGGCGCCCCCGCGGGCGGCGTCGTGATGATGCAGGCGTCGATCCAGCAGCCCAACGTCTCCACCGCCAACGGAGCGGGCTACTGGCCGGCGTTCTGGATGCTCGGCTCGACGCTGCGCAGCGGGACGACGTGGCCGACCTCCGGTGAGGTCGACATCCTCGAGGACATCAACGGCCGCAGCTCGGTGTTCGGCACCCTGCACTGCGGCACCAACCCCGGCGGGCCCTGTAACGAGTCCACCGGAATCGGCAGCGGTGAACGCGCGTGCGGCGGCTGCCAGACCGGCTATCACACCTACGCGGTGCAGATCGACCGGTCGGTCTCGCCCGAGCAGATCCGCTGGTACCTCGACGGCAACAACTACTTCACGCTCGCCGCGAACCGGGTGGACGCCACCACCTGGGCGAACGCCGTCGACCATCCCTTCTTCATCATCTTCGACCTGGCGATGGGCGGAGGGTTCCCCGACGCGTTCGGCGGCGGTCCCAACTCCTCGACCGTCTCCGGCGCGTCGCTCAACGTCGACTACGTCGCCGTCTACAACAAGGCACCGGGCGGCGGAGGCGGTGGCGGCAGCGGGACGAACCTGTCCCAGGGCCACCCGACCACCGCGTCCTCGACCGAGCAGCCCGGCACCGCCGCGGCCAACGCCACGGACGGCGACACCGGGTCACGCTGGTCGAGTGCGTTCAGCGACCCGCAGTGGCTCCAGGTCGACCTGGGCGCGGTGCACAACCTGTCCCACGTGCTGCTCAACTGGGAGGCGGCGTACGGCAAGGCGTTCCAGATCCAGACGTCCACCAACGGCACGAGCTGGACGAACGTGTACTCGACGACCACCGGCACCGGGGGAGTGCAGGACCTGAACGTCTCCGGGTCCGGCCGGTACGTGCGCGTGTACGGGACCCAGCGATCCACCCCGTACGGCTATTCGCTGTATGAGTTCCAGGTCTTCGGATCCTGAGCGAACGTGGGCCGGGACGCGACGCGTCCCGGCCCACGTGCGTTTTCAGTCCGTCTCCTCCGCGAGCGTCATCAGCAGGCCGTTGAGCCGTTCGACGAAGTCGGCCGGATCCTCGATGCGGGCGCCGAGCGTGAGAACGGACTGGCTGTAGAGGATCTGCGCCCAGTCCGAAAGCCGCTCCTCGTCCGTCTCGCGGTCGAGCCGCTGGACGAGGGCGTGCTCGGGGTTGATCTCCAGCACCGGCCGGCTCGGCAGCCCGGAGCCCCGCATGCGGCGCGCGAGGTTCATCTCGATGTCCGGCTCGTCGGCCACGATGCACGCCGGTGACGTGGTCAGGCGGTTGGTGGTCCGTACGTCGGAGACCTTGTCACCGAGCGCCTTCTTCAGCCGCTCGACCAGGCCGCCCAGCTCGGTGACCGCCTTCTCGTTCGCCTCCTTCTCGGCCTCGTCCTCCATCGAACCGAGGTCGGAGACGCCCTGGGCGACCGACTGCAGCCGCTTGCCCTCGAAGTCGGGCAGGCTCGTCACCAGCCAGTTGTCGATGGCCTCGCCCAGCAGCAGCACCTCGATGCCCTTCTTGCGGAAGATCTCCAGGTGCGGGCTGTGCTTGGCGGCGGCGGGGGAGGGGGCCAGCAGGTAGTAGATCTTCTCCTGGCCCTCCTTCATGCGGGAGACGTAGTCGCCGAACGAGGTGTCCGGCTCGTCGGTCGCCGACTTCGTCGTGGTGAACCGCAGCAGCTTGGCGATGTCGTCACGGTTGGAGTAGTCCTCGGCGACGCCCTCCTTGAGAACGTCGCCGAACTCCTTCCAGAAGGTGGCGTACTTGTCCGGCTCCTTCTCGGCGAGGTCCTTCAGGAGCTTGAGCACCTTCTTGACCGCGCTGGAGCGGATGGAGTCGACCACCCTGCTGCTCTGCAGGATCTCGCGCGAGACGTTGAGCGGCAGGTCGGCCGAGTCGATCACGCCGCGGACGAACCGCAGGTAGTTCGGCATCAGCTGACCGGTGTCGTCCATGATGAAGACCCGCTGGACGTGCAGCTTCACGCCGTGGCGCGCCTCGGGCATCCACAGGTCGAACGGCGCGGTCGCCGGGATGAACAGCAGCAGCGTGTACTCGTAGGTGCCCTCCATCTTGGCGTGCAGATGCGCGAGCGGATCGGCGAAGTCATGCGCGACGTGTTTGTAGAACTCGTTGTAGTCGGCCTCGCCGATCTCACTCTTCGCGCGGGCCCACAGAGCGGAGGCGCGGTTGACGACGGCGTCCTCGCCGGACCCGTCCTCCGTCGTCTCCGGCATCAGGATCGGCAGGCTGATGTGGTCGGAGTACTTCTGGATGATCGTGCGCAGCCGGTGGTCGTTCAGCAGGTCGTCCTCGCCCTCCCGCAGATGCAGGACGATCTCGGTACCCCGTGCCTCGCGTTCCACCGTCTCCAGCGTGTAGTCGCCCCTGCCGTCGGACTCCCAGCGGACCGCCTCGCCGGCGGGCAGGCCCGCCCTGCGGGTCGTCAGGATCACCTGGTCGGCGACGATGAACGAGGAGTAGAAGCCGACGCCGAACTGGCCGATGAGCGTCGCGTCCTTGCGCTGGTCGCCGGTCAGTGCCTGGAAGAACTCGCGCGTGCCGGACTTGGCGATGGTGCCGATGTTGTCCATCACCTCCTGGCGGCTCATGCCGATGCCGTTGTCGGAGATGGTGATCGTGCGCGCTTCCTTGTCGTACGCGACGTGTATCTCCAGCGCCTCGTCGTCCTCGTGGAGTTCGGGATCGGTGAGAATCGCGAACCGCAGCCGGTCGATGGCATCCGAGGCATTGGAGATCACCTCCCGCAGGAAGATCTCCTTGTTGCTGTAGAGCGAATGGATCATCAGGTCGAGAAGCTGGACGACCTCGGCCTGAAAACCGAATCGCTCCTGTTGCGTCGGCGGGTTCATCGGATAACTCTGCTCCCTGCGTACGTTCGTTCTCGGTGTCCGTGGAGACCGGTCTAGGCAGGTTCTCAGCGTATCGAGACGGGCCCGATCCCCGCGTCAGCCGAGCAGTTTCGCGGGGGTGACGGGCAGGTCGCGTATGCGCCGCCCGGTCGCGTGGTGGACGGCGTTGGCGACGGCCGCGGCGGTGCCCACGATGCCGATCTCGCCGATCCCCTTGGAGCCCATCGGGTTGAGGTAGGGATCCTCCTCCTCGATCCACACCGCCTCGATGTCCCGTACGTCGGCGCACGCCGCGACGTGGTACTGCGCGAGGTCGTGGTTCAAGAAGCCGCCGGACTCCTCATCGACCACCGTCTCCTCCATGAGCGCCATTCCCAGGCCCATCGTCATGGCGCCGATGAACTGCGACCGCGCCAGCGTCTCGTCCAGGATCCGGCCGGCGGCGAACACGCCCAGCAGCCGCGGGACGCGTATCTCACCGGTGTCGATGTCCACGTGTACCTCCGCGAACTGGGCGCCGAACGCGTGACGGGAGAAGCCGGAGTCGGCCTCCACGTCCGCCGTGGTGTCGGCGGTACCCCGGTCACCGTTCTTCAGCAACGCCTCGCACGCACGTACGACCGCCGATCCCCACGACGCGGTCCCCATGGAGCCGCCCGCGAGAGACGCCTTCGGCAGTGCGCTGTCGCCGACCTCGACCCTGACGCGTTCGGCCGGGGCGCCCAGGGCCTCCGCCGCGATGCGGGTGAGCACCGTACGTGCCCCGGTGCCGATGTCGGCGGCGGCGATCCGTACGAGGAACTGGTCGTCCTCGACCGTGGCGCTGGCGCTGGACGGCTGCCGGTTGGCCGGGTACGTGGACGAGGCCACGCCGGTGCCGGTCAGCCACCGCCCGTCGAGCCGGATCCCGGGCTCGGGGTCACGCCGCTCCCAGCCGAAGCGCCGGGCGCCCTCACGCAGGCAGGTGATGAGGTGGCGCGAGCTGAACGGCAGACCGGACTCGGGATCGGTCGCGGGTTCGTTCAGCACCCGCAGCATGATCGGATCGATTCCACCGGCGATCGCGAGCTCGTCCATGGCCGACTCGAGGGCGAACATCCCCGGGCACTCGCCGGGCGCGCGCATCCACGAGGGCGTGGGCACGTCGAGCCGGGCGAGCCGGTGCGCCGTACGGCGAGCGGCCGCCGCGTACATGACACGTGTGGGCAGGGCGGTCGGCTCGCCGAACTCGACCAGAGTCGAGGACTGCTCGACCACCTCGTGGCTGATCGCGGTCAGCCGGTTCTGCGCGTCGGCGCCGAGCCGGACCCGCTGGATCGTGGGGGTGCGATAGCCGGTGACGTCGAACATCTGCTGCCGGGTCAGCGCCACCTTCACCGGGCGGCCGGCGGCCCGCGCGGCGAGCGCCGCGAGGATGGCGTTCGGGCGGGTGGTGCCCTTGCACCCGAAACCCCCGCCGACGTGCGGGGCGACGACGCGGACCTGGTCCGGAGGCAGGCCCAGCACCTTCGCGATGCTGTCGCGGTCGGCGGTCGCGCCCTGCGTCGCGTCGTAGAGCGTCAGGCCGCCGTCCTCCTCCCAGACCGCCATCGTCGCGTGCGGCTCCATCGGGTTGTTGTGCATCGTGGGCGTCGTGTACGTGGCGTCCACGACCACGGCCGCGTCGGCCAGCGCGGCCTCGACGTCGCCCAGCTCGGAGACGGCGGGAAAGTCCGGAAGGACCGTCTTTGGCGTGTAGAGGCCGGGATGGTCCGCCCTCAGCAGTACGTCGTGCGGCTCGGCGTCGTAGGTGATGCGCACCGCGCGTTCGGCCGCGTCACGCGCCGTCTCCAGCGTGGTGGCGACCACCGCGGCCACGAGCTGGCCGTGGTAGGCGACCTGGTCGGTCTGGAAGAGCGCCAGCTCCGGGTCCTCGCGCGAGCCCAGCGGAGGCGGTTCGGCACTGGACAGCACCGCGAGCACGCCCGGCATGACGAGCGCCTCGCTCGCGTCGACCGACCGGATCCGCCCGCGGGCGATCGCCGACTGGATGGGATGGACGTACGCGACGTCGGCGGCCGGGTACTCATAGGCGTACCTCGCGCGCCCGGTGACCTTGTCGCCTCCTTCGACGCGGTTCACGTGACCAGCTCCTGCAGGGTGCGGACGATCAGATTGCGGGCCAGCGGGACCTTGTACGCGTTGCGCGGCAGCGGCCGCGCCCGGCTCAGCTCGGCCTCGGCGGCACGGGCGAACTCCTCCTCACCGGCACGTACGCCGCGGAGCTCCGCCTCGGCGATCTCGGCCCGCCACGGCGCGTGCGCGACGCCGCCGAGCGCCAGGCGGCAGTCGCGGACGACGCCGTCGGCGACCTCGAGCACGGCGGCGATGGAGACGAGGGCGAACGCGAACGACGCGCGTTCTCGTACCTTGCGGTACTTCGAGGCGCCGGCGGGCGGGGGAGGCAGGTCCACGCCGGTGATCAGCTCACCCGGCCGCAGCACGGTGTCGCGGGACGGGTCGTCGCCGGGCAGCCGGTGCAGGCCGGGGATCGGCACCGTACGGTCGCCGTCCGGTCCGGTGACCCGGACCCGCGCGTCGAGGGCGGCGAGCGCCACCGCCATGTCGGACGGGTGCGTCGCCACGCACTGCCCGGAGTGGCCGAGCACCGCCAGGTTGCTGTGGTCGCCCTCGATCGCCGGGCAGCCCGAGGCGGGACGGCGCTTGTTGCACGGCTTGGAGACGTCCTGGAAGTAGGGGCAGCGGGTGCGCTGCAGCAGGTTGCCGCCGACCGTGGCCATGTTGCGGACCTGCCCGGACGCGCCGCTGAGCACGGCGCGGGCCAGCATCGGGTACCGCTCACGTACCACCGGGTGCGCGGCCAGGTCGCTGTTGCGCACCGCCGAGCCGATCCGCAGGCCGTCGCCGTCGCCGTCGATCGCGTCGTACGGGAGGCGCGCCACGTCCACGAGGGATTCGGGCTCGGCCACGCCGAGGCGCATCAGGTCCACGAGGTTGGTGCCGCCGCCGAGGTACATCGCGCCGGGCCCGAACCGCTCGACGGCGTCCCGCGCGTCACTGGCGCGGGCGTACGCGAAAGGTCTCATCGGCCGACCTCTTCGATCGCGGCGACGATGTTGACGTACGCACCGCAACGGCACAGGTTTCCGCTCATGCGTTCGCGGATCTCCTCCCGCGTCAGCGGTGGATCCGCGGTGAGATCGTCGGTGACGGCGCTCGGCCCGCGTTCGCCGAGCATCCCGGCCGCCGAGCAGAGCTGGCCCGGGGTGCAGTACCCGCACTGGAAGGCGTCGAGCTCCATGAACGCGGCCTGCAGGGGATGGGGCCGGCCGTCGTCGGCCAGTCCCTCGACCGTGGTGACCTCCGCGCCGTCGTGGGCGACGGCGAGCGCGAGACAGGCGTTGGACCGCCGGCCGTCGATCAGGACGGTGCACGCGCCGCACTGACCGTGGTCGCACCCTTTCTTGGTCCCGGTCAGGCCGAGGTGCTCGCGGAGCAGATCGAGCAGCGATGTGCGCGTGTCGATGCTCAGTGCGTATTCCGCGCCGTTGACCCGCAGTGATATCTCCGCCATGCGAGGCGCCTACCCGGGCTCCGGTCCGTTAACTCGCTCGCCAGGTCCAAGGCTCGTACCGGCATGCACCCCGCCGTGCGCCCATGCGGCATAAAACGGATATTCGACCGCACGGACGTTCACGGCTCCTCCTGTGGGTACGTCATCCGAGCATGCAAGCCCGCAGACTCGCCCACACCGGCGACGATCGCCCATGACCGGCAAGCACACGGCCGAGGCCCTCGTCTACTCCGACGCGACCAGGCTGGCCGAGCTGATCCGCGAACGGGAGGTGTCGCCGGTCGAAGTGGTGCGGGCACACCTCGACCGCATCGAGGCGGTCAACCCGCGGATCAACGCGATCGTCACGGTCGCGGGCCCGCTGGAAGCCGCACAGGCGGCCGAGAAGGCTCTGTCGTCGGGCGAGGAGCTCGGGCCGTTGCACGGAGTGCCGTTCACGGTGAAGGACTCCATCGATACCGCCGGGGTGCCCACCCAGCGCGGTTCGCCGATCTTCCGGGGCCGCGTTCCCGCCGTCGACGCGGCCGGGGTCGCGCGGATGAGGCGCGCCGGCGCGATCCTGCTCGCGAAGACGAATCTCCCCGAGTTCTCCTACTCGACCGAGACGGACAACCTGCTCACGGGGCGGGCGAACAACCCGTGGGACCTCGACCGCACGCCCGGCGGGTCGAGCGGCGGCGAGTCGGCGGCGATCGCGGCGGGAATGTCACCGCTCGGCCTCGGCACCGACCTCGCGATCTCGGTACGCGGCCCTGCAGCGCACACCGGCATCGTCGCCCTCAAGCCCACGCACGGGCGCATCCCGATGACCGGAGTCTGGCCACGGGTGCCGCGCCGGTTCTGGCACATGGGCCCGATGGCGCGCAGCGTCCGCGACATCGCGCTCGCCTACTCGGTCCTTGCCGGGCCGGACGGGGCCGACGGCTACGCCACCAGCCCGCCGAACCTCGACACCGGCGTCGGTTCCGCGCCGGGCCGCCGGCTTCGGGTGGGGTGGCTGGTCGAGCCCGGCTTCGGCCCGGTCGACCCGGAAGTCGCCGCGACCGTGCGGGCGGCCGCCGACGCGCTGACGCTCACCGGCGCGGTCGTGGAACCCGTCCGCATCCCGGCACTCGAACGCGACTTCGCGCTCGACGTCTTCTACGCACTGCACGTGATGGAGATGAAGCCCGCCTTCGCCGAGGCGGCCGCCGGCCACGAGGACGAGATCTTCAAGATCGTCAAGGCGATGCTCAAGACGCCGGACACGCCGTACCGGGACTACGTCCTCGCCGAACAGGCGCGCGAGCGGCTCAAGGACGGCTTCGCCGAATACTTCCGGAACCACGATGCGCTCCTCACGCCCGTGGTGCCCGTTCCGGCGCACGAACACCGTGCGAGGGAGTTCGTCGTCGACGGCCGGCCCGTGCCGGCCAGGTTCATCCAGGGCGCCACCGTGCCATTCAACGTGACCGGGCTCCCCGGCCTGTCGATCAGGTTCGGCACGAGCGGTGACGGGCTGCCCATCGGGGTGCAGCTCGTGTCCGGAAGGCTGGCCGAATCCACAGTGCTGTACCTGGCCGCGCAACTGGAGGCCATGAGCCCCGTACGTGACCTGCGTCCAAGCCTTTGACCCATCGCAGCTATATATCCGGAATAGACGGATAAGGCGCCACTTTACCTTTACCCACCGATGGCGGCTTCCTTTGATCTGCTTTTCGGCATTAAGGGTATTCCGCCTTTATGTTGCTATTCGCGCGAGATGGAGCGTCAGAGTGAGCGGGCGCCTCACCCGTACACCACCGCCGCCCGACCGTGAGCTCGCCGCCCAGGAACGCCGTCCCGTTCCGGCGTCCCACGCCGCCCGGATACTCGGGCCCGCGTTCGTGGCCGCCATCGCCTATGTGGACCCCGGGAACGTCGCCACCAACCTCACGGCGGGGGCGACGACCGGCTATCTGCTCGTCTGGGTGGTCGTGGCCGCGAGCCTCGTCGCGATGCTGGTCCAGTTCCAGGCGGCGAAACTCGGCATGGCCACCGGGAAGAGCCTGCCCCGGCTGTGCCGGGACCGGTTCCCGCGCTGGGGGACCCGGCTGGTGTGGTTCCAGGCCGAGGTGGTGGTGCTCGCCACCGACCTGGCCGAGTTCGTCGGCGCGGCGATAGGGATGCGGTTGCTGTTCGGGATGCCCGTGCTGGCCTCCGCGGTGCTGACCGCGGTCGTGTCGCTGCTCCTGCTGGAGCTGCGGCGCCGCGGACGCCGGCGCGGGTTCGAGCTGATGAGCGCGGCGGCGCTGGTTCTCGTGGGCGGCGGGATCGGCTACGACATCCTGTTCGTCGGGCACCAGTCCGCCGCCGGCCTCGCGTCGGGCCTGCTGCCCGGCCTGGCGGGGCAGGGGGCGCTGGTGCTCGCGATGGGAATCGTCGGCGCCACGGTCATGCCGCATGCGATCTACCTGCATTCGGCCCTCGTGCAGAGCGGCGGTATGCCGGTGGACTCGGCCTGGCGGCGGCCCCGCCTGGTCCGTCGCGCGCTGGCGCTGGACTGCGTGCTCGCGCTCGGCGCGGCCACGTTCGTCAACGTCTCGATGATCGCGCTCGGGGCCGGGCTCGGCCGTGCGACGGGCGGCGCCTGGACCGGCGACCTGGTCGCGGCGCACGGCGAGCTGGCGAGCCGGATCGGCGGGGGTGCCGCGCTGGCGTTCGCGATCGCGCTGCTGTCGTCCGGGGTGTCCTCGACCGGGATCGGAACGCTCGCCGGCGACGTCGTGATGCGCGGCTTCCTCGCCCGGCGGGTGCCCGTGCACGTGCGCCGGATCGTGACGATGGCGCCGGCCGTGCTCGCCCTGCTCTCCGGAGTGTCGCTGACCGGCCTGCTGATCGTCAGCCAGGTGGTCATCTCGCTGGGCGTACCGGTCGCGCTGTTCCTGCTCGTCCACTTTTGCCGGGACCGCTCGCTGATGGGGCCGCTCGTCAACGCCCCGCTCACCACGCGAGTCGCCGGCGTCTCGGCCGCCGTGGTCGCCGTCCTGGGCTGCTGCCTGCCGTTCACCCTCTGACCCGCCTCACGAAAGGTGTCGCCGATGAGACATTTCAACCCGATGAAACGGTCCGGATCGAAGGACGTTCCTCAACCGCAGCGGAACGGCCAGGGCGGCATCGACACCGGCCCGCGCAACATCGAGCTGGACCGGCAGAATCCCGACATGCTCACGCCGCCACCCACGGACCACGGAACGCTGCCGAACCTGAAGTTCTCCTTCTCCACGGCCCATACGCGGATCGAGGAGGGCGGCTGGACGCGGGAGGTCACCCAGCGCGAGCTGCCCGTAGCCACGACGCTGGCCGGCGTCGACATGAAGCTCAACCCCGGCGCCTATCGCGAGCTGCACTGGCACAAGGAGTCCGAGTGGGCCTACGTGCTGGAGGGGAGCTGCCGGATCGGCGTGGTGGACCAGGACGGCCGCAACTTCCTCGACGACGTCGAGGAGGGTGACCTCTGGTTCTTTCCCAAGGGTGTGCCGCACTACATCCAGGCGCTCGATGAGGGCGTGGAGTTCCTGCTCGTCTTCGACGACGGCGCCTTCTCGGAGAACTCCACATTCATGATCAGCGACTTCTTCGCCCACACGCCGAAGAACGTGCTCGCGAAGAACTTCGGCTGGACGCCCGAGCAGATGGCCGCCATGCCGGAGAAGGAGAAGTACATCTTCCAGGGCGAGGTTCCCCCGCCGCTGGACGACAGAGAGCGCGTCGTCAGCCCCACCGGCGACGTGCCCCGGACGTTCAAGCACCGGATGCTCGCCCAGACCCCGCTGCGGTTCGACGGGGGTACGGTCCGGATCACCGACTCCACGAACTTCGCGGCGGCGAACACGATCTCGGCGGCCCTGGTGGAACTCGAACCGGGCGCGCTGCGTGAGCTGCACTGGCATCCGACCGACGACGAGTGGCAGTACTACATCTCCGGGTTCGGCCGGATGGGAGTGTTCGCCGGTTCGGGGTTGAACCGGACGTTCGACTTCCATGCCGGGGACGTCGGCTACGTACCCTTCGCGTACGGGCACTACGTCGAGAACCTCGGCACGGAGCCGCTGGTGTTCCTGGAGATGTTCCGCAACCCGCGCTACGAGGACATCTCGGCGACGCAGTGGATGGCCAACACCCCGGCGCAGGTCAGCGCCGACACGCTCAACATGCCGCGCCGGATGATCGAGGACCTGCCGAAGGAGAAGCGCAGCGTCCTGCCGGCGACTCGTTAGGGCGAGAGGCGGGGATCGTCACGGGGTCCCCGCCCGCGCTCGGCGGTCAGAAAGATCCGTACGGCGCCGCCACGGTAAGCGCCGGCTATGCGCAGACGCTACATATCCGGAACAGCGGGATATGGCGGGTTTTGCCTCTAATGCGCGGGTAGGGCCGCGATGAAGCAACCGTAGAGAGGTGAGACGAATGGCCGGCAAGTTCGTCATGAAGAAAGGCAACAGCGGCAAGTTCCACTTCAACCTGGTCGCGTCGAACGGCCAGGTGATCGCGAGCAGCGAGAACTACGAGACCAAGTCCTCGGCCATGAACGGCATCGAATCCGTGAAGCGGCACGCCGCGGACGCCGAGATCGACGACCAGACGGCTTCCTAGGCATCAAGGGATCGGCGCCGGGACGCTCATCGCAGTGTCCTGGCGCCTTCGCGTCGGGTGATCTGTCGACTGCGGCGCCAGGTCCCGGCCGAGCCGACAGTCTTTATGGGCTTATTTCGATCTATTGAATAATCGGTAGAGAGAGTCATACCGCACGCGTTCGCCCGTGCACCCGTGCTCTGGGCCCCGGTGCCGGCGTGGGGCGAGGACCCGCTCCGGTGGATCCTCGCCCCCGCTCCGGTCAGGGGGACTCGAATCCCGCCTGGGTGAGGACGGACTTTCCCTGGTCGGAGAGGACGAGCTGGACGAACTGGCCGGCCAGGTCGGGCTGCGGGGCCTTGGCCAGGGTGGCGATGGGGTAGTCGTTGATCGCCTGGGCGGCCTCGGGGAAGTCGATGCCCTTCACCTTCCCGGCGGCGGACTTGACGTCGGTGCGGTAGACGAGAGCGGCGTCGGCCTCGTTGAGCTGCACCTTGGTGAGCGCCGCCTTGACGTCCTGCTCCTGCGAGACCGGCTTGACCTTGAGCTTGGCCGCCGCGAGGGCCTTGATGGCGGCGGCGCCGCACGGCACCTCGGGCGCGCACTCGACGACCTTCAGCTTGGGGTTGGCCAGGTCCTTGAACGCCTTGACCTTGCCGGGGTTGCTGGGCGGCACGGCGATCTCGAGCCGGTTGCGGACGAACACCTTCGGCTCGCCCGAGGCGTCCTTGGCGTCGGTCACCGTCTTCATCGTGGCGGGGCTGGCGGCGGCGAACACGTCCGCCGGAGCGCCCTGGGTGATCTGCTGGGCCAGCGCCGAGCTACCGCCGAAGTTGAACTTCACCTTCACACCGGGATGAGCGCTCTCGAAGGTCTTGCCCAAGGAGGTGAACGTCTCGGTCAGCGAAGCCGCGGCGAACACGAAGACCGTCTTGCCGCTCTTCCCGGACGATCCGGACGAGTCCTTGTCGGTGCTGCCGCACCCGGCCGCCAGCGTGAGGCTCGCTCCGAGTGTGGCGGCGAGCAGTACCCGGAAGGGCCGGGGCAGACGTTCGATCACCTTGGTTCTCCTCTTGCAGGTGCCCCGGGGAAGGGGCGGGGGGTGGGGTCCCTCCATGACGGCCCTGGTCACCGTGTCGCGGCCCGCGATCCCGACTCGCGGGCGGGACGACACAGGTCCCGTTCGGTGCCGTCACAGCGCCGAGTGCCGCGTCCGTACCGACCCCTGGTACGGCGACGACCCCCCTGACCTCGCCGGGCCGGACAATCGCCATGTCGGCCACCGTACTATCGCATATTCCATGCTGGAAGTTACGTAGCCGGAGCACACGCCAGCCCTAAGAGGTTCTTACACCTGTATCTGCCCGTGGCCTCCTCAGTCGGCGACCGCCAGCATCACATCCGAGGCTTTGATCATCGCGACGACCTCGCTGCCCTCGGTGAGACCCAGCTCGCGAGCCGCCTCGACCGTGATCGCGGCGACCATCCGCACGCCACCGGCGTCCATCTCGACGTTCGCGGTGGCCTCACCCTCGGTGATGGCGGTGATCCTGGCCCGAAGCTGGTTCCGTGCGCTCAAACGCATCATCTCTGCCCCCTGGTGACCGATGGTTCGCTCATCTGCGGACCTGCCCAGGATGCGGCGGTCTCATTCCCGCCGCGGCCGGCTCCCGGCCCCTACTCGTACACCTGCCCGCAGACGGCCAGCCGGGCGAGATCGCCCCAGTGAAGAGCGCCCAGGGCCCGTACGCCGTCGGCTTCGGCCGTCGGGAGGGTGGCCGGACCGGGTACGGCGACGCGGGTCCCGCCGGCCTCGTCCCAGCCGCCGAAGGCTCCCGCCGCGCCGCACTCCAGGTACCCCGCCGGGTCGAAGTTGTACCAGCGCTCGCCGGTCGCCCGTACGCTGCCGGCCGGGCGGGGGACGTCGAGGCCGAAGGACGCGTCCGGGGGGAGCGGACCGGCGTCGGCGAGGTCCGCGAGGTCGGTGATCTGGGAGAGCACGATCCGCTCCCAGTCCGAGTACGACGACGGCTCGGGCGCGTACTCATGCGGTGTCTCGCGCCACGCCGCGCGCATCGGCGGCGGTTCGACCGTGGCGGACGCGGCGATCATCGCGGCGACCGTGTCGGGTTCCAGCCGTTCCCGGTCGGCGAGGAGGCGGCCCACCGACCACCAGGCGCGCAGGAACTCGCCGAGGGTGCGATCCGTCGCCTGCATCTCCCGGCCGCTGTCCACGAGCCGGAGGTAGAGGTCGCGCCCGGTCGCACAGACCGGACCGGGCGGGCCGGTCACCCGGTACGCGTGAGCCGTCGTGGCCCGCAACACGAGCGCCCGCGCCAGGGCGCCGACGCGGTCGTCGTGGACGCTCACCAGGTCGCCGGTGCCGTCCTTCCGGATCTCCCATTCCGCCATGGTCGCCACAGTAGACGCCAGTGATCATCCGCCGCGGGCCCACTCGCGGCGCGGGGCCGGAGTGTCGGGGGTGGGGTTTACGCTGAGCGCCGTGCGTGAGGAGAGTGTCGAGGAGCTCGGGCCGCAGGAGCGTCACGCCGATCTGGTCGACGAGCTGACCGGGGTTCCCGGGGTCGATCCGCCGCAGGGCGGCCGGGGGTTCGGCCGCACCGCCCTGCGCTACGAGACCAAGATCTTCGCGATGCTCGTCCGCGGGCGGCTGGTGCTGAAGCTTCCGGCCGATCGCGTCGACGAGCTGGTCACCGGCGGTGACGGCGTGCACTTCGACGCGAACAAGGGCACTCCGATGAAGGAGTGGCTCAGCCTCGACCCGCGGTCGCGGCGCGACTGGCTGCCACTCGCCCAGGAGGCCCTGACCTTCGCGCGCTCGAGCCGCTGAGGCAGGGGCCGCAGGCCCGGGGTTCCCGCCCGGAAGGGCGCGGCCTGCTGACAGCCACCGGGGCGGCGTACGAGCCCGGCGCGGTCGCCGTCTGCTCCCTCGGCGCGCGGAGCCGCATCGTCCACGTCGCCAAGGAATTGATTTACAACGTAAAGGCGGGCGCCTGTGTCCGACGCGGAGGTGGCCGGGCACGGCGTTCCCCGCCTCCCGCAAGGCGGCAAGGTCACGGACGCCGCCGACGGCGGTCGTACGGGCGTCTGACCGGCGGCGACGGCGCCGGAGACGGTCAGAGGGCTTCGGCGAGCCGGGTCAGGATGCGATCCGCCGGCTCGGCGGTCGCGTGGCGGTGGCCGGTCCCGGCCCACAGGTTGACCCGTTCGGGGTCGCCCGCGGCGGCCGCGGCCTTACGCATGGGGCTGGTCAGGTGGTGCAGGGCCGGATATCCGGCCGGCGCCTCGCCGGTGTACCGGTCGGTGAAGTCGTTGCGCAGGGCGCGCGCGGGGCGGCCGGTGAACGCCCGGGTCACGACGGTGCGGTCACGGTCCGGGTCGGCGAGAGCGGCCTGGTGCACCGCCGAGGTACCGCTCTCGTCGGCGCGCAGCAGGACCGTGCCCACCATGGCGGCCATCGCTCCGGCGCGGATCACCGCCGCGACGTCGGCGGGCGTGGCGATTCCGCCGGCCGCGATGAGCGGCAGGGAGACCGCCGAGCGCACCTCGGTGACCAGGTCGGCGACGGGCGTCGGCGGCGGTACGCGCTCCGGTGTCAGGGTGCCCGAATGGCCACCCGCGGCCGACGCCTGCACGGCGAGCAGGTCGGCACCCGCGTCCGCCGCGATGCGGGCCTCCTCGGCGGAGGTGACCGTCTGGACGACCACGGTGCCCGCGCTGCGCAGGGCGGCGACCACGGCCGGGTCCGGTACGCCGAAGGTGAAGCCGACGAGCGCCACCGGATCGGCGAGCAGGAGGTCGATCTTGTCGTGCCAGTGGTCGTCGTCCTCGACCGGGTCGCCACCGGTCAGGTCGAGGTCGTAACGGTCGCCCTCGGCCTGGATGGACCGTGCGTAGCGGCGGTAGGCCTCGGCGTCGACGGGTACCGGGTTGGGCGCGAACAGGTTGACGCCGAACGGCACGGCCTGCGCGCGTACGGCGGTGATGTGCCCGGCCAGTTCCTGCGGAGTCCTGTATCCGCCGGCGAGAAGGCCCAGACCGCCCGCGCGCGCGGCGGCGGTCACCAGCGCGGGTGTGGTCGGTCCGCCTGCCATCGGGGCGGCGATCAGCGGGATGGTGAGTCCGAGGCCGGACAACGGGGAACTCATGGTCTCCTCATGATGGTGGGTCGATGGGAGACCGGACGCGCAACGCGCCGGCCACCACCACGGCGGCCAGCACGATACCCGCTCCGACCAGCAGCGCTCGATCGTGGCCACGCGCCGGCGGCGACGTGACCGCCGGCGGGCCGAGGCTGCCCGGCACTGTGACCCGTTGGTCAGCCGCGCGACCGCGCGCGGAGAGCGCGGCCCGCGCCGATCGGCGGCGCGATGACATCAGGCCACTGTGCCATGGGCGCTCCAGGGGGCGCCGGGACACGATTCACACGCCGGTGGGACGAGTACTCGCGGGCCGGTGGGGGGATGCGTGAGGATGGACGTATGACCGTTCTCGGCGCCGTGTGCCTGCCCCAGCTACCACCGGAACGACTGCGTGACCTGGCCCGTACGGCGGACGCCGCGGGCCTGGACGAGCTGTGGCTGTGGGAGGACTGCTTCTGGGGCAGCGGCGTCGCGACCGCTGCCGCCGTGCTGGGCTGGACGGACCGGCTGCGGGTCGGCGTCGGCCTGCTGCCGGTGCCGCTGCGCAACGTCGCGCTGGCCGCGATGGAGATCGCCACACTGCACCGGCTGTTCCCCGGCCGGGTGAACATCGGCGTCGGGCACGGCGTGCAGGACTGGATGGAGCAGGTCGGCGCGCGGGTCGATTCGCCGGTGACGCTGCTGCGCGAGCACCTCATCGCGCTGCGCGCCCTGCTCGCCGGTGAGCAGGTCAGTGTGGACGGGCGATATGTCCGGCTCGACGCCGTCACCCTCGACCGGCCTCCCGCGACTCCGCCGGCCGTGCTCGCCGGGGCGACCGGGCCGCGGTCGCTGCGTCTCTGCGGCGAGGCCGCAGACGGGACCATCCTCACCGCCAGTACGACGCCGGACGGGGTACGCGAGGCACGTCTGCTCGTGGAGGAGGGCCGCACGGCCGGGGGCCGCACCGACCCGCACTCGGTGACCGTCTACCTTCTCGCCGCGACCGGGCCGGGTGCGGACGAGCGGCTGGCCGCCGAGCTGCGGCGCACCGGAGACGATCCGGAGCTCGGCGTCGCCGGCGACGCGCGTACGGTCGCCGAGGCCGTCCAGCGGTGGGCGGAGGCCGGTGCCGACACCGTGGTCCTGCAGCCGACCCTCGACGAGCCCGATCCGGAGGGCTTCGTACGCTTCACGGCCGAGCAGGTCCGTCCGCTCGTGACGTGAGCCGGGCCGGGGCGGCCCGGTTCGGCTCGCACCCCCGCGCAGCGAGGTCCCGCACGCCGGGCGCGGTCCGGTTCTACTCGGCCCGTAGCTCTGTCAGCAGCCGCAGCAGCGTGGCGCGCAGGGTCTCCAGCTCCTCCGGGCTCGTCAGCTCCGCCCAGCGCTCCTCGACGCGCGTCGCGGTCGCGTGGGTGACCGGCTTGACGGACGCGCCACGCTCGGTGAGGAAGACCAGCCGTGAGCGGCGATCGTGCGGGTCCGGGCGGCGCTCGACATAGCCCATGCGCTCGAGCTGGTCGACCGCCTGGGCCATCGTCTGCTTGCGCACCCGGGCGAGCTCGGCGAGTCCCGAGACGGTGATGCCCTCAGGCGGAACGAACGGGAACACGTTCGCGTGCGAGGGGCGGATGTCACCGAAGCCCGCCTCGCTCAACGTGGCGTCGATGTCCTGGGCATAGTGCTGGTAGACGAGTCGCAGGAGAAGCCCGATCAGCGGGTGGTCGGGAAAGTTCGTTTCCATGGATAGACAGGTGCCTGTCTACTTGCGTACATTAGTGGTCAGTTACCTGTCTATCTTAGGGGAACGGAGCCTGACATGCCCACACCACCGGCCTCCTTCGGCCAGACCCTGGCCAACGCCGAGCAGATCCTGACGGTCGTGCTGAGCCGCCACCTCGCCGAGCGCGGGACGACACCCGAGACCTGGTACGCCCTGCAGGTGATCGCCACGTACGGGCCAGGGCTGGCCCGCCAGGAGCTGCGCGAACGGCTCGAGGGCTCGCGGACCCTGGACCCCGAGTCGGTACGCGAACTGCTCGCCCGGCTCGAGGCCGACGACCTGATCCGCGGCGACGCGGAGGTCGACCTGACCGCCGAGGGGCAGGCCCTGCACCGTGGCCTGCGCGAACACATCGCCGTCCCGACGGCCCGGCTGCTGGGCCGGTTCCCCGCCGACGACATCGAGACGACCATCCGCACGCTGCAGGCGATCACCGAACGGGCGACGGAGGAGCTCGCCGCCGACGAGCAGCCGGCGAACTGACGACGGAAGAGGCTAGGGGGTCGGGCGGGCCTGGCAGATCAGCCAGTCCGGGGCCACCCGCTCGATGCCGACCTGCCAACCCAGGTCCCCGAGGCGGGCGGTGAGCTCGCCGGGACCGCGGGGAAGCTTGATGAGGCGGTGGCGGCTCCCGTCCTCCAGACGTCGCTCGACGACCTCGGCCGACCCCGCGACGTAGGTCTCCTCGTCGGCGGCGGTGGGCTGGTCGTCAACGACGATCACCCGTCCGTCCTCGCTGAGCGCCGCGCGGACGACCGACCAGAAGCGGTCGAACGCGGACGTCGGCACATGCGAAAGCCAGAACGCGAAGAACACGGTGTCGAAGCGCCGCGGCGGCGTCCAGTCGAGCACGTCCGCGACCAGGAAGGTGGCGCCCGGTGCCCGGCGCCGTGCCAGGGTGACCATCTCCGGGGCGGAATCGATCACGGTCAGGGTACGGGCGTGGACTGCCAGGTGCCGGGTCCACATCCCTGTACCGCAGGCGATCTCCAGCACGTCTCCGGACGGGCGCAGCCGGTCGACCAACGCTCCGATCCGGTCACCGGCGTCCGGCAGGGCGCCGTACGCGGTGGCGTCGTACTCGCCTGCCCTGCGGCGGTAGTACGCGACCTGTTCATCCCAGCGGCGGTCGGACATGTTCCCCGGTATCCGTGCCGCCGGAGGCCGGTACCGGGGTGTCGTACGCGGCGGCCTGCAGGAGGTACAGGTCGCGGTACGTGCCCTCGCGCGCCATGAGCTCCTCGTGGGTGCCGCTGGCGGTGAGCTCGCCGTGATCGAGGACATGGATGACGTCGGCGTGGCGGATGTTGGCGAGCCGGTGGGTGATCAGGACGACCGTACGGTCGCGCATGTGCCGGCGGATGGCCTCGAAGAGCGTGTGTTCCGCCCGTGCGTCCAGGTTCGAGGACGGCTCGTCGCAGATGATCAGCGGCGCGTCGCGGTAGAAGCCGCGTGACACGGCGACGCGCTGCCACTGCCCGCCGGAGAGCTGGTGGGAGTCCTTGAACCTGCGGTCCAGCATCGTGTCCCAGCCGCGCGGCAGGTCGGCGACGACCTCGTCGGTGCCGGCCGAGCCGGCCGCCCGGTGGAGGCGGTCGGGGTCGTCCTCGTCGGCCAGCACGACGTTGACCCGCGCGGTCATCGGCCAGTGCGCGTGGTCCTGGGCGATCACGGCGACCTGGGAGCGTACGGCCTGGGCGTCGGTGGTCGCGAGGTCGACGCCGTCCCAGCGGATGCACCCGGAGTCGGGGGTGTACAGGTGGGCGAGCAGCTTGGCCAGCGTGCTCTTTCCCGAGCCGTTCTCCCCGACGAGCGCCACGATCTGACCGGCCGCCAGGGTGAGCGACACGTCCCGCAGGGCGGGCTGGTCGCCGCCCGGATAGGTGAACGACACCTTCTCCACGGCGATCGTGGCGAAGACGCCGGGGACCTCGGCCTCCGCCGGCGGCGGCAGATGGGTACGGGCGGTCTCCAGGAACGTCAGGTAGTCGGTGAGGTACAGCCCCTCCTCGTAGCAGCTGTTCACCGCGTGGATCAGGTTCGACAGGGCGGTCCGGCTGGTCCGGATGGCGAGCACGGCGGTCCCGGCCACGGCGAGCGGTAGCCAGGACGCCGCCAGCAGCAGGCCGAGTGCGAGGTAGACGAGCCCGCTGGCCGTACCCGAACCGGCGTCCCCGGCGAGCCGTGTCACCACGTTCTTACGGGCGAGGACGAGCTGGGCGTCCCGGTAGATGCCGGCCACTCGCTGGTACTGCGCAAGCAGGAAGTCCTGCATGGTGTACGAGCGCAGGTCGCCGGCGAACCACTGGTTGCTGAGCAGGTTGCCGAGGATCGAGGAGTGGTATCTCGGGCCGATGGTGGCCAGCATCATCAGGTAGCGCGAGCGCGCGACGCGTATCGCCGCCCAGGCCTCCGGCAGAGCCGTCACGAACAGCAGGGGGAGGAGGAGGGGATGCAGCGTCGTGATCGCGATCCCGGCGGCGACGAAGGACGTCGCACCGGTGACGATGTCGACCGTGTCGGAGACCACCTGCTGCGCGGCCGAGGAGCCGGGTCCCTCGGCGCGCGACAGGGCCTCGTAGAACTCCGAGTCGTCGTAGCTGGAGAGGTCGATGCGGCTGGTGACCTCGTACAGCTCCATCTCGACCTGCTGCTGGACCCGCGGCTCCAGTCTCGCCTGCGCCCAGCCGGCGGCGGCCGACAGCAGCGACTGCGCGACGCCCGCTCCGCCGACCAGGAGGAGCGAGGGGAGCGCCGCACGCACCCGATCCGGGGTGGGGCCCGCCGCGAGCAGGGCTTCGAGCACTCCCGTCGTGGCGAGCAGGCCCAGGGCCGTGAAGACGCCGGACAACAGGTTCAGCGCCATGGTCGTGACGGTGTCGGCGGGACCGGCGCGCCATGCCAGCCGCAGCGCGTGGTGGATCAGCGCGGGCAGGCGCCGGGCGACGACCGTGAAACGCGCCGTCGCGGCCGCCTCGGCATAGTCGTACCAGCGCATGTTCAGCGCCGGGAGCCCGTCGTCCCCCGACTCGGCGGTCGACTCGGCGTCGGCCGGATCGGCGTCGGCCGGATCGGCGTCGGCCGGATCGGCCGGTGGCGGCGGCGTATCGTCCATCGGCTCTCCCCACCCCTGTCTCCGACCTCATGATGTGCGCCGGTTCGTCCGGCCGCTGTGTCGCCTGACACGGTCCGGACTGTGGGGTGAAGTCCGCGTGACATGAGCCCGCGGGGCGGAGTTGCGCCCTAGTATCGGCGGATGCGTGACAAGCGTGGTGTTTTGGTGCTTATGGGAGTGTTGCTCGCTTCTGTGCTGAGCGGATGTGGCTCGTCCCATCACCCCTCGGCGGACGCCGGTCCGTCGCAGAGCCCGCTCGCCCTCTCCCCGCCGATCTCGCCGACACCCAGCCCGTCGCCGTCGAAGAAGAAGCCCAGGCCCAAGCCGTTCCGGCAGGGCAACCCGGACGGCCACGCCGCGGTTCCGGCCGCCGCACGCGCGGTCGACACCTCGCACGCGACCAGAGTGATCGGGAAGGGCACGCCGGGCAGCTGTACGTCGAGCGCGGTCGTGTCCGCCGTCGCCGCCGGCGGCGTCATCCGGTTCTCCTGCGGTCCCAAGCCGGTGACCATCACGATGGGGGCGACCGCGAAGATCAGGAACGCCCACGGTCCCCGCATCGTCCTGGACGGCGGCGGCAAGGTCACGCTCAGCGGCGGCGGCCGGCGCCGGATCCTCTACATGAACACCTGCGACCCGGCGCAGGGCTACACCACCTCCCACTGCCAGGACCAGGCCACGCCCGAGCTCACCGTGCAGAACCTGACGTTCGCCGACGGCAACTCGACCGGGAACAAGACCGAGGGCGGAGGCGGCGGCGCCATCTTCGTACGCGGCGGGCGCTTCAAGGTGGTCAACTCGCGCTTCGTCCGCAACCGCTGCGACCGTACGGGGCCCGACCTCGGCGGTGCCGCCATCCGCGTACTGAGCCAGTACCACAACCTGCCGGTGTACGTGGTGAGCAGCACTTTCGGCGGCGCCTCCGGCCAGGGCGGCTCGTGTTCCAACGGCGGCGCGCTGAGCAGCATCGGCGTCTCGTGGACCGTGCTCAACAGCGTCATGTCCTACAACTCCGCGGTCGGCGACGGCGCCAACCCCGCACGCGGCGGCACGCCCGGCGGTGGCAGCGGGGGAGCCGTCTACAACGACGGCAACCGCTTCACGCTGCGGATCGCCGGCACGGTCATCGCGAACAACCACGCCCGCGAGGGCGGCGGAGCGGTCTTCTTCGTCAGCAACGACCGCACCGGCACGATGCGCATCGAGGGCTCGTCGCTGCGCCACAACCCCAGCGCGGGCTTTGAGACCCGCGGCTATCCGGGCATCTTCTTCCTCGGCGCGCACCACCCTGCCGTGACCGGCTCCCACCTCGGCTGAACGACCGGAATGCACCGCACGGTGCTGGGTAGGGCTCGCTTCGTAGTGCCAACGGACACGACGGCGAAGGAGGCGTCATGCCGCAGGGTCAGTGGAGCAGGAAACGAGAGCGGCAGTACGAGCACATCAAGGCCTCGGCCAAGGAACGCGGCACGAGCGAGGACCGCGCCGAGGAGATCGCCGCCCGCACCGTCAACAAGAACCGCGCGCGGGCCGGGGAGTCCAAGCAGGCGAGTAAGAGTTCGCTCCGCGACATGTCGCCCCAGGAGCGTGGCGGCAAGAGGTCGGGGCGCCCCGGTCCACGAGGCCGGACCAAGGACCAGTTGTACGCCGAGGCACAGCGCCGGGGCATCAAGGGCCGCTCGCAGATGAACAAGAAAGAACTGCTCGACGCCCTCGACCGGTAACGCCGGACAGGCCGGCCATCCCGCGCCCGGCGACCCGGCGAGCGACGATCTCCAACGGCCGGTCCGGGCGTCCGGTCAGCCGGGCCGGTCCGACTCCGTCTCCTCCGGCTCGGGCGGTGCCGTCTCCTCCGGCTCGGACTGCTCCGGGTCCTCGGGCGCGGACTCCGACGGTGGCGGTGGCCTGTCCGCGGCGGTCTGCCCCGCAGGGGCGTCCCCGGGGTGCGGGAGCGCGGGTGGCTCGGACGGAGGCCCGTAGCCGCCGGGTGGTAGCGGTGGCGGGCCGTACGGCGCGGGCTGTCCCTGGGGCCCGTAGCCGGGCGGTGGAGGACCATAGCCAGGCGGTGGAGGACCATACAGGCCGACAGGCCCCGGCGGCGGACCGTACGGAGCCGGAGCTCCGGACGGCGGCGGGCCGTACGGGCCCGGAGTTCCCGGCGGCGGGCCGTACGGGCCTTGCGGCGGGCCATAGGGACCCGGCTGGGCGGGATACCCCGGCGGCGGACCGTAGCCGCGACCGGCCCACTGCTGCGGCCCCGAAGCGGCTCCCCAGATGGGCGCCCCGGCCGGCGCGTCGTCGCCGGCCTCGCCGGCGGGCCCCGTCGTGATCACGAGCCGGTCGAGGTAGAGGACCTGCAGCGCGCCCAGGGCCAGGAAGAACACGACGACCAGGATGATCGGTGTCGCGATGCCGGACCCCGTCCCGCCCAGGCCGGCGCCGTACTGCGCAATCTGCCGGAACACCGCCATCGGCGCGGTCTGCATCTCCCCCGAGGTGCTCACCAGCGTCGGCCACAGCAGCCCGTGCGCGCCGAACAGCACGGTCACGCCGCCCATGAACGCGGCGAGCGGAAGCGCGGGCAGCGCGACCAGCCGGACGAACGCCGGCGCGCCCCGCGCCTGCTCCGCACGCCACAGTGCCGCGCGGGTCCGGCAGAAGATCGTGAGCACGAGGAGCGACGGCACGCTGAGCAGGAGCGGTGGCAGCAGTCCGGCGAAGTGGTTGATCGCTCCCAGGCGCCGCGCGTTCTCGTAGTCGACGATGCTCAGGGGGCCGATGCCGACGAAGAGCCACGGCGCGAAGGGCAGGAGCAGCCATTCGCTGCGCCGGCCGAGCGGGCGCAGGCCGCCGATCCCGAGCGCGCCCAGGTACGCTGCGCCGACCGAGACGATCGCGCTGAGTACCGGCGGTATCCAGGTGTTGGTGTAGAGGCGCCCGGTGGGCGTGCGCGGGCCCACCGGCAGAGCGTGCCCGCCTGAGGACAGGCTCGAGAGCCACGGCCACGAGCACACCACGGCGATCGCCAGAACCAGGGCCAGCACCACCACACCGACCGCCACGCGGCCTCCGTCAGGGGACGGGGACGGCTCGTCCGGCTGCTGCGGCGCGCTCGCCGGCCTGAGCTCGATCCGCACACCCGTACGCACCGCGACGATCGTGGCCAGCACGCCGAGCACGCCGAGGAGCAGGCCGGTCACCGTCGCGACGGCGGCGCCGCCGCCGAAGTCGGCGTAGAAGTAGGCGGCCCGGTACTCCAGCATCGCGAGGGTGGGCTGCCTGCCGGACGCCATCATCACGTCGAGGGAGAACACCTGGAGCGCGACCGCGAACGCCGCCAGCACGGTGATCGATCCGACCGCGACCATGACCGGCGTCAGCGGGCGGCCCTCCGAACGGCCGCGCATGACCGGCAGGAAGACCAGCAGTGCCAGGCCGCACAGGAGGCCGAACGTCGCCGCGGCGGTGATGAGGGGAAGCGTCGGGGACGCCGCCCCGCCCCGGCCCAGCCGGCCGAACGCCGTCGCGATCCCGCCGTCGCGCTGCCCCGCGATCCATCCCGCGGCGATGGCGACCGGGGAGAACACCACGAGCGGCAGCGACAGCAGGATCCGGCCCACGCGGCGTGGCCAGGTTCCCGCGCGTTCGAGCGCGGCGGCGAGCGCCGGCCCGACGACCAGCAGCACGACCAGCGGGATGATGGCGAACGAGGCCGAGAAGAAGAGCGCCTTCCAGAAGGTCGCGCTGCCGAGCAGTTCGGTGTAGTTGCGCAGGCCCGCGGAGCGGGCGGGCAGGCCGATGCCGCCACCCCTCTGCAGGCTCCGCACGATCGTCTGTCCGGTCGGTACGACGAGCGTGACCAGGGCGGTCAACGCCGCCGGAACCAGGAGGAGCATGCCCGTGCCGCGGCCGGCGGTGCCCGGCCTCGTAGGGGGATACGCCGGGGGGTGAGGGGTCATGTCCGCTCCGCGAGTGCCGTTCGCCGCCGACCCGATGATCAGCCAATGCCGACGGTAGCGCCGCACGGTGCCGTTGTCGCTCGATGAGAGCGTCCGAGATGAGGTGATCCGCTATCGTGCGCACCGTGCGCGCGGTGGTGACGGGGGCGGCCGGGTTCGTCGGGAGCCAGGTGGCGGAGGCGATGGCCCGCGCCGGGCACGAGGTCGTCGCCGTGGACGCGCTCGAACGCTCGGCCTCGCCCGCCGCGGCGCGAGCGAACTGGTCGACGCTGGCCGGCCGCGGTGAGATCACGCGGACCGCGTGCGACCTGGCCACCGGTGACCTCGAACCGCTCGCCGAGGCGGACGTGGTCGTGCACCTGGCCGGGCGGCCCGGCGTACGCAGCTCGTGGGGCGCGGGCCGCGCCGACACGGAGCGCGACAACGTGACCGCCACCCGGCGGCTGCTCGCGGCCTGCGAGGCCGCCACGGAGCGCCCGCGCGTCGTCGTCGCGTCCAGTTCGTCGGTGTACGGCTCGGCGGGCGTACGTCCGCACACCGAGCGAGACCCCCTGCGCCCCGCCAGCCCGTACGCGGCGAGCAAGGCGGAGGTCGAACGCCTCACCGCACAGGCCGCGGGGCGCGGGCTGCCCGCCGTCGTGCTGCGCTTCTTCTCGGTCTACGGCCCCCGGCAGCGGCCCGACATGGCGTTCCACCGGTTCATCGAGGCCGGGCTGCGCGGTCGCCCGCTCCCCGTCCTCGGGGACGGCGGGCAGTCGCGCGCCTTCACGCACGTATCCGACGTCGTGGCCGCCACGCTCGCCGCGGCCACCACCGACCTGCCGTACGGCACCGTGCTCAACATCGGGCACCCCGAACACGTGCCGGTGCGGGAGGCGATCGCGGTGCTGGCCGGGCTGCTCGGCGTACGGCCCCGCGTCCGCCACCACGCCGCCGTGGCCGGGGACGCGGCACGTACCTGGGCGGACAGCGGCGAGGCCGCGCGCCTGCTCGGCTGGTCGGCCGGGGTGGACCTGGCCGCCGGTCTCGCGGACCAGCTCGCCTGGCACCGCGCCGGCCGGACGCGACCGGCACCCGCACGCGCCGGACAGCCGGCATGACCGGAGAAGCCCCCGAGACCCAGGCGTCCCCTGCGGGGCCGCCGGAAGTACGCGCGGCCTACTTCGCGTTCGACCGTTTCCCCTCCACCAAGGGCTCGGCGGTGCACATCGGCCAGATGGCGGCCGAGCTCTTCGAGCGCTTCGGCGGCGGCCTGCTCGGCGTACTGGGCGGAGGGAACCTGCCGCGCTACCAGTGGGAGCCGGGTTCCGGCATCCGGATCGCGCGCTTCGGCGAGCGGATCCCGAACCTCATCGACCGGGCCGAGGCGTACTCCGCGTGGGTCGCCGCGCACGTCGCCCCGCACGTGGAGACCCTGCGGGTCTGTCACGTCCGCGACCCGTGGAGCGCGCTGCCGGTCGTGACGGCGCCGGGCCGGCGCTACCCCGTGGTGTACGAGGTCAACGGCCTGCCATCGGTCGAGCTGGGCCACACGTGGCCGCTGGCGGCCCCGGCCACGCTCGCCAGGATCGCCGAGCTGGAGGACTTCTGCCTGGAGCGGGCGGACGTGGTGGTGGTGCCGTCGGGTGTGATCGGGACCGCGCTCCGCCGCCGTGGCGTGCCGGGCGAGCGGATCGAGCTGGTGCCGAACGGCGCCGACGTGCCGCCCGAGCGGCCGCGGCCGGACGACGCGCCGGAGTCCTACCTCGTCTACGCCGGGGCGCTGCAGCCGTGGCAGGGGCTCGACGTGCTGCTCCGCGCCTTCGCCCGGCTGGCGGACCTGACCGGCCTGAGGCTGGTCATCCTCTCCTCCGTGCCGGAACGCCGCGCACGGGCGCTGCGGCGCCTGGCCGAGCGCCTCGGCGTCGAGGACCGCGTGGTCTGGAGGTTCACGCTGCCGCACGCCGAGGTGGCCGCCTGGCTGGCCGGCGCGGCCGTCTCGGTGGCGCCGCTGACGGGTTGTGCGCGCAACGTCGACCAGGGCTGCGCGCCGCTGAAGATCCTGGAGTCGATGGCCGCCGGCACGCCGGTCGTGGCCTCCGGCCTGCCCGCCGTACGCGAGCTGATGGCCGACGGTGTGCACGGCCGGCTCGTCGCCCCGGACCGGCCCGCCGAGCTCGCGCGCGCCATCCGCGTACTCCTGGAGTATCCGGACGCGGCGCGGGCGATGGGGGAGCGCGGGCGGCGGCGCGTACGCGAGGAGTTCGCCTGGGCCGCGACGCGGGCGAGAATGGCCACAATTTATCGCTCTATCACCTCCAATTCGGGGATAACACGTTGATAGTGTCCGCCCCATGTTCTGGCGGAACACGCGCGAAGCGATCGGCCGCTTCCACCCCGTACACCAGCAGCTGACCACCGAGCGCACGGTGTCGCTGTCGTCCCGCGCGGGGGAGTGGGCGAGTGTTCTCGCCAGCCTTTCCCAGCACGAGGCGACGGTGAAGCGCCGGAAATGGCGGCTCCCCGCGAGGGCGACCACCGTCATGGTGCCGCTCATTCACGTGCTGTCCGAAGACGCCGGCCCCGAAGGCGCGGTCGCGATCGCCGCGGACTTTCGCGGCCCGGACACGCCCGGCAAGACCGGCCCGAGGCGGGAGGTCCCCGCCGGAGGCCGCGTCCGCAAGATCACCGAATGGTTCGTGCTGGATCCCTGGCTTCAGGCACGTGCGGAGCTGAAGGACGGCAGCGTCCTGGAGATCAAGGTCACCGACCGGATCCGCCACCGGAAGCTCCACGTGGTCAACGCGCGCAACAAGCACAAGTGGAAGACGAAGAAGAAGGCCGTGCAGCGCATCGACGTCAAGCGCACGCTGCCCCGTGGTGCCGGCGTACGCCGGCCGGACGCGGCTCCGCCGGGCTGGATCGGGGTGCGCCGCAAGGACGGCAAGCGGACCGTGCTCAGTGCCATCGCCAAGCTCGGCCGGGTGCCCGGGGAGCAGGAGCAGTTCCCGGTGATCCTCACCGTGGTGACCGAGCTCTTCCGCTGGACCGCGCCGGCGTCTCCACGGAGGAGCGCGTGAACCCCTGCGGAGCGACCACGGGATTCTTCGTCCTCGGCCGCTGCGGCCGGGCGGCGGTGACGGTGTGCCGATGCGGCCGCCAGATCTGCGCCGAGCACGCCGACCAGCAGGGTCTGTGCCCGGAGTGCTCCGGCGCCCAGGGCTACGCCGACCCGTACCGGCCCGGCTGGGCGCGCGGGTTCCGCCGCTCCTACTACCAGCGCAGTTCCTATGACTACGGGGACCCGAACCTGTACACCGGCTACGACATCTACGACCGGAGCGGGTTCGACCAGGGCGACGACTTCGCCATCGGCGGTGATGTGGACCCGGACTCGGGTGACGGCGGCTGGACCGACAGCTGATGCGTGTCCTGTGGCTCACCGAGCACTATCCGCCGAGCCGTGGCGGCATGGCCGAGTCCTGCGACCGCATCGTACGGGGCCTGCGCGGCGCCGAGGTGGAGGTCGACGTCGCCCACCTGACCCGGCGGGACCGGCAGTGGTGGGCCGAACGGGAGTACGGCGGCCGGCTGCTGACCGCGCCGCTCGATGACAATCCCGAGCACGCGCTGCGCCGCCTCTGGACCGAGCTCACCGGTGAGACCTACACCCACGTCGTCGCGTTCGGCGGCACCTACGCCATGCTGGGCGCGCCCGTACTGGCCGCCTGGCTCGGCGTGCCTCTCGTCACCTGCCTGCGCGGCAACGACTTCGACACCGGGGTGTTCTCGCTGCGCCGGCGCGAGGCGCTGCTGGCGGCCCTGCGTGCCTCCGCACGCGTGTGCGTCGTGGCCCGGTCGCACGGCCCGCTCGTGGCCGCCCTGGTCCCGGAGGCGCCGGTGACCTGGGTGACGAACGGCATCGACACGGCGAACTGGGAGATCCTCCCGTCCGAGCGGTCCCGCGCGGACGCGTGGCGGGCGTCGTCCGTCTCTCCGGGGCGGCGCGTGCTCGGCCTCATCGGCCAGCTCAAGAACAAGAAGGGCGTCGGGTTCCTGCTGGACGCCCTGCTCGCGTCCGGCCACGCGGAGGAGTTCCACCTGCTGCTGGTCGGCGAGGTGGAGGACGGCGTCGGGGAACGCCTGGAGCGCCTCGCGTGGACGCGCATGCCGTTCCTCGAACGCTACGACCTGCCCGCCGTCTACGCGGCCTGCGACCTCGTCGCGCTCCCCTCCTTCTACGACGGCCTGCCCAACGTCGCACTGGAGGCCGCGGCGCTGGGCGTACCTCTGCTCGCCTCGGACGCGGGCGGCCTCGCCGACCTGGCCGACGACGAGATCGGGTTCACCTTCCCCGCCGGTGACCCGTACGCCTGCCGCGCGGCGCTCGACCGCGCGGCACGGGCGACCGGCGAGGAGCTGGCGAAGCTGGGCGCCGCCGCGGGCGAGCGGGTGCGCCGTGACTTCACCCCGGAGGCGGAGACCGCCGGCTACCTGACCGTCCTGCGGGAGACCGGCTGAGCCGCGGTGATCGTCTGTTACGCCAACGGCGGCGGTCTGGGGCATCTCACCCGCATTCGCGCGTACCTGCACACGAGGCGGCGGGATGAGCCGGCCACCATCCTGACCGGCTCGCCGTTCGCCGCCGACCCGCGCGTGACCGGCGGACACCCGGTCCTGTCCGCGCCCGCCGGGCTCGACCACGACGGGCTCCGCCGCTGGATCGGCGCGGTCCTGGCCGACCTCGAACCCGCCGAACTGGTCGTGGACGCCTTCCCGGCCGGCCTGGCCGGCGAGCTGACCGCGCGGAGCGTCCCGGCCGGCACCCGGGTCGTGCACCTGGCCCGGCTGCTCCGCTGGGACGTCTACCGGCCGCTGCTGCCCTCCGTGCCACCGCGCTTCGCCGAGACGTTCCTGGTCGAGCCGGTGACGGCCGGGCACGAGGCGTACCTCGCCTCGGTGTCCGCGTCGGTCACCGCGCTGGAGCTGACCGAGCCACCGGATGCGTCGACGGGCGTGGAGGGCTGGCTGATCGTGCACTCGGGGCCGGACCCGGAGACCATGGAACTGGTCGAGTACGCGCGGGAGATGGCCGGGCTGGAGGGCCTGCGGCCACGGCTCACCCTGGTGTCGCCGAGCCGCCCGGACGCGCTGCCGCCCGACGTCGCGCATCTCGACGTCTATCCGGCGTGGCCGCTCTTTCCCAACGCCGGGCGTGTCATCACCGCTGCCGGCTGCAACATCGTCCGTCAGCTCGCCCCCCTGCGGGAACGGCATCGGATGATGCCGTTCCCACGTCGCTTCGACGACCAGTTCGCCCGCGCGGCGCGTGTACGGGCGGGCACGGTCCATAGGGGAACGATCGGGTGACGGACGGGGCATCCGTGCCCACCACGGAATCCTCGGTCCGTGGTCGGCACCGATGTCCGGTGGCCGGGCCTGACGCAGGGTGATTCCAGCGACAAATGTTCGCTGCGGCCGAACGGCACGGTCGGTTCACCCATTCGGGGAGAGAGGTCACATGACCACATGGAAGACCATCGGGGCATTGTCCCTGGCAACCGTCCTGGCCACTGCGGTCGGCATTCCAAGCGCGTACGCCGCCACGGGGACGGTCTTCGCCGACGACCAATACTTCGACTCGCCCCAGACCCAATGGTCCGTCGTGGCCCCGATGCGCGTCGGTGACTGCAGCATGTTCGGCAACCTCTATCTCAGCAGGCCCGATCCCACCGGTTTCACCAAGGTCCGGTTTGTTTTCACCACCTCGACCAGCCGCACGAGCAAATTCGACCAGTGGCACAGCTCGTGGAGGTTCCTCGACTCCGCCGGTGGGCAGGTCGGCGCGCTGGACACCATCGACGGCCTGCGAATGCCGATCGTCAATCACAACTACTGGGGCGAGATAAACACCGGCATCTCGATGACTCCTCATCAGTGGGCCAGCATCACGCGGGTCGCCTGGACCGGTGAGTGTTAGTCATGCCGCTCGCGAACGCTGTGACTTCGGGCAAGGAGAGGAATGGGAAATGAACATCCGACGACCAGCCATGATGATGGCGGTGGCCGTATTGGGGGTGCTCTCCGTCGCGACCCCCGCGACCGCCACGGCCGGCACCTTCGGTGCGCTGGTGCCGAGCACCTTCACGCAGGTCTACAGTCCTCCGAGGACCATTCCGGCAACAGGACCCGTGAGCGTCACCGCCCAGTGCCCGGCCGGGACGGAGGCCGTCTCCGTGGGCGGCCTGGCCGACACGCTGGACAGCATCACTCCCGGGCCTGGCCACGACAGTGGCGTGGCGACCTCACACGCCTCCAACGGCAACCTGGGTTCCGCGATAGTCGCCCAGGCCACCTGCGCGCCGACCGCGCAGTTCGCCGGCACGACGGCCTTCACCCATGAGCAGAGCGTCCACTCCACAACGGGAGAGTGGACGGCGACGGTGACCTGTCCTGCCGGAATGCGCGCGTTCGGAGGAGGCGGGTACTTCAGGGCGGGCAACGGCACCATCAGTACGAGCGAGTTCTTCATGAGCGCCAACACCCTTACCGCCAACGGGAGGAGCTGGCTGGTCAGCGCGCTGGACAAGACTTTCACCGACACACTGGTCGTCACCACCCGGTGCGCACCCCAGTCGAGCTCCACCCGCCTGGTGGAGGAGATCTATCCCATCGTCCCGGTAGCCGGGGCGACCGGCGGAAAGACCAGTGGCT
The DNA here is from genome assembly GCF_006716425.1 of Actinoallomurus bryophytorum. Taxonomy (NCBI): domain Bacteria; kingdom Bacillati; phylum Actinomycetota; class Actinomycetes; order Streptosporangiales; family Thermomonosporaceae; genus Actinoallomurus; species Actinoallomurus bryophytorum. The sequence goes on from NZ_VFOZ01000003.1 coordinate 103,172, forward strand.
ACGCCCACTGCCCGGCGGGCTTCCTGCCGATCTCCGGGGGAGCACAGGTCACGACGGACAATCCCCCCTCGGCGGCCCAGCCGCAACTCACCACCTCGGTGCTGGTGGACAACGGCCAGATCGGGTGGTTCGCGAGCGGCGGTTACAACGCGGGCGAACACGCGCAGCTACACGTCATCGCACTGTGCGGCTCCTGACCGGCCCCCTGCCGAGCCCGGGTTTCGCCTGGTAGGACACGTAGGCCCCCGTGAATCGGGGGCCTACGCGCGGCTGCACGCCGAACCGCTCGTACTCGGGGTGAACATCATGTTCGAGGGTGACACCGTCCACTCCCGATCCGGGCACTGATGACCATGTGGGGGCAGACTGGCCGGTATGGATTCTGCGAACGGCGTGACCGCGGATGAGCTGGCCCGGCGCCTGTCGGCGCGGCCGAGGGTACGCCTCGCGCGGCTGCCGACGCCGTTGCACCCGGCTCGCCGGTTCTCCGCCGAGGTCGGCGCCGAGGTCTGGCTCAAGCGCGACGACCTGACCGGGGTCGCGCTCGGCGGCAACAAGATCCGGAAGCTGGAGTTCCTGCTCGGCGAGGCGCGTGAGGCCGGAGCGGACTGCCTGATCACGATGGGCGCGGCACAGTCCAACCACGCGCGTACGGTGGCCGCGGGCGCGGCGATGAGCGGCCTGCCGTGTCACCTGGTCCTCGGCGGCGACCGCCCGGACCGGCCGACCGGCAACGTCCTGCTGAGCACGCTGCTGGGCGCCGAGCTGCATTTCACCGGCCTGACCGGCTGGGACGACCTGGCGCGGGTCGCGGAGGATCTGCGTGCGACGCTTGCCGCCGACGGCCACCGGCCGTACGTCATCCCGGTCGGCGGTTCGACGCCGTACGGCGCGCTCGGCTTCGCCGCCGCGTACCTGGAGCTGCTCGAACAGGCCGCCGCCGAGGGGATCGAGCCCGGTGTGATCGTGCACGCGACGGCGTCGGGCGGCACGCAGTCCGGACTGCACGCGGCACACCGGCTGCTGTTCCCCGGCGGGGACGGCGGCCCGGCCGTGTGCGGCGTCGTGGCGTCCGGCACGGCCGGCGAGCTGATGCCGGAGGTGGCGGCCCTCGCCGGGGGAGTCGCGGACCTGCTCGGCGGCCCGCACGACATCGGCTCGCCGTACGGCATCGACGGTTTCCTCGGCGAGGGCTACGGCGTCTCGACACCCGGCGGCGAGGCGGCCCTGCGGTTGCTGCTGCGCACCGAGGGCGTACTGACCGACCCGGTGTACACGGCGAAGGCGCTGCACGCGGTCGTCGAACGCGGCGCCGAACTCGCCGGCGGCAGGCCGCTGGTCTTCTGGCACACCGGCGGCACCCCGGCCGTCTTCTCCGACGAGCATTCCCTGGTCAGCTGGTAGAACGCCGCGGCGGCGTGGGATGCTGCCGGGGTGATGACCGCGGATCTCGCCGCGCTGCGCCGGGCGCGCGACACGATGGACCGTGACTACGCACGGCCGCTCGACGTGCCCGCGCTGGCGCGTGCCGCCCACATGTCGGCGGGCCACTTCTCCCGCAGCTTCCGCGCCGCCTTCGGCGAGACGCCCTACAGCTACCTGATGACCCGCCGCATCGAGCGGGCCAAGGCGCTGCTGCGCCGCGGCGACCTGACCGTGACGGAGGTCTGCTTCGAGGTGGGCTGCTCGTCGCTGGGGTCGTTCAGCTCGCGGTTCACCGAACTGGTCGGGGAGAGCCCGAGCGCGTACCGCGCCCGGCGCCACGACCAGAGCGCGGCCATCCCGGCGTGCTTCGCCAAGATCTTCACCCGACCGGTCAGAAACGGAGAAGCCGGACACGCCGCCGGCCCCGTAGCCTGACCTGCATGGACCTCAAACTCTCACACTGCGTCGTCCCCGTCGACGATCACGACAAGGCGCTGCACTTCTACCGCGACGTGCTCGGCCTCGAAGTACGCAACGACGTCTCCTTCGAGGGAATGCGTTGGGTCACCGTCGGCCCGGCCGCCCAGCCCGAGGTGGAGATCGTCCTCGAACCACCGGGCGCGAACCCGAACGCCTCACCGGCCGACCGGCAGGTGATCACCGAACTGATGGCCAAGGGCCTGATGGGCCGCCTCGTCTTCGCGACCGACGACTGCGACGCCACCTTCGAGAAGATCCAGGCCTCAGGCGCGGAGGTGGTCCAGGAGCCGATCGACCAGCCGTACGGCGTCCGTGACTGTGGCTTCCGCGACCCGGCCGGAAACCTGCTGCGCTTCACCCAGCCCCGGTAGGCCTTTCGCCGCAGGCCGTGCAGGCGCCGGGTATGGGTGATAATCGCTGAGGTGCGGTTCGGTGTTCTGGGCACGGTAGAGGTGTGGTCCGCCGATGGCGGGCCGCTTTCCGTCGGCGGACCACAGGTGCGCTCACTGCTGGCGATGCTGCTGCTCGAAGCCGGACGCGGGGTGGGCGTACGGCGGCTCGTCGAGGGCCTGTACGGCGGGCACACTCCACGCGATTCCGGGCATGCCCTGCAGTCGCAGGTCTCCCGGCTGCGTCGCGGGCTCCGGGCGGCGGGCGGCGCTGAGGACCTCGTAAGGTTCGGTCCTTCCGGGTACCGGCTGGTGGTCGATCCCGACGACGTCGACGTTCACCGGTTCGAGCGGCTCGCGGGGGAGGGGCGGCGTGCGCTCGCCGCCGGAGACCACCTCCACGCCGCCCGCCTGCTGAACGAGGCGCTCGCCTTGTGGCGGGGGCCCGCGCTCGCCGACGTCACGAACGCGCCCTTCGCCGAGGCGCAGGCCGCCCGGCTGGAGGAGCTGCGGCTGGCCACGATCGAGGATCGCGCCGAGGTGCGCCTGGTGCGGGGCGACCACCGCGACCTGGTGGCCGAGTTGCGCGAGGTCGTGGCGGCGCATCCCCTGCGGGAACGGCTGCGCGGGCAGCTCATGCGGGCCCTGTACGGGAGCGGCCGGCAGGCCGAGGCGATCGAGGTGTTCGAGGACGCGCGGCGGACGCTGGCCGACGAGCTCGGCCTGGATCCCTCCCCGGAGCTCGGGAGCGTGCACCGGGCGGTGCTGCAGGCCGAGCGCTCGCTCGCAGAGGTGCCACGCGCCGGGATTCCCGCTCAGTTCACCAGTTTCGTCGGGCGCGAGGGTGAGCTCAAGCGGGTCGGTGATCTGCTCCGCGAGGCGCGGCTGATCACGCTCACCGGGCCGGGCGGGGTCGGAAAGACCCGGCTCGCGATCGAGGTGGCGGGGCGCGAGGCGGACGAGATCTGCTTCGTCGACCTCGCGCCGATAGCCGACGGGGCCGCCGCCCCGCAAGCGTTGATCAACGCGCTGGGTTTCCGTGAGGGAGGGCTGGTGCCGGCGCTGTCCGGCCCGCTCGACCCCACCGACCGGCTGGTCACGGGGCTGGCCGGCCGGCGGATCCTGCTCATCCTGGACAACTGCGAGCACGTCGCGCGCGATGTCGCCCGGCTGGCCCGTCGGCTGCTGACGGCCTGCCGTGGCCTGCGCATCCTCATCACCAGCCGCGAGAGGCTGGACATCACCGGTGAGACGCTGTACCCGGTCCGTCCGCTGGCGTTTCCCCCGCCGGAAACGGCCGATCTCGACATGCCCGGTCACCCGGCGGTGCGGCTGTTCGCCGACCGGGCCGCGGCCGTACGGCCGGAGTTCACGGTCGACGGCGCCACCATGGGCGCGGTGCTGCGGATTTGCCGGGCGCTCGACGGGCTGCCCCTGGCGATCGAGCTCGCGGCCGCGAGGCTGCGATCGCTGACGATCGAGGAGATCGCGGCTCGGTTGGACGACCGGTTCGGGCTGCTGTCTCGCGGCGACCGGTCGGCGGCGCCCCGCCATCAGACCCTTCACTCCGTCGTCGCCTGGAGCTGGGACCTGCTCAGCAGGTCCGAGCAGGCGCTGGCCGCGCGACTGACGGTCTTCAGCGACGGCGCCACCCTTCCGGCCGTCGCCGAGATCTGCGTGCCGCCTGATGATGAGGTCGTCGACCTGCTCGCCGACCTCATCGACAAATCCCTGGTCGAGATCGACGGGGGGCGGTACCGCATGCTGGAGACCGTACGGGAGTTCTGTGCCGGACGGCTGGCCGGGACCGGCGAGGGGAAACGGCTGAGGGCGGCTCACGCGGCGTACTTCCTGGGCCTGGCCCAGACCGCCGACGCTCACCTGCGCGGCCCTGACCAGTTGGAGTGGCTGGCCGTGCTGGACGCCGAGCGGGGCAACCTCCATGCCGCACTGCGCTGGGCCGTGCGCGCCGACCCGGCGCTCGCACTCAGGCTGCTCGCCGCCCTGTCGTGGCACGGTCAGCTGCGGGGGCTGAGCGGCGAGCGGGCATCGCTGGCCGCGGAGCTGCTCGAGGTGATCGGTGCCGAGCCGCCCGCCGGGCTCGACGAGGAGTACACGTTGTGCGTCGCGCACGCCGCGTCGTCCGACAACGGCCTCGACCGGCGGCTGCGAGTCCGGCTGGAGAGCCTCAGGCCGTCCGTCGCCGGAGGCCGCCTGCGGCACCCGTCCCTATCCGTGCTCCGGCTCATGGTGATCGGGCCCGGCGGCACCGGCCTTGCCGAGACGGCCCCGGCCGATCCCTGGGCGCGGGCCTTCTCCGGTTTGGAGCGCGGTGTCAAGGGGCTGCTCGACGCGGATCCCGGCGAGGCCGCACAGGCGTTCGAGGCGTCGCTCGACGGGTTCCGCGCGGTCGGCGACCGCTGGGGCGCCGCCGCCGCACTGGACCAGCTGGCCATGCTCGCGGACTGGCGGGTGGACGTCGCGAGGTTCGCGACGCTGATGGCAGAGGCCATCGACCTGGCCGGACGGCTGGGCGCGGTGGAGGACATGACGAGGTTCCTCGTACGGAACGCGGACGGGCTGATCACCGCCGGCCGGCTCGCCGCCGCGCGCGCGGACCACGAGCGCGTCGCCGAGTTCGCCCGCAGGACCGGCATGCTCGAGACACGGGCCGGCGCGCAGCGAGGGCTCGGTGAGATCGCGCACCTGAACGGTGACCTGACCGCCGCCCGCGAGCTGTACGAGCTGGCATTGCGGGGGTGTGAGCGGGAGTCGATCAGCGCCGGGTTCACCCGCTGGCGGATCCTCATCGGGCTGGGGCGGATCGCGCAGGACGGCCACGACGCCGACCTGGCTCGGTCCCGCTACCGGCAGGCCCTCGCCGTCGCGCTCGGCCACCGCAACTTCCCCGCCGCCGCCGTCGCGGTCGAGGGCATGGCCGGGGTGGCCCTGCTCGACGACGCCGGCGAACGGGCCGCGTTGCTGCTCGGCGCGAGCGTCGCGGTCCGCGGCATACCGATGCCCGCCGACCCCGAGGTGGCCCGGGTGGCCGCCGGGGCGAAAGATCTGGTCGGTGCGCAGACCTACGCGTCGGCCTTCGCACGGGGCACGACCATGACCCGCGACCAGGCGCTGGCCCTTCTCGGAGTGGCGCCGCCGGACGCGTGACCGGCCACTGTCAGAGCGCCCCGGGCCGGTGAGCGGCCGGTGAGCGGTTGGTGAGCGGTCCCCTGCAGGCTGGAGGCCGTCACGTACCCGATCACCGACAGGAACCCCTATGGCCGAACTGACTGGCAAGACCGCGCTGGTGACCGGCGCATCGCGCGGAATGGGACGAGGCATCGCCCAGCGGCTGGCCGCCGACGGCGCGCTGGTGGCCGTGCACTACCGCGGCGACAGCGACGCCGCCGAGGAGACGGTCTCCACGATCGAGCAGGCCGGCGGGACGGCCTTCCCGGTGCGCGCCGAGCTCGGCCTGGACGGCGACGTTGAGACGGTGGTCACCGGGCTGAGGGCCGGGCTGCGCGGGCAGCCGCTGGACATCCTGGTCAACAACGCCGCGTGCGGCAATCTGGACACCCTGTTCGCCGGCGCGATCGGACAGGTGACCCCGCGGCAGTTCGACGAGGTCTTCGCGGTCAACGTGAAGGCTCCGTTCTTCCTCATCCAGGCACTGCTGCCGCTGATGCGCGACGGCGGGCGCGTCATCAACATCTCCTCCCTCAGCGCCCGGGTCGCGGTGCCCCAGCAGATCGCCTACGCGATGACCAAGGGCGCCGTGGAGACCATGAGCCGGACGCTGGCGAAGGAACTCGGCACGCGAGGCATCACGGTGAACACCGTGGCGCCGGGCGCGACCGACACCGGCATCAACGAGTTCCTGCACGCTCCCGTGATCAGAGCCGGCATGACGGCCATCACCGCCCTCGGCCGGATCGGCCGGCCGGACGACATCGCCGACGCCGTCGCTTTCCTTGCCTCGGAGGACGCCCGCTGGATCACGGCCAACACCCTCGACGCCAGCGGCGGCATGTTCCTCGGCCCTCCCTCCGCGCCGGTCGGGTGAGCCGCCCGCCCAGGGAGCGGATCCCGGCTGCGGGCGGCCGGCGTCGGGCACCCGCCGGCGTCGTACCGAGAAGTCCGTCACCGCCCAGGCCGCCGGAAACCCCGCCGGCCGCGCAAAGCCGACCGCGATCTTCAGCCACCTGAAACCAGGGATCCGACGATGACTCAGCCGACCGTCACACCGACCGGCAGCCATGGCGCGTGCTCGCCCGCCATCCGCCTCACCAGGTCACTCCTGGGCTACGGGATGATCGCGGGCCCGTTCTACCTGGTCATCTCGGTGACCGAGGGGTTGCTGCGCCCGGGCTTCGACTTCACCCGCCACGACTGGAGCCTGCTCAGCAACGGCTCCTACGGCTGGGTTCACATCACCGACTTCCTCCTCACCGGGTTGATGACGATCGCGTGTGCCGTCGGGGTCCGGCGATCCCTGCGGCACGGGACGGCCGCGCGATGGGCGCCGAGGCTGATCGGTGCCTATGGCGCCGGCCTGGTCGGCGGCGGTGTCTTCACCGCCGACCCCGCTTCCGGATTCCCGCCGGGGACCCCCGCCGACGCCCACACCGTCAGCTGGCACGGCCTGCTGCACCTGGCCTGCGGCGGAGTCGGGTTCCTGTGCCTCATCACCGCCTGCCTGGTCATCGCGCGCCGGTTCGGCACCGAAGGGCGGCGCCGCTGGGCCCTGTACTCCCGCGCCACGGGCGTGCTCTTCCTGGCCGGGTTCGTCTGCGTCGCCTCGGGGGCGAACGCGCCCTGGGCGACGCTGGCATTCACGGCGGCCATCGTCATCGCCTGGGCGTGGGTGAGCGCCGTCAGTCTCCACCTGTACCGGCGAGCCCACGCCACCGACGACCCCGCAGGTGATCTGTAACCGCGGACACCACGGCGGCGCACCCATCTCCGATCTCCAGGAAAGGCAACGATGAACCAGATCATCTCCAAGGACGGCACCCCCATCGCCTACGACCGCGCGGGCTCGGGCCCGGCGGTCATCGTGATCGGCGGCGGGCCGGTCGACCGGTCGGCCAACGACTCGCTGGCCGAACTGCTGGCAGAAGACTTCACCGTCTACAACTACGACCGGCGTGGCCGGGGCGAGAGCGGGGACACCGCCCCCTACTCCACCGACCGCGAGTACGAGGACCTCGAAGCCCTGATCACCGAAGCGGGCGGCTCGGCGATGGCCTACGGCACCTCCGGCGGCGGGATGATCGCCATCGAGGCCGCGGCCCGTGGTCTGCCCATCACCAGGCTCGCGCTGTGGGAGGTCCCCTATGTCCTGCCCGGCGCCCGGCCGGCCATCCCCGCCGGCTATCGCGACGAGCAGTACGCCGCGCTCGCGGAGGGCCGCCACGGTGACATGCTCGAACGGTTCTTCCTCGACGCGGCACTCATGCCGGCCGAGTTCGTCGCGGGCATGAAGGCCGGCCCGTTCTGGGAAGCGATGTTCCCCATGGCTCCCGTCCTGGCCTACGACGCCGACATCGCCGGGGACTTTTCCGTGCCGGACGCCCGGCTGGCCGCCATCAGCGCGCCCGCGATCGTCGTCGACGGCGCCACGACCCCGTGGATCAGCGCCGCCGCCGAGGCGATCGCCGCCGCGCTGCCCGATCCGCTACGCCGTACTCTTTCCGGCCAGCCGCACAACGTCGACCCGGCGACCATCGTCCCCGTCATCACCGAATTCTTCACCGGCTGAGATCTTTCCGCGGACTCGAGGGGGCGCCATCGGCTGGTGATCAAGTCATCCGGAGATGTCCAGATCGTGGACGGAGTGTTGACGTCTGTCCGATTTTGGATCCAAAATTGCGGCTCCGCGTAGCACCCGTCGCGAGGAGACGCCGTGACCCCCTCGTCCGCCTACTCGTTCCTCAGCCATCTGGAGTGTTCCCGGACCGGCGAGCGCTACGACGCCGACGCCGTTCAGGGCACGTCCTCCGCCGGTGCGCCGCTGCTGGCCCGGTACGACCTGGAGCGCGTACGTGACACGGTGACCCCTCGGGACATCGCCGGGCGTGTGCCCGATCTCTGGCGCTACCACGAGGTGCTCCCGGTACGCGACGAGCGGCACGTCGTCAGCCTCGGTGAGGGGATGACGCCGCTGCTGCCGATGCGCGCGTACGGCCGCCGCGCCGGCCTGACACGGCTGCTCATGAAGGACGAGGGCCTCGTGCCCACGGGCACCTTCAAGGCCCGCGGCGCCGCGGTCGGCGTGTCGCGTGCCGCCGAGCTGGGCGTCAAGGGCGTGGCCATGCCGACCAACGGCAACGCGGGTGCCGCGTGGGCGCTGTACGCGGCGCGGGCCGGGATGGGGAGCCTGATCGCCATGCCGGACGACGCGCCCCCGATCACGATGGCCGAGTGCCAGATCGCCGGGGCGGAGCTGTACCGGGTCGACGGCCTCATCGGCGACGCGGGGAAACTGGTCGGCGCCGCCGTGGGGGAGCGGGCCGGCTACCAGGAGGTCTCCACGCTCAAGGAGCCCTACCGCCTCGAAGGCAAGAAGACCATGGGCTACGAGATCGCCGAGCAGCTCGGCTGGCGGATGCCCGACGTCATCCTGTACCCCACCGGCGGCGGCGTCGGCATCATCGGCATCCACAAGGCGCTGCGCGAGATGCGGGAGCTGGGCTGGGTCGAGGGCGACCTGCCCCGGCTGATCGCCGTCCAGGCCACCGGCTGCGCGCCGATCGTCCGGGCGTTCGAGAAGGGCGCCAGGGAGAGCGAGCCGTTCGCGAACGCCCGTACCGTCGCCTTCGGCATCACCGTGCCCAAGGCGCTGGGCGACTTCCTCGTGCTGGACGCGGTCTATGAGACCGGTGGCACCGCGATCGCGGTCACCGACGAGCAGCTCCTGGCCGCGCAGGCCGAGCTCGCCGAGCTGGAGGGCGCCTTCATCTGCCCCGAGGGCGCGGCCTGCTTCGCCGCGCTCGAGCCGCTGCGGGAGTCGGGCCGGATCGGCGCGGACGAGGAGGTCGTCGTCCTCAACACCGGCACGGGCGTGAAGTACCCCGAGACCGTACGGGTCGACGTGCCGCTGCTCGCCAAAGACGGCCGCATCCCGGGCCGGGGCTGAGAAATTGGATCCGGTCGAGCGCGACCATCCGGGCGGGCGCCGCCGCACCGTCCTCGCCTGCCTGGCGGCCCTCGCCACGCTGGCCACCGCGGCATGCGGCATCCACCCGGCCACCGCGGGGCGGGACCCCGGCACCCTCGTCATCGACACCGCGAACTACCCGTCCACCCTGGACCCCGGCAAGCAGTACGACGCCGACACCTACGCGGTGTACCGCAACATCTTCGACCAGCTCCTGCGCCGGAACCCCAGGACCCAGGCCCTGGTGCCCTGGATCGCCACCTCCTGGCGGCAGACCGACGCGACGACCTGGCGGTTCGCGATCCGCCGCGACGTGAGGTTCAGCGACGGCAGCCCGCTGACCGCCGTGGACGCGGCCTTCAGCATCAACCGGATCCTGGACAAGAAGTTCGCCAGCCAGCAGTTCGCGAACTTCTCGATGATCAGCAAGGCCACCACCGACGGCGCCGACCTGGTCATCCACACCGCACGGCCCGCGCCGACCCTGCTGACGTACCTGACGACCCTGTCGGTGGTCCCGCAGCACTACGTGGAGAAGGCCGGTGAGCAGAAGTTCGCCGCCAAGCCGGTCGGCTCCGGCCCGTACATGCTCGAGTCGGCCACCGCGGGCTCCCAGGTCGCGCTGAAGGCCAACCCGCTCTGGTGGGGCCCGCGTACGAGCGTGCGCGCGGCGGTGTTCCGCGCGGTGCCGAGCGTCGCGAGCCGCGTCGTCGACCTGCAGTCGCGCAAGGCGGACCTGGCCACCACGCTCACGCCCGACGCCGCCGACCAGATCAAGCGCGACCCCAAGCTCGCCGTCCTGTCCACGCCCACCGAGCGGATCGCCTACCTGGCCTTCAACACGATCAAGGGTGGCCCGGCGAACGACCCGCGCGTGCGGCAGGCCATCGCCGCCGCGATCGACTACAACGCGCTGATCAAGAACCTGCAGCGCGGCTACGCCAAGCCGATCAACTCGCTGCTCACCCCGCTGGCGTTCGGCTACGACAAGGCGCTGCCGGACGACCGGTACGACCCGGCCACCGCACGGCGACTGGTCGCCCAGGCGGGCGCCAAGGGCAGGACGGTCGTGATGGACACCTCCCCGTCGTTCAACCCGCAGATCGTGCAGGCGATCCAGGCCGACCTGGCCGCCGTCGGCCTCAAGGTCCAGATCCGCAGCACCGACCAGCCGACGTACCTGAAGAAGGTCCAGGACCCCGGCCACAACTGGGGCTCGCTGCGCTTCGGCCGCTGGTCGTGCGCCTGCCTGGACGCCGACGGCGTGATCTACCCGCTGTTCCACACCGGCGGGATCTGGAGCTCATATACGAACCCGGCCTTCGACAGGCTCGTCGAGCAGGCCCGAACGGTGATCGACCCCAAGCGGCGGACCGCGCTCTACGACGAGGCGTTCCGGATCCTGGCCCGCGACCTGCCCGGCCTGGGCCTGTTCCAGGACTACGCGATCTACGGCGCGAACTCCCGCGTCAGCTGGACCCCGGACGCTCAGGAGAGCTTCTACCTCGACGCGATGAAGGTGCGCAGATGACGGCCGTCCTTCCGCGGCGGCGGCTCGCCGCCCTCCCCGCGACACCGCGCTACCTCGCCGGCCGGATCGGGCAGGCGCTGCTCGCCCTGTTCGGCGTGGTCACGATCGTGTTCTTCGCGCTGCGGCTGTCCGGCGACCCGGCGCGGCTGCTGGTGCCCGAGGGCGCCACGGCCGCCGACATCGAGCGGGTACGCGACCGGCTCGGGCTGAACGACTCGCTCTGGCACCAGTACACGACCTTCCTCGGGCACGCCGTACGCGGCGACCTGGGCTACTCCTACGTGCAGAACCGTCCCGCGACCGCCCTGCTCGCCGAGCGGATCCCCTACACCGCGAACCTGGCGGTCGCCGCGCTGGTCCTGTCGCTGCTCTTCGGCGTCACGGTCGGCGCGGTCACCGCGCTGAGACGCGGCCGCTGGCAGGAGCGCGTGCTGATGCCGATCGTGCTGGCCGGGCAGGCGATGCCGGCGTTCTGGACCGGCCTGCTGCTCGTCCTGGCGTTCTCGGTCGGCCTGCGGTGGCTGCCCTCCACCGGGTACGACGGCCCGCTCTCGCTGATCCTGCCCAGCGTCACGCTCGCCTCGCTCTCGGCCGCCGCCATCGCGCGGGTGACCCGCGGGGCGATGCTCGAACAGCTCGCCCAGGACTACGTGCGCACGGCACGTGCGAAGGGTGCCGGGACCTGGCGGCTGGTCACCCGCCACCTCGCCCGCAACACCGCGATCCCGGTGCTCACCGTCGCCGCCCTGGAGCTGGCGAACCTCCTCGGCGGCGCGGTCGTCACCGAGGTCATCTTCGCCTGGCCGGGACTCGGCCAGCTCACCGTGCAGTCCGTGGCCGCGCGCGACTTCCCGGTGGTGCAGGCGATCGTCCTGCTCGCCTCCGCCGTGTACGTCGTGGTGAACCTGGCCACCGACCTGCTGTACGGCGTCATCGACCGGCGCGTGTCCACCCGAGGAGATAGCGCATGAACGCCAGGTCACGCCTCACCGTCCCCCTCGTGGTGATCGGCCTCTACCTGGTCGTGGCGGTCTTCGCGCCGCTGCTCGCCCCGCATGATCCGAACGCCGTGACGCTCGCGCAGCGGCTGCTGCCGCCCCAGGCGCACCACCTCATGGGCACCGACGCGCTGGGCCGCGACGTGCTGTCCCGCACCATGTACGGCACACGCGTGTCGCTGCTCGTCGCCGCCGCGGCGGTCGTGGTCGCGGGTGTCGTGGGCGTCGCCCTCGGGCTGGTCGCGGGCTGGCGGGGCGGCTGGCTCGGCGCCGTGATCATGCGCGTCGTCGACATCGTGCTTTCCGTCCCGTTCTTCCTGCTGGCCATCCTCGTCGTCGCGGTGCTGGGGCCCAGCCTGGTCAACGTCGTGGTCTGCCTGGCGATGGTGCGCTGGCCGAGGTACGCGCGGGTGGCCTACTCGACGACGCTGCAGACCCGGGGCCGCGGCTTCGTCCGCGCCGCCACCGCGACCGGGGCGCCGGGCCGGTGGATCGTGGTCCGCCACGTGCTGCCCGAGGTGCTGCCCGTGGCGATCGTGGTGGGCACGCTGGAGTTCGGCCTGATGGTGGTCTACGAGGCGTCACTGTCCTTCCTCGGCCTGGGTGTGCAGCCGCCGACCGCCTCCTGGGGCTCGATCCTGTCCGACGGGCAGCAGTACATCGCCACGGCCTGGTGGCTGGCCACGTTCCCCGGCATCGCGCTGTTCGTCCTCGTGCTCGCGGTGAACCTGCTGGGCGACGCCGCGCGCGACCGGCTGGACCCGGAGAAACGCGCGGCCGTCTCACGCCGCCGGCTGCTACGGCGAACCAGGACCGCGGAGGTGACGGCATGAGTTTGGACTACGGGGAGGAGTTCGCCGGCAGGCGGGTGCTCATCACCGGCGCGGCGGGGCTGATCGGACGGTGGACCGCCGAGGCCTTCCACGCGTGCGGCGCCGAGCTGCTGCTGTCCGACGCCCGCGCCGAGCCCCTGGCCGAGCTGGGGGAGACCCTCGGCGCGCACACGGCCGTCGCCGACCTGAGCACCGCCGACGGGGTGGAGCGCCTGCTCGCGGCGGTGGACGGCCGCTGGCCCACGGCCGACATCCTCATCAACAACGCCGGTGTCTACCCGCGCACGCCACTGGCGACGACCGAGCGGGCCGCCGTGGAGCGGATCCTCGACGTCAACGTCGTCGCGCCGTACCAGCTCGCGCGGCACGTCATCGCGACGATGACCCGTACGGGCGTCCGCGGCTGCGTGGTCAACATCGGCTCGGGGGCGGCCCGGCGCACGACACGCACGGGTGGCGTCTACGCCGCGAGCAAGGCCGCGCTGGAGATGCTCACCCGCTGGCTCGCCATGGAGGCGGCCGAGGCGGGGATCCGGGTGAACACGGTCGGCCCCGGCTTCGCGCCCGGCAGTGAGGTCAGCGCCCTGCCCGGCGAGCACGTCGCCAAGATGCGCGCGGCGATCCCGCTGGGCCGTACGTCCGGGCCGCACGACGCGCCGGCGGCGATCCTGTGGCTGTGCTCCGGCGCGGCCTCGTTCGTCACCGGCACCACGCTCGACGTCGACGGTGGCCGCACCGCCGGCGACTTCACCCCGACCGGAGTGAGCGCGACATGACCTATCCATGGCCGGGAGGCACGCGGGCCGCGGTGTGCCTCACGCTGGACTTCGACGGCGAGTCGCCGTACCTGTGGCGCAGCCGGCAGACCCGCGGCCCGGCCGTCGGCGAGCTCGAACAGCGCCGCTACGGCCCGCGCCGCGGCATCGAGAACCTCCTGGCCATGATGGACGGGCTGGGACTGCGGGCGACGGTGTTCGTGCCGGGCTGGATCGCGGCCGAGTACCCCGGACAGGTCGCCGAGGTCCACCGGCGGGGACACGAGCTCGCGCTGCACGGCTGGTGCCACGAGCCGCCCACGAGTCTCACCGCCGACGAGCTGCGCGCGACCCTCGACCGGGCCGCGCGTACCCTCGCCGGGATCAGCGGCGAACGCCCCGCCGGCTACCGCTCCCCGAGCTGGGACATGACCGCGGAGGTGTTCCCCGTCCTGCGCTCGCTGGGCATCGGCTACGACAGCTCCCTGATGGGCGACGACCGGCCGTACGAGGTGGACGGCGTCGTCGAGGTCCCGGTCGACTGGGCGACCGACGACGCCCCGTACTACCGCTACGTCGGCGGCGACCCGCGGCCCCCGACGCCGACCGGCCCGATCCGTGACGCCTGGGCCGCGGAGATCGCCGCCGCCAAGAGGTACGGCACGCTCTGCATGCTCACCGTCCACCCCTGGCTGTCCGGCCGTCCCGCACGTGTCGCGGTGCTGGAGGAACTACTCGCGCCGGTCGTCGCCGATCCCGAGGTGTGCGTTCCGACAGTGCGGGAGCTGGCCGAACACCACCGCACCACGACCGGCGGACGCGCGGTCCCGCTCGAGCGGCTGGGCAGGCCCGCCCATGACTGAGACGGCGTTCCTGAAGCTCAGCGACGTGCGGGTCGACTTCGGCGCCGGCCGCGAGGCGGTGCGTGGCGTCGACCTGACGGCGGACCGCGGCGAGACGGTCGCGCTCGTCGGGGAGTCCGGCTGCGGAAAGAGCCTCACCGCGCTCGCGCTCCTGGGCCTGCTGCCCGAGGGCGCGAACGCCTCCGGGTCGGCCGTGCTCGACGGCACCGAGCTGATCGGCAGGGACGAACGCGCCCTGCGCCGGATCCGCGGCGCCCGCGCCGGGATGGTGTTCCAGGACCCGATGAGCTCGCTCAACCCGACCACCCAGGTGGGCACGCAGATCGCCGAGGTGCTGGCGATCCACACGCGCATGGGCCGCTCCGAGCGGACGCGTCGTGCGGTCGAGCTGATGGAGTCGGTGGGCATCCCGGATGCCGCGGCGCGCGCGAAGCAGATGCCGCACCAGCTGTCCGGCGGGATGCGCCAGCGCGTGATGATCTCGATCGCGCTGGCCGGAGAGCCGGACCTGCTGATCGCGGACGAGCCGACCACGGCGCTCGACGTGACCGTGCAGGCGCAGGTGCTCGCCCTGCTGCGCGAACGCGCCCGCGACACGGTCCTGCTGTTCATCACCCACGACATGGGCGTGGTCGCCGAGATCGCCGACCGGGTCGCGGTGATGTACGCCGGCCGGGTCGTCGAGACCGGTCCGGTCCGCACTCTGCTGGACTCTCCCCGGCACCCGTACACGGCCGCGCTGCTGCGGTCGGTGCCCGACCCCGACCGCCCGATCGCCGGCGAGCTGCCGACCATCCCCGGCCAGGTCCCCGCCGTCGGCGAGTACGTCGAGGGCTGCCCGTTCCGGCCGCGCTGCGTGCACGCGAGCGACCGGTGCCTGACCGGACCCGACCTGACCCCCGCCGGTGACGGCTCCGTCGCCTGCTGGCACCCGATTACGGAGGCCGCGTCATGACAGATGATCTTGTGGTGGCCGAGGGGCTGGTCAAGCGCTATCCCGTCCGTGGGCGCGGCGTGCTCACCGCCGTGGACGGCGTGGGCCTGCGCATCGAACGCGGCACCACGCTCGCGCTGGTCGGAGAGTCGGGCTGCGGCAAGTCCACCACCGGCCGCCTCCTCCTCGCGCTGGAGCGCCCCGACGAGGGCAGGGTCAGCGTGGCGGGCCGGCAGGCGTACGAGCTGGGCCGCCGTGAGCTGCGGACGCTGCGCCGCGCGATGCAGCCGGTGTTCCAGGACCCGTACGACTCGCTCAACGCCCGGATGACCGTCGAGCGGATCGTCGCCGAGCCGCTGCGGGTGCACCACACCGGCGGGGACACGCGCGCCAGGGTGCGTGAGCTGCTGGAGACGGTGACGCTCGCCCCCTCCCTCGCGGACCGCTACCCGCACGAGCTGTCGGGCGGGCAGCGCCAGCGGGTGGCGATCGCCCGCGCGATCGCGCTCGACCCGGAGTTCGTCGTCTGCGACGAGCCCGTCTCCGCGCTGGACGTCTCCGTGCAGGCGCAGGTGGTCAACCTGCTGCGGAGGCTCCAGGACGAGCGCGGCATCACCTACCTGTTCATCAGCCACGACCTGGCCCTGGTGCGCCATCTCGCCCAGCGGGTCGCGGTGATGTACCTCGGCCGGATCGTCGAGGAGGGCACGGCCGCTGAGCTGTTCGCCGACCCGCGCCACCCCTACACCCAGCTCCTGCTGGCCGCCGCCCCGCGCCCGCGCGTGCGCGACCGGCCCGCGGCGGTCACCGCGCTCGGCGAGCCGCCCAGTGCCCTCGGCGGGCACACGGGCTGCGCCTTCGCCCCGCGCTGCCCGCTCGCGACCGACCGATGCCGTACCGAGGACCCGGCGCTGCGGGCACTGCCGGGCGCCGGGAGGAAGGCCGCCTGCCACTACGCCGAGACGGCCCAGGCCGGTGCCGCATGAGCCTCCCGGAGGGCGTGACGATCACCCGGGACGAGTACGGCGTTCCCTCCGTCGAGGCGGAGACCGAGACGCTCGCCTGGTTCGGGCTGGGGTGGGCGGCCGCCGAGGACCGCCTGTGGCAGCTGGAGTACGACCGCCGGCGCGCGCGGGGGAGATGGGCGCAGGTCGTCGGCCCGTCCGCGCTCCCGTCCGACCGGCTGGCGCGCCGGCTCCGCCTGGCCGACGCCGCCGAGCGGGACCTGGCGGCGATGGATCCGGTGACGGCGGCGGCCTTCCAGAGCTACGCCGACGGGGTGAACGCCTTCGTGGGGGAGTCCGGCCTGCCGCCGGAGTACGAGGTCGGCGGAGTCGCCTGGGAGGAGTGGAGCCCGCGGGACTCCGTGCTGGCGTTCAAGATCCGGCATGTGCTGATGGGCGCCTGGCAGTACAAGATCGCCCGAGCGGTGCTGCGCGCCCGGTTCGGCGCGGACGTGGCGGACGCCCTGGACCCGCGCCCGCTCCCCGGCATGCGGGTGACCGTGCCCCCGCTGGGACGCATCCCGCGCGAGGACCCGCGTGCCGCGCTGGTCGAGCGGGCACGCGAGGACGTCGAGGACGCCGCCGGGCACCTGGGCTTCCTCGCGGAGGTGGAGGCCGGATCCAACGCGTGGGCGATCGGACCCGGCCGTACGAGCTCCGGGAAGCCGTTGCTGGTCAACGACTCCCACCGCGGCCTCGACACCCCGAACACCTACTGGCAGGCCCATCTGAGCTGCCCGGAGTTCACCGTGTCGGGCGCCACGTTCCCCGGCCTCCCCGGCTTCCCGCACTTCGGCCACAACGGCCGCGTCGGCTGGGCGATCACCAACGCCGCGGGCGACGCGCAGGACCTGTACGTCGAGCACTTCCGTGCCGGAGGCACGGAGGTGCGCACGGCCACCGGCTGGGAGCCCGTGGTGCCGCGCGAGGAGCGCATCGCCGTACGGGGCGGTGACGAGCACACCGAACTCTGCTGGCAGACCCCGAACGGCCCGGTCGTGCACGGCGACCCGGCCGGTGGCGCGGCACTGTCGCTGCGCTGGACCGCCGCGGACCGCGCCTGCGAGCAGTTCGGCGTGCTCCGGCGGATGCTCGTGGCCGGTGACGTCCGCGCCCTGCTGGACGGGCAGGAGGGCTGGGTCGACCCGCTGAACAACCTGGTCGCCGCCGACGTCGACGGGCACCTGGGCTACCTGCTGCGCGGCGAGCTGCCCGCGCGCGCGAGCCTGGCGCCGGCGCAGGTCCCGGTGCCCGGGTGGGAGAGCGGGTACGCCTGGCGCGGACGGGTGCCGTTCGCGTCGATGCCGAGGTTCGAGGACCCGCCCGAGGGCGTCATCGTGACCGCCAACAACACGGTGACGGCGGCCGAGTACCCGTTCGTCTCCCACTCGATGAACGACTGCTACCGGGTCGAGCGGATCCACGAGCTGGCCGCGTCGGCGGAGGCCGCGGGCGCCGCCGACATGGTCGGCTGGCAGGGCGACACGGTGTCCGTGGCGGCCCGCCGCTGGGCCGGGCTGCTCGCGGGCCGCGGCCCGTACACCGGTGCCGCCGAGCGCGCCCGTTCGGTGATCGCCGCCGGTGGCGGCGACCTGAGCGCCGAGAGCGGCGTCGGCCTGGTGCATGCCTGCTTCCGCCGGGCCCTGGCGCCGCGTGTCCTCGACGCCGAGGTCGGCGCCGCCGCGCGATCCTGGCTGATGGACACCGGCCTGCCCGGCGTACCGGTGCTCCTGCGGCGCTGGTTCGCCGCGCTCACCTGGCCGGGAGAGGACGGCACCTGGCCGGCGGCCGCCCTCGGTGACGGCCTGCTGGCCGGCGCGCTCGAGGCGGCCTGGCACCAGGCGTGCGGCGACGGCGACGCACCGCAGCCCTGGGGGCAGGCGCACCGTACGGCCGCGCGCCATCCGCTGCACCCGGTGGCCGGCGCCCGTCTCGACCCGCCGGACGCGGGGATCGGCGGGGACAACGAGACGATCCAGAACGGCGCGTACGGCTGGGCGGAGGGCACGTCGTTCGCCATCACCAACCTGTCGGTGTACCGGCAGGTGCT
This sequence comes from Actinoallomurus bryophytorum, assembly GCF_006716425.1. Classification (NCBI taxonomy): domain Bacteria; kingdom Bacillati; phylum Actinomycetota; class Actinomycetes; order Streptosporangiales; family Thermomonosporaceae; genus Actinoallomurus; species Actinoallomurus bryophytorum. The sequence goes on from NZ_VFOZ01000003.1 coordinate 121,596, forward strand.
GGACTTCGCCGACCTGGACGGGTCGGGCTGGGTCATCCCGGGCGGTGCGTCCGGCCGTCCCGGCGACCCGCACCACGCGGACCAGCTCGAACCCTGGAGCCGGCACCGCCTGGTGCCGATGCGCCGGGGAGCGCGCCGTGACTGACCCCGCCACGGAGCTGGGCAGCCTGGTCCGCTCCGCGTACGAGGCGGTGCGCGAGGCCGTACTGGAGCGGCGGCTGCTGCCCGGCGAGCGGGTGACGGTGCGGCCGTTCGCCGAACGCCTCGGCATCTCGCCGACCCCGGTCAAGGCGGCGCTGGCGATCCTCGAACGCGAGGGGTTCCTCGTCGCGCGCAAGCACTCGGGGTACTTCGTCGCCGAGTTAACGGCCGGCGACATGCGCGACATCTACGAGCTGCGATCCGCGATCGACGCCCTCGCCGCCCGCGACATCGCGCGGACGAGACCGGCCGCGCTACTGGCACGGCTCGGCGAGCTGGTCGAAGGTCAGCGCGCCGCGCTCGCGGCCGGGGACGTGGAGGCCTACGCGGAGCTGGACCGGGAGTTCCACGGGCTCATCTGGCAGGGCTCGGCCAACCGGCGGCTGACGGCCGTCGCGGACCTGCTGGGCGCCCAGCTGCGGCTCGGCCACAACCTGACCATCGCGGTGCCGGGGCGCCCGCAGGCGGGCCTGGAGGAGCACGGCGAGATCATGGACGCGCTGCTCGCCGGTGACACCGCGGCGGCCGAGCAGGCGACCCGCCGTCACGTCGCCCAGGTCATCCGCGCGCTGGAGAGGGTTCTGCCGCGGCGGAGCACCCTGCCCCACGAGGAGGCGGGTGCCTGATCCCGGCACCCGCCCCGCTGCTACCAGGCGAAGGCCTCCGGCGAGGGCCCCGGGCCCGGGAAGATCTCATCCAGGGAGGTCAGGAACTCCTCCGGCAGGTCCAGCCCGAGCGCGCGTACCGCCGAGTCGAGCTGCGCCCGCGTGCGCGGACCCACGATCGGACCGGTCACGCCGGGCCGGCTGAGCAGCCAGGCGAGGCCCACGTCGCCGGCCTCCATGCCGTACTTCTCACAGAGGTCCTCATACACCTGGATCCGCGCCCGCTGCTCCGGGTCGGCGAGCGCCGCCGCCGCGCGTCCACCCTTCGAACGCCCGCGGTCGCCGTCCCGCTCCTTGCGGATCACCCCGCCGAGCAGCCCGCCGTGCAGCGGCGACCACGGGATCACCCCGAGGCCGTACGCCTCCGCCGCCGGGATGACCTCCATCTCCGCGCGGCGCTCCATCAGGTTGTACAGGCACTGCTCGCTGACCAGCCCGAGGGAGGAACGCCGCGCCGCCGCCTCGTTGGCCGCGGCGATGTGCCAGCCCGCGAAGTTGGAGGAGCCGACGTAGAGGACCTTGCCCTGCTGGACCAGGACGTCCATCGCCTGCCAGATCTCGTCCCAGGGGGTCGCCCGGTCGACGTGGTGGAACTGGTAGACGTCGATGTAGTCGGTGCCGAGCCGCTTCAGCGAGGCCTCGACGGACCGGCGGATGTTGACCGCGGACAGCTTGTGGTGGTTGGGCCAGACGTCGCCGTCGCCCGAGGCCATGTTGGCGTTGACCTTCGTCGCCAGCACGGTCTTGTCGCGGCGGCCACCGCCCTGGGCGAACCAGGTACCGATGATCTCCTCGGTACGGCCCTTGTAACTGTGCTCCGCGCCGAAGCCGTAGGCGTTGGCGGTGTCGAAGAAGTTGATCCCCACGTCGTGCGCGGCGTCCATGATCGCGTGGCTGTCGGGTTCGTCGGTCTGCGGACCGAAGTTCATGGTGCCGAGCACCAGACGGCTCACGCTGAGCCCCGTACGTCCTAGCTGCACATAGTCCATGGATCGAGCTAACCAGTTGAAGTGCGCTCAAAGTCAAACCGGCGCCCCGCCTGGCGGGGCGCCTGAGTTGGCGAGTCCACGGACTGACGCGGCTGGACGAACCGGCCGAACTCACCAGGTAAGCCGGCCGGAGGCCGATCCTTTGCGCGATGCGCAGGACGCAAGGATCGGCCCCCGGTGTTCTTGGCGGTCGCGACGTGTCACCAGGCGTGAGCGGTGCAGACCTCGCCCTGGTTCGGGATCGCCAGACACGCTGCCCACGGTCCCCCGAAGTCGCCGACGGTGACGGTGTTGTAGTCACCGCTCGCGGGGAGGGTGCGCAGACCGGTGATGGTGTCGGCGCCGCTCCGGAGGAAGAGCTGGGCGACGCGCCTCCCGCGCCACCCTCCGGCGCCGACAGCGGCGCCCCCGGGGCGAACCGAGGTCGACGCGTTCGCCCGTCGACCCGATGTAAGCAACGGGCGGCTTCAGACCTGCTTCGGCTCCGCTTCATCGACCGGTCCACCGTGGTGAGAAACGGAGATCATGATTCGCGTTCGACCTGCTCGGGCAGCTTGTCGGGGCGAAGGCCGCGCCAGCTCGGGTGGCGCAGATGACCGTCCTCGGTCCACTCGGCGAACGCGACCTCACCGACGGTCTCCGGTTCGACCCAGCGCGCGCTGCGTGCGACCACCGTGGGGACGGTCGTGTCGAACGGGTCGCCGTCGCGCTCCAGCGGCGCGAGCCGTTCGGCCAGGTCGCGCAGGACCGCCTGGGTGAAGCCGGTGCCCACGTTGCCGACGTAACGCAGGCCGTGCTCGTCGTACACGCCGAGGACCAGAGAGCCGATCATGTCCGCCCGGCGGCCCTCGCCAGGCGTCCAGCCGGCCACGATGACCTCCTGGTGACGGACGTTCTTGACCTTGATCCACGGTCCGCGCCTGCCGGGCAGGTAATGGGAGGTCAGCGGCTTGCCGACGACGCCCTCGAGACCCTGGTCGATGCTGGCGGCCCGTACGGCCTCGCCGCAGCCCCGCCACCACGGCGGCGTGAACGCGGGGCCGGTGTCCAGGCCCAGACCGGCGAGCGCCTCGCGCCGCGCCGGGTACGGCTCCGGCAGGAACGACCGGCCGTCCAGGTGCAGCAGGTCGAACACGTAGTAGCGGACCGGCACCGAGGAGATCAGCCGCGCGGAGGGGCGCTGCACGTGCATACGGGACTGCAGCAACCCGAAGTCGGGGCGGCCCTCCCGCAGGGCGACGATCTCGCCGTCGAGGATCACCGGCGCGTCCACCATGCCGCCGAGCGCGGCGAGCTCGGGGTACGAGCCGGCCATGTCCTTGTCATTGCGCGAAATCAGCGCGACGCCGCCGTCCTCCACGTACGCGACGGCGCGCACGCCGTCCCACTTCAGCTCCCAGCCGTAGGCGTCGTCATCGGCCGGCAGGGCGTGGCGCAGCACGGCCATCATGGGCCTGACCAGCCGCGGTAGCTCACTCATCGAAAGTCCCCCCGACGGTGACCTACCCAGTGAGGCCGGCACGGGTCAGGCCGGCGCCTCCTCCGGGCGGACGGCGGGAGACGGGGCGCTCAGCCGCCGGCCGGTCCACAGGTACGCCGCGCCGCCGAGCATGCCGGCCGCCACGGCCATGAGCAGGATGCGGTAGTCCACCACCGAGACCAGCAGGGCGCCGGTCGCGATCGAGACCGTCTGCGGCCCGCTGACGAGCGTCTCCGCCGTCATCGAGACCTGGGCGACCAGCGGGGCAGGCGTGCGCCGCTGCAGCGCGGTGGTGAATCCGACGACGATGACGGCCAGGCCCACGCCCGCGACGGCCTTGCCGGCCAGGACCGCCGCCAGCCGGGGGAGGACGCACAGGGCATCGCCCAGCCCGAACGCCGCCAGCCCGATCGCGGTGGCGGCGTTCTCACCCCGGCCACCGATCAGCCGGGCGGCCAGCAGGCCGCCGGCGACGCATCCCACGCCCTGCGCCGAGGCGAGCACGCCGAGGAACGCCGGCGGACGGTGCAGGCCGTGGTCGAGGACGGAGAAGAAGACCGACTCGTTGAACCCCACGACGAGGAACGCGACGGCGCCCGCGATCATCATGCGGCGCAGGGCCGCGTCCCCGCGAATGTGGGTCAGGCCCGCGGTGAGCTGCCGGCGCCAGGGCTGCCGGACGTTCACCGGCGTCTCTTCGCGGAGCCGCATCCGCGCGATGGCCAGGGCCGCGGCGAGGAACGTCACCGCGTCGACCAGGGCGACGGCCGCGCCGCCGGCGGCCGCGAACAGCGCCGCGCCCGCGAGCGGGCCGCCGAGGCGCAGCCCCTCCCTGACCGTCTGGATCGCGCCGTTGGCCGTGGCCAGCAGCCCGTCCGCGAGCAGCTCCTTCAGCAGGCCGTTCAGCGCGGCCGCGTTGGCCACCGACGACACCCCGTTGAGCGTGGCGACCGCGTAGACGATCCACACGTCCCCAGCCGTACGGACCGCGAACAGCGGAAGCATCATCAGCACCGAGCAGAGGTTGACGACCACGAGGAACGGGCGGCGCCGGAATCGGTCCACCAGCCGGCCGCCCAGCGGCGACACCACGTACGGCACCACGATGAACAGCGAGACGAACCCGGCGGCGCCGCTGGAGCCGGTCAGGTGCTTGACCCAGATGGCGTACACCAGCACCATCAGCGCGTCGCCCGCCATGCTCGCGGCCAGGCCGGCGAAGAGCAGCCGGAAGTCCGGCAGCCGCAGCACGGCGCGCATCACGAGTCCTGGTCAGGGTCCGCGGGCAGGGGAGCGGCGGGCACCGCCGAGGTGAAGATCCGGATCCGGCGGGAGCCGGGCGGCCGGGTGGCGGGGTCCCTGAGCCGCTCGCGTCCGCGCAGGGCGAGCTCGGTGAGCGTCGCGTTGAGCTCGGCGAGCTCCTCGGCGGTGAGCCAGGCGACGCTCTGCGCGAAGCTCGCCGCGTCCTGCCATTCGGGCGGGTCGGTGCGCCGCCACGCCTGCCAGTCCCGCAGACCGGCGAACTCCTGTTCGTAGATCATCGCGCTGAGCCGGTCGCCGGCGGCGGCCAGCTCGCCGGACTCGTCGGCCTCGCCCCACGAGAGCGCGTGCGACGCGGGCCGCCACGGGCGGTTGCGGCCGGTCCCGTCGCCGGTCTCCTCCACGAAGCCGTACTTGGCGAGCTGGCGCAGGTGCCAGGAGCAGTTCGCCGGACTCTCACCGACCATCTCGGCCAGCTCCGTCGCGGTCGCGGTGCCGCGCTCGTACAGCGCCTGCCGGAGCCGCATGCGTAGGGGATGCGCGAGTACGCGGAGCTCCTGCGGGTCCCTCAGCTTCCTGCCGGGTTCGTCCATATGGCGACGGTAGCAATGAAAAGGCTCTTTCGAAAGAGCCTTTCGATACCGTACGAGGACAGGCCGCGCCGGGGGAGTGACTCGGGTAGGGTTGCGGTCTCCGGCGACGTCGAGGAGGTGGGACCCATTACCGGCAGATCAGGCTGGGTGCTCTCATCTCGCGGTCGCGCGGTCCGTCCCCTCTAGGGACCTGGGAGCGCCCATCGGTTTCCGAAAGGCGCTTTGATGTCTTCTCCCGCTCTCCCCGAATCTGCCGTCATCACGCGGCTTCGCGCCGCAGGCTGTGTCTTCGCCGAGGACGAGGCGCGGCTGCTCATCTCCGCGGCACGCACCACCGGCGACCTCGCCGCCATGGTGGAGCGCCGGGCCGCCGGGCTGCCGCTCGAGCACGTTCTCGGCTGGGCGGAGTTCTGTGGTCTGCGCGTCGCCGTGGACCCCGGGGTCTTCGTGCCCCGCCGCCGTACCGAGTTCCTCGTCCACCAGGCCACCGCCCTCGCCGGGACCGCCCAGCGGAGGACCGTCGTGGTCGACCTGTGCTGCGGCTCCGGCGCGGTCGGCGTCGCGCTCGCCGCCGCTCTGGACCCGGTCGAGCTGCACGCCGCCGACGTCGATCCGGTCGCGGTGCGGTGTGCCCGCCGCAACGTCTCCGCCGCCGGCGGCCAGGTGTACGAGGGCGATCTGTACGAGCCGCTGCCCGCGGCGCTGCGCGGCCGGGTCGACGTCCTCGCGGCCAACGTGCCCTACGTGCCGACCGAGGAGGTCGGGCTGCTGCCGGCCGAGGCGCGCGTGCACGAGGCGAGGGTGGCGCTCGACGGCGGCGCCGACGGGCTCGACGTGCTGCGCCGGGTGGCGGCCGGGGCCTCCGGGTGGCTGGCGCCCGGAGGGCACCTGCTGATCGAGACCAGCGAACGTCAGGCGCCGCACGCCGTACGTGCGTTCGCGGGCAGCGGGCTGACGGCCCGGCTGTCCGCCTCGGAGGAGCTGTACGCCACCGTCGTCATCGGCACCCGGCCGCCGGGGGAGTGACGAGGAACGGCCCGTGCTGCCGGGGCACGGGCCGCGTCCGGCTCAACGGGCGTTCGCACGGTAGGACAGGATGACGATCCCGGACTTCAGGGGCCGGGTCTCCGTCAGCTCGAACCCCGCCGCCGGGCCCGGGCGGAACAGCAGGTCCTCCGGACCGCCGCCACCGACGAAGAACGGGTGCACCCACAGCCGGAGCTCGTCCAGCAGACCGTGCTCCAGCATCGTGTACGAGAGCCGCCCGAAGCCGTACTGGACGATGTCCTTGCCCGGCTGCTCCTTGAGCCGCGCGATCTCGGCGACCGGGTCCCCCTTGATGACGGTCGTGCCGTTCCACGACGAGTCGCCCAGCGTGGACGAGACGACGTACTTGGCCATGCCGTTGATGTGGTCGCTGTACGGGTCGCCGGACCGGGTCGGCCACACGGGGGCGAAGCCGTCGTACGTGCGCCGCCCCATCAGCAGGGCGTCGCAGGAGAGCAGCAGCTCGGTCTGGATGGTGCCGGCGTCGTCCTCGACGCCCAGCGACGGCCAGTCCTGGGGGTTCTCGATGACGCCGTCGAGCGAGATGTAGGTGGAGTTGATGATCTTGCGCATGTCGTCTCCTCGACGCCGGCGGGGCTAGCGCGCCGGGCGGATGTTGTGGTTCAGGTGGAAAACGTTGTGCGGGTCGTAGGCGGTCTTGAGGGTGGTCAGCCGGGCGAGCTTGTCCGGTGAGTACGCGCGGCGGACGCCCTCGGCGCCGTCGTCGCTGAGCGCGTTGACGTACACGCCGCTGGCGAAGGGGGCGAGCGCCGCCGCGCAGCGCCGGGCGGAGGCCTTCCGCGCCGCGTCCTCGGCGGGGTCGGTCCAGCCGGTGCCGCAGCCGAACTCGAACACCGTGCCCCGGTGGCTGAACGCCGTCTCGTCGTCGGGCACGTCGGAGATCGCCCCGCCGTACGCCTGCAGCCCGGCGTTCGGCAGGCCCTCGCCCGAGCCCGTGCTCCCGCGCAGCAGGAACGCCTCGATCGCCTCGTCGGGGAGCCGCCGCAGGTAGTGGCCCTTGGAGTACCGTCGCAGCGCGTGCCGGCCGGTGGTGTCGTCCTGGCGCTGGAGCTCGACGTAGGAGGGCTCGTGTACGCGTGTCGCCACCGTGCGCCCGAGGCCGCGCATCGCCGGGAGCAGCTTCCGCGCCTCCGCCGGGTCGCCGACCCACACGAACCCGAGGACGACCTGGCCGTCGCCGCCGAGCGAGGCCGTGAACGTCGCCTGCCGCGGCGCCTCGGCGTTCAGGTCCCGCCAGTGACGGAACGCCGGCAGTGCCCGGTCGAGCGGGAAGGTGTACTCGGCGACGAGCGCACGCGTTCCGACGGGGTGCAGCCGGAACTCGAACTCGGTGACGATGCCGAAGTTGCCGCCTCCGCCGCGCAGCCCCCAGAAAAGGTCCGGGTTCTCGGTAGGGCTGGCGTGGACCACGTCGCCGTCTGCGGTGACCATGGTGAACGAGGCGACGTTGTCGCAGGCCAAGCCGTACTGCCGGGCGAGCCAGCCCATGCCGCCACCCAGGGTGAGGCCGCCGACTCCGGTGTGGGAGACGTTCCCCGCCGTCGTCGCCAGGCCGTACCGCTGCGCCTCACGGTCCAGCGCGCCCAGCAGCGCACCGCCCTGAACCCACGCCCGGCGCCGCACCGGATCGACCCGCACACCCCCCATCGGCCTCAGATCGACCATCAGACCGTCGTCCGGGACGGCCAGCCCGAGCGCGCTGTGGCCGCCGCAGCGTACGCCGAGCTCCAGATCCAGCTCACGCGCCGTACGCACCGCGGCCACCACGTCGCCGACGCTCGCGCAGCGGACGACCATACGGGGCCGCCGGTCCACCATCGCGTTCCAGACGGTACGTGCCTCGTCGTAGCCCGCCTCGCCCGGCAGGACCAGTCGCCCGTCGAGCCGGCCGGGATTCATCGCCGTTGTCGTCATGTTCAGAAGGCTGACAGGGATCGGTACTGGTCTTAAGATCCGATTTTGTGGCCGGGAAAAGGACCAATTCGAATCTCGCCGGTGAGCTGCTCATCGAGCTGCGCCGCGACGACGCCGTTCCGCTGCACCGTCAGATCGAGGCGTCGATCCGGGCCGGCGTCCGGTCGGGGCGGCTGCCCCTCGGCAGCTCGCTGCCGCCCACACGGGCCATCGCCGCCGATCTCGGGGTCTCGCGAGGCGTCATCGTCGAGGCGTACCAGCAGCTCGTCGCGGAGGGCTACCTGACGAGCCGCCCGGGCGGCTACACCCAGGTCGCGATCGGCCCGGAGCCGGCCGCGGAGCCCGTGCGCACGGAGCCGAAGCGGGTCCCGCGGATCGACTTCGGCTACGGCAGGGCGGACGTGTCCAGCTTCCCCCGCGCGGCGTGGCTGCGTTCGATCCGCAGGGTGCTCACCGAGGCCCCGAACGACCGGTTCGGCTATCTCAACGGCCGGGGCGTGCCGGAGCTGCACGACGCGATCGCCGACTACCTCAACCGCGTACGCGGCACGTCGGCCGACCCCGGCGACGTCGTGATCTGCAACGGATACGCCCAGGGCGTCTCGCTGCTCGTCCAGGTCCTGGTGAGGTCGGGCGCGAAGCGGCTGGCGGTCGAGGACCCCTCCGCCGACGACGACGTACGCCCGGTCGCCGTCGCGGCCGGGCTCGAGGTCGTGGGCATCCCCGTCGACCGTGACGGCGTGCGCGTCGACGCGCTGGACCGTACGGACGCGGACGCCCTGGTCCTGACCCCCTCACACCAGTGGCCGACCGGCGGCGTGCTGTCGGCCGAGTCCCGCGCCGCGGTGCTCAAGTGGGCCGGTGACCGGGGAGCGCTCGTCATCGAGGACGACTACGACGCCGAGTACCGCTATGACCGGGCGCCGATCGGTGCCATGCAGGGACTGGCGCCGGACCGGGTGGTGTACGCGGGCACGGCCAGCAAGACGCTCGCGCCCGGCCTGCGGCTGGCCTGGCTCGTGGTGCCCCGGCGGCTGGTCGGCGACGTCGTCCAGGCCAAGGTCGCCGCGGACCGCGGTTCGCCGGTGATCGACCAGCTCACGTTCGCCGACTTCCTGTCGCGCGGGGAGTTCGACCGGCACCTGCGCCGGATGCGGCCGGTGTACCGGCGGCGCCGCGACGTGCTCCTGGAGGCGCTGCGGGACCGTACACCCGGCCTCGAGCCGGCCGGCATCGCCGCCGGCCTGCACCTCGTCGCCTGGCTGCCGGACGACCTCTCCGAGACCGCGGTGGTCGAGACGGCGGCGCGCCGCGGGCTGGGCGTCTACGGGGTCGGCCCGTACCGCATGTCCGGCGGCGGTCCCGGCGGGCTGATCTTCGGGTACTCCACGCTCAGCGAGCGCACCATCACCGACGGGATCGCCATGCTGGCCGAGGTGATCGATGAGGTGCGCGCGGGCTGAGCATCGCTACCCGCCGTACGGACGGGTGATGATCTCCAGGCTGTGCCCGTCGGGATCGGACCAGTAGAGTCCGCGGCCGCCGTCATTGGTGTTGATCCGGCCCGGCCGGCGGTGGTATGGGTCGGCCCAGTACTCCAGGCCGGCCGCCCGGATCCGCTCGAAGATCTGGTCGAACTCCTCCTCCGCGACCAGGAACGCGTAGTGCTGCTCGTGGATCGGGCCCTCGTCGTCGGCGAAGTCCAGCGAGACGCCGTTGGTGGTCTCGACGACGAGGAACGGCCCGTACGGCGCCGGGCTCGGCAGGCCCAGCAGCTCCGTGAGGAACTCCGCCGAGCGCCGTTTGTCGCGTGCGTGCACGATCGTGTGGTTGAGCTGAACGGGCATCGGGTTCTCCTCAGTGATCGGTCGCGGGCCGCTGTGGCGGGGCGGCGGGGACACCGATGGGGCTCAGGTGGATCCCGGCCAGCCTCCACTCTCCGTCGTCGCGGACCGCGATGTGGGTGGCACGGAACTTCCCGTCGTTCGGCCGGCCGCGGTAGGCGGCCCGCTGGTCGTGGACGCCGATCGCGACCGCGGTCTCACCGTAGACGCGGACGGTGATCTCGCTCCAGTCCAGCTTCGAGGTGACGAGGTCACCGTCGCCGTAGCGGTCGACGGCTTCGACGTTAGGTATCTATTGATTAGATGTCAAACAATTTGACGTCGAGTCTTGTTGTAGTCTCTAGGCGTGACCAAGCCCGCCGGTCGGCCGATCGGCCTGACCCTCGCCCGCACCGCGAAGGTCGTCGGTCGCGCCTTCGAAGACACTCTGGCCGCCGCCGGCGGCTCGACGCCGATCTGGCTCATCCTGATCTCGCTGAAGAAACAGCCGACCAGCAACCAGCGCGAGCTCGCCGCGGCGGTGGGCATCCAGGGCGCGACGCTGACCCACCACCTCAACGCGATGGAGGCCGACGGCCTGATCACCCGCCGGCGCGATCCCGCCAACCGCCGCGTCCACCAGGTACGGCTGACCGAACAGGGCGAGACCCTCTTCCACCGGCTGGCCACCGCCGCCCGCACACACGACCAGCGCCTGCGGACCGGCTTCGGCGAGGACGAACTCGCGACGCTGGAGCGGCTGCTGGGCCGGATGCGCACCAACGTGGCCGACGACGACACCCTCCCCGAGGGCCCGCTGGAGCACTGAGCCTGTCCGTTGCGACCTGCGTGGCCCGGCCTGCCGAGATGTAACCGTGACCGAGGCCCGGTATCCGTCACGGCCTCTGAAACGTCTTCCTTACGGCGTCCGTGCACCTCGCCGATCCGGCCGGTCGCGCCGGTGGCCGGGCGGCCACGGGGGAGGGAGATGAGACGTGGGTCTCGGCGTGAGCATCAAGTTGGCACCGGGGGTGCGGGTACGTGCCTCCTCGCGTGGTGTCCGGGCGAGTCTGGGACCCAAGATCGCGCGAGTACACGCAGGTGCCGGCCGTGCGACCCTTTCCAGCGGTATCGGCCCGTTCACCTCCTCGACGTCGCCGGGCGGACGCGGACGGCCCGCCTCGGGCGGAAGAGGGCCGAGCGTTCCGCGGACCTCTCTGGCGGCGCTGGAACGTCAGGCTCGACAGGCCCGGCGCGAGGCGGAGATCGCCGCTGTGGCACGAACGGAGCAGGCTCTGGTCTCACTGCACCATGAGGAGTTCCGTCCGGCCCGGCACCTCGTGCTGCCACTGCCGCCGCAGGTCGATCCGGGCCTCATCGAGCAGGCGATGCTCGCCCGGCGTCTCGCCGGAGTGAGTCCTCTTCAGCGAGCTCGCCGCCGCGAGATCAAGGAGTGGGCGGCCGGGGCCGCGAAATCGGAGGCGGCGCGGCAGGATCAGGTACACCGCACCGGGCGCGACCAGGAGCAGGCGAAGATCGACGGCTTCTGGAACGCGCTGACCGCCCACGAGCCCAATGCGGTGATCGCCCAGCTGGAGCTGGCGTTCGAGGACAACCGGTCACCGGCCGCGTGCATGGACGTGGGCCAGGATCCGGTCCGGTATGCCACGGCGCTGGTGATGTACGGGCCGCCGCAGATGATCCCGGACCAGCGGCCGGATGTGACTCCGGGCGGGCTGCCGACGCTGCGGAGGCGAAGCAGGACCGACCGCGATGCCCTGTACATCGCCGCGCTGGGCTCCACCGTCCTCGCGACGGTCAAGGAGGGCCTCGCCGTGGCTCCGAGCGTCGAGGAGATGCGCGTCCTCGTGGTCTCGAAGAACCCCCAGGCACTCACTCCGGAGACCTACCTGAGCGCGATCTACGCCGCACGTTTCCGGCGCGAGACGCTCCGGCGCTGGCACTGGCCACTGGTCGACCCGGTCGAGGCACTGCTGACCGCACCCGACGCCATGCTGCGCCGCAAGGGGGCGACCCGGGAGGTCATGCCACTCGACCTCTCGGACGATCCGGACCTGTCCGCCCTCATGGAGCGCCTGCGGTCCGATCTGGGCTAGGCCGAGGCACGCCGGCTCGGTCCTCCAGACCGAGCCGCGGTCGGCCGGAAGCCCTGACAGCGCCTCGGCTGCAGGGCCGAGGGCGGCATTCATGCAGGTCGCCCCGGCTGCACGTCCTAGAATGTCGGCATAGGGGGCGCTTGGAAATGACCAACCCATCGGGGCGGAGCATCGACTACGCCGCACTCTTCGCCGCCACTCCCAGCCCGTGCCTGGTACTCACACCCGACATGATCATCACGGATGTCAACCAGGCGTACCTGGAGGTGACCGGCCGCAAGCGGGACGAGCTGATCGACCGGCATGTCGTCGAGGCGTTCCCCCTCAACCCGTCCGATCCCGAGGCCGACGGGCTGCGCAACCTGCAGGCGTCGGTGGAGCGGGCGATCGCGACCGGTGAGCGGGACGTCATGGCTCCGCAGAAGTACGACATCCCGGTGGCGGGCCGGCCGGGCGCGTTCGAGGAGCGCTACTGGAGCCCGATCAACACCCCGGTTCCCGGCCCGGACGGCCGGCCGATGCTCCTCATCCACCGGGTCGAGGACGTGACCGCGATCATCCGCGGGGGACTGCGGGCCAGGACGAGGGGCGCGGAGCAGCTCGACCACCCGTACGAGCGCCGCCAGGAGATGGAGGCGGAGCTCTACGCGCGCGCCAAGGAGCTGCAGATCCTCAACGAACGGCTGAGACAGGCACACGCACGCGAGCGTGAGGTCGCCGTCACCCTCCAGCAGTCGATGCTGCCGCCGGTCCACGAAGAGCGGCACCCAGAGGTGGCCGTGCGCTACCTGCCCGCGGCCGGCTCCCTGAACGTCTGCGGCGACTGGTACGAACTGGTCGACCTGGCCGATGACCGTCTCGCCGTGGCCGTCGGCGACGTCGTCGGGCACGGGCTGTGCGCCGCCGGCGTCATGGGGCAGCTGCGCAGCGCGCTCAGCGCCGCGATCCGGGCCGTCGAGGGGCCCGCACGCGCCCTGGAGCTCCTCGGCGTGTACGCGTGCTCCATCGAGGGCGCGCTGGCCACCACGGCGATCCAGACCGTGATCGACAAGGGGTCGCAGACCATCACCTACAGCTCCGCGGGCCACCTTCCGCCGGTCCTCCTGCAGCCCGGCAACCTGGTCGTCATGCTCGACCAGGCCACCGACCCGCCGCTCGGGATCGACCTGAGCCACACGGATCGGCCCCAGGCCCGCGTCACGTACACCCCCGGGGCCACCCTCGTGCTGTACACCGACGGCCTCGTCGAACGCCGCGGCGAGGACATCGACGCCGGGCTGGCGCGGCTCACCGAGAGCCTCGCCCGGCATGGGGCGCTCGATCCCGGGCCGCTCGCCGACCTGCTGCTGTCCGACCTCGGCGTCTCCGGCGGCACCACGGACGACACCGCCCTGGTCGTCATCAGACTCTGACGACCTGGGCGGGTGCGTCCACCTAGCGCGCGGCGATCGCGGGGTCGCTCGTGCTGGGCCGGCCGGTCTCGACGTGGCCGGCCAGCCGGCGCAGGAACGCGTCGTCCTGGTCCGAGGTCACCGACAGGTCGTACCAGCCGTGGCTGCCGTCCGGGCGCACGCTGTGCGTGGCGCTCGCGCCGGGCCGGAGCCGGTACGTGGCCGGGTGCCCGCCCTCGTAGGCGTCCTTGACCGTGAGCCGGACGGCAGTGGTGCCCCCGTTGGTGAGGACGAGCTTGACCTGTTCGGCGTTCCCGTCATGGCGCGCGGTCACCTCGGGCCCGACCTTGCCGGCCCTGCCCTCGAACCGCCGCAGGAACCCGTTCGCGCCGTGCACGGTGAACTCGTACGTGCCCGACGGCGCCGCCAGCGTGTCGGACAGCTGACGCCCCGCCTCGACGGTGTAGCTCCACGGGCCGTCCGCGAGCGTCCGTGAGGTCACGTGGAAGGAGGCGCCGGCCTGACCGTGGCTGGCGAAGCCGATCCGCAGCCCGGCGGGGGTGACCCGTCCGTCCGCGGACAGGTCGTAGGGCAGCGGGCGGGCCGGGCGCGTGCCCTTCTCCTGCCTGGGCAGCGCGCCCTCGGCGGGGGGCTTGGGCACGTAGTCGTCGTGCCGGTCGCGGTCCGGCGGGGTGTAGCCGCTGGTGTCGGGCAGCGACGGCATACGCGTGGCGGTACGCCCGAAGTCGAACGCCGTGGTCAGGTCGCCGCAGACCGCCCTGCGCCAGGGGGAGATGTTCGGCTCGTGCACGCCGAAGCGCCGCTCCATGAACCGGATGATCGAGGTGTGGTCGAACACCTGGGAGTTGACCCAGCCGCCCTTGCTCCACGGTGACACGACGAACATCGGGACCCGCTGGCCCAGGCCGTACGGCCCGGCGACGTTGCCGCCGGAGGCGGGCGGGGTGTAGATCTCACCGGTGATGTCGACGGTCGAGCGGCTCTGCGTGGACGCGTACGGCGGCACGACGTGGTCGAAGAAGCCGTCGTTCTCGTCGTAGCAGATGAACAGCGCGGTCCTGCTCCACACGTCCGGGTCGGCGGTCAGCGCGTCGAGGATCTGGGAGACGTACCAGGCGCCGTAGTTGGCCGGCCAGTTCGGGTGCTCGGTGAAGGCCTCCGGCGCGGCGATCCAGGAGACCTCGGGGAGCTTCCCGCCGACCACGTCGGCCTTGAGGATGTCGAAGAACCCCTGCCCGCCCTTGGCGTTCGTGCCCGTACGCGCCTTGTCGTACAGCGGGTCGCCGGGCTTGGCGTTCCGGTACTGGTCGAAGTACAGCAGCGAGTTGTCCCCGTAGTTGCCGATGTAGGCGTCGTTGGTCCAGCCCCACGAGCCCGCCGAGTCCAGGCCGTCGCCCACGTCCTGATAGATCTTCCACGAGACCCCGGCCTTCTCCAGGCGCTCGGGGTACGTCGTCCAGGAGTAGCCGAGCTCGTCGTTGCCCAGGACCGGGCCGCCGCCCTTGCCGTCATTGCCCGTGTAGCCGGTCCACATGTAGTAGCGGTTCGGGTCCGTAGAGCTGAGCAGCGAGCAGTGGTAGGCGTCGCAGATCGTGAACGCGTCGGCCAGCGCGTAGTGGAACGGGATGTCCTTGCGCGTGAAGTAGGCCATCGTCGTGGCGGTCTTGGCCGGGATCCACTGGTCGTATCGACCCTGGTCGAAGGCCTGGTGGCCGCCGTTCCAGGCGTGGTCGAGGTCCTGGAGGAACGCCAGGCCGAGGTCGTCGACCTCGGGCCGGAACGGCAGGACGTCCTTCGTGCCGTCGGACTGGCTCCAGACCGGCTTGCCGCTGGGCAGGGTCACCGGGTGCGGGTCGCCGAAGCCGCGTACGCCGCGCAGCGTGCCGAAGTAGTGGTCGAACGAGCGGTTCTCCTGCATCAGGACGACGACGTGCTCGACGTCACGTACGGTGCCGCTGCGGCGGTTCGCGGGGATCTCCGCGGCGCGGGCGATGCTGGTGGACAGCGCCGAGGCGGCGGCGGTGCCGCCGGCCAGTTGCATGAATCTTCGCCGGTTGATGCCGGTCATGACAGCCTGCCTCGTGTTGGGCCGGTCGGGGGGGTACGACAGTGGTCTCAGATCACCCACAACGACTCAGGGCAGGCAAGGAAACGCGCGGGGAAGCCTCGGCCAACCTTGATCACGAAGGCGGTAGGAGGATGGGACGCGTGCAACCTGTCGCGCTTTCCGCCAACATGCCGCGTTCGTTCTACCAAGGCGCGGGCCGCATCGACCGGCTCCGCGGCACCCCTGTGGCCACCGACCCGTACCATCCCGAGGACTGGATCGGATCGGTGACGGCCCGCAGCGGTGCGGCGCCCAGCGGCCTGACCACGCTTCCCGACGGGCGGCTGCTCGCCGCGGCCATCGCCGGGGAGCCGGAGCGCTGGCTGGGTCCCGAGCACGTCGCCGCGTACGGCGCCGACCCCGCGATCCTGGTCAAGCTCCTCGACGCCGGCGAGCGGCTGCCCCTCCACGTCCACCCGAACCGCGACTTCGCACGCACGCACCTGTCCTCGCCGTACGGCAAGACCGAGGCGTGGGTGATCGTCGAGGCGGCGCCGGACGCGGGCATCCACCTGGGGTTCGCCCGTGACGTCGAGGCGGAGGAGCTGGCCGGCTGGGTCCGCGGCCAGCGGGTCGAGGAGATGCTGGCCGCGGCGAACCGGATCCCGGTGCGTCCGGGGGACGCCATCGTGTGCCCGGCGGGCGTCCCGCACGCGATCGGCCGGGACATCCTGCTGGTCGAGCTCCAGGAACCGACCGACTACTCGGTGCTCCTCGAGTGGGAGGGGTACGACATCGAGGCCGAGTCCGGACATCTCGGCCTCGGCTTCGACCAGGCACTGCGGTGCGTCGACCGTACGTCCTGGAGCTCCGGCCGCCTCGACGACCTGCGCCGGGCGCGCCGGTCGGGCCGTGACGTACGGCCGGGAGCGGACCGGCTGTTCGCCGAGGTCGCGGACGCCTTCTTCGCCGCCGAACGCCTCCATCCCGACCCGGTGAGCGTGCTGGACCCGGCGTTCTCGGTCGTCGTCGTCATCGACGGGACCGGAACACTGGAGGCCGAGCACGGCGACCCGGTCGAGGTCCGCGCCGGCGACACGCTCCTCGTCCCGTACGCCTCGGGCGAGTGCACCCTGCGCGGCGGCACGACGGCGATCCGCTGCCGCCCGCCCCGGCCGGCTCAGCCGATCGCGGCGAGATAGTCCGCTACCGCCGAGACGTCACCGGCATCGGAGATCAGCGCGACATGGCCGTCGGGGCGGATCAGCACGAGGGTGTGGCCGGCCGCGCCGTAGGCGCGGACGAGATGGCCTTCGGTGTCGGCGATGTCGCCGGGGCGGGCCGGTCGTCCGACGACGTGGAGAGTCCTGAGGCCGGGCGGTGAGGCTTCGGCGGCGGCCCCGAAGTTCACCAACGTGAAGCGCCCGCCGCCCGTCAGGTCGAACAGCCGGCGTTCGCCTTCCAGCGTCGTCAGCCCGGTCGCGTCGGGGGCGCGGTCACCGGCGCGGAGCAGGGCGGTCTCGTCGCGGTCGTCGCGCGCCAGGGCAGAGCCGCGGTAACTCACGCCGAGCTGCGTCGTGCTCGCGTCGCGGCGGGTGGGGATGCCCTTCTGCTCGATCGCCTGCTCGAGGCGTGCGTTCGAGAGCGCCAGCACGCCGGCCGCGACCGGTCGCCGCTCGGCCTCGTAGCTGTCGAGCAGCGCCGGCGAGGCGCCCTTCGCGACCGCCGCGAGCTTCCAGCCGAGGTTGTGCGCGTCCTGGATGCCGGTGTTCATGCCCTGGCCGCCGGCGGGCGAGTGGATGTGCGCGGCGTCGCCGGCGAGGAACACGCGACCCGCGCGGTAGCGGTCGGCGAGGCGGATGTTGGCGCGCCACAGCGAGGACCACTCCGGCTCGTGGAGGCGGATGCCGGTGCGGCCGCTGCGCCGATCGAGGATCGCCTGCATGTTCGCGAGGCCGAGCTCGGGGTCCTGCCCCGGCGCGATGCCGGCCTGGTACTGGAAGGCGCTGGTCGAGGGGAGCGGGCAGAGGGCGACGAGGCCCTCCTCATGCCGCCACATGTGCCAGGCGTCGCGATCGAGGCCGTCGACCTCGACATCGGCGACGATCATCCGTACCGCCTCGCGGGTCTCGCCCTCGAAGACGATGCCGGCCTGCCTGCGGACGATGCTGTGGCCGCCGTCGCAGCCGGCCAGCCAGCGCGCGGTGACCGTCTCGGCCTCGCCACCCTTGACGACCACGGCCGAGACGCCCTCGTCCGACTGCTCGAAGCCGCCGAGTGATGTGCCGAACTCGACCGCGCCGCCGAGCTCCGCGAGCCGCAGCCTCAGCGCTTCCTCGATCCGCCATTCGGGCGTGATCAGGCTCGCCGGATAAGGGATGCCGGGGCGATCCCTCGGCGTCTCGGCGCCGCCCAGCGTCACCTGGCCGTCGGGAGCGGTCGAACGGATCGGCATCGCCATCCGGCCGCACGCGATCACGCGGTCGACGATGCCGAGATCGCCGAACACCTCCAGGGTGCGCGGCTGGACACCCTTGCCGCGGGAGCCGGGCCGCGGGCCGGGAGCGGCCTCGATCAGGCGGAACGAGACGCCGCCGCGGGCGAGCTGGCAGGCCAGCATGAGACCGGTCGGGCCGGCGCCGACGATCAGCACCTGCGGCGACGGCCTCGTCCTCGTCGTCTTGGTCATCTCATCTCCAGCCTAAGAAAGGAATAACTTTCTAAGCAGCGTAGAAGCGGTTGCCAAGAAAGGAAAGCCTTTCTATTGTGGAGCGATGGTCACCGAGGCTTCCGAACCCGTCCGCCGTCGCCGGCACGGCGAGGAGCTCAAGGCCGCGCTGCTCGCCGCCGGATGGGACGAGCTGGTCGAGGTCGGATACGCCCACCTGACGATGGAGTCGGTCGCCGTACGCGCTCGCACCAGCGAGGCGGTGCTCTACCGCCGCTGGGCCAACAAGGACCGGCTCGTGCTCGCCGCGATCGAGCACCATCGGAATGCCAACCCGGTCGCGGTCCCCGACACCGGCGCCCTGCGCGGCGACCTGATCGCCCAGCTGACGGCTTTGAGCGAAGCCCTCGCCGGCTTCTTCGCCATCGCCGCGGCCGCCGCCTTCTCGGGGCTGCTGGCCGACACCGGCCTCACCCCCTCCCAGGCCCGCGACAAGGTCATGGACGCCGAGCGGCTCCCGCGGGTCCGGCTCATCTACCAGCGAGCCCACGACCGCGGCGAGATCGACCTCGAGCGCATCCCCTCAGCCGTGCTCGCCATGCCATTCGACCTGGTGCGGCATGACCTGCTCATGGACCTCGAGCCACTGAGGCCCGCACGCGTCCGGTCGATCGTCGACGAGCTCTTCCTGCCCCTCGTGCGGAACCATCAGGGCCCGGCCACCACCTCCGCGACCTAAGGCCATGGGGAGACCGCGAACATGTAGCGGCCCTCACGCCGCGGTCCTCAGGCGACCTGCCAGACGTGCAGGAGGTGGTCGTGGCTCGTCAGGACCGGGCGCCACGTCGGCGGGACGGTGGGCAGGACGGCGCGCGCGGTGTCGCCGCAGCGCGGGCAGGCGTTGCTGCCGATGCTGTAGGCCACCACGTAGTCGCCGACCGGTGGCTGGCGCGCGCCCCGCATCGGGCGCATGTGGCCGTGCCAGATCCGGTGGCCCGTCGGGGTGACGAAGTAGATCGGCAGGATGCGGAACAGCTTCGTGTCCACCCAGACCGTCTGTGCGTCCGAACGCGACAGCCACGAGCGGAACTCCGGCAGCGCGTCCGACCGGACCCGGTCCGACCCCGCCCAGCCCGGCATGCCGGGCCGGCCGATGACGGCGAGCGCGGTGGTGGCGACCGCGACGCACGACACGACCGCGGAGGCCACGACGGCCCGCCGCCGGTCCGGCAGCCGCAGCGCGCGTGCCGCCGGCCACAGCGCGGCCACGCCGCCGAGCACGAACGCGGGGAACAGCGGATACCAGTAGCGCAGCAGCTGCAGCCGCAGTTTCGGGTGGGCGGGGTCGAGCACGCCGCCCTCCAGCGTGAGCGGCACCCAGAGCAGCATGACCCACAGCGCGAACGCGCCGACGCGCCGTTCGGAGACAGTGGCCGTGCCGCGCACCCGCCGGACCACCACGAAGACGCCGGCGGCGAGCGTCAGCGCGAGCAGCAGGAGCAGGCCCGGTCCCTCGGGGAGCCGGGCGAGCTGCTGGGGCAGCCGCCACAGGTACACCCAGAGCGGCAGGTCGTGGAAGGTCGCCGCGACCGCCGGGCGCGAGGGCAGGTCGCCGAGCCCGGACCCGGCGTGCAGCCGCGCCAGCGGATCGCCGTACAGACGGGCGTTGAGCGCCGTCTCGCCGATCCCGGTGAGCGCGACCGGCACGAACCCCCAGAGCCACTCCCACCGGCCGACACGCCGCCACAGCAGCACGGGGACCAGCGGCCAGACGAACACGATGAACTCGCGCGTGAGGTAGCTCCAGCCCATCAGCACGCCCACGACGACGAGCCAGAGCCGCCGCCAGGGCAGCAGCCCCTCCCGTACCGCGATCGTCAGCGCGACGGCCGCCGTGAACAGCCCGGTGGCCGGCAGGTCCGGCAGCAGTTCGGTGCCGCCGACCACGATGATCCCGACGCAGCCGAGCACGGCCGCCGACAGCGCGCCGACGAGGCGGCCGAACCACAGCACCCCGATCGCGTACACCGAGGCGAACAGCAGCAGCGCCGCCGCCACCGGAAACACGTGGTAGGTCACCTCGGAGTACCCGAAGACCTTCATCGCCGCGGAGGTCGGCCCGGTCAGGCCGATGCGCAGGTACTGATGGTCGAAGATCGGGTCCTTCGGCGCCGACGGGAAGGACCGCGCGGCGTCCATGTAGCGGCTGTGGTCGACCGGCTGCGGCACCGACAGGTCGAACAGCAGCAGCACGCCGTACAGCAGTGTCAGCACGACCCCGAGCAGGACCGCGGGCCGCCAGGCGGGAGACGGGCTCCGCGTGGTGGCCTTCTCCGAGACGGTGTCCAGCATCAGAACAGCACGTGCTCCCCGGCCGGACCGTGGAACGCGACCCGCCCGTGCCGCATCAGCTCCGCGTCGCTCACCTTCCAGGTGTGGGCCTCACGGTCCCCGCGGACGGACACGAAGTTGAACCGGTCGCCGGAGTAGATCCCGATGTCGTCGCGCTGCGCACGCCGCAGCAGGTCGCTGTCGATCGCCCGCGGCAGGTCGGCGAAGCGCAGCTTCCGCAGCACGTCGCCGTCGGCCAGGATCGTGCCGCCCTGGATCAGCTCGGCCTCGGTGTGCTCCAGGTGCGGGAAGCGCAGCAGCGTGACGCCGTGCGTGCGCATCTCGCAGTAGTGCGCGCCCTTCCCGACCAGGCCCGCGGTCGTGTAGTCGAAGGCGTACGCCAGGTCGCTCAGGTAGTGAGCCCCGTAGAGATTGTCGTCGTCCATCTTGGCCAGGTACGCGCCGTCGGCGGCGTCGATGCCGAGGTTCAGGATGGCCCCGAGCGTGAGCGAGGAGTCCGCGGTGAGCACGACGACGTCGTCCAGCCCCGCCGCGCGCGCCTGCGCCTCCACGCCGTCCGCCGGGATGCCGTGCAGGACCAGCACGAGCTGCAGCGGCCGGTGGTCCTGCGCCGCCACCTGCTCGATCGCGTGGCCGATCTGCTCGGGCCGGTTGGTCGGCAGGATCACCGAGATCGAGCGTTCGCGCCGGGGCGCCGACAGGCCGGCCGCCGCCAGCACGGAGTCGGCCCGGTGGCCGTACAGGTGCTTGGAGAACACCTCACGCATGGCCAGGTGCCCGGTACGGTCGCGCAGGTCGGCGTC
Organism: Actinoallomurus bryophytorum; assembly: GCF_006716425.1. Classification (NCBI taxonomy): domain Bacteria; kingdom Bacillati; phylum Actinomycetota; class Actinomycetes; order Streptosporangiales; family Thermomonosporaceae; genus Actinoallomurus; species Actinoallomurus bryophytorum. Next base: position 142,988 of record NZ_VFOZ01000003.1, read on the forward strand.
CTTCATCAGGTCCACGAGCGCCTCGGTGGTCTCCTGCGGCGCGGACGACAGCCGTACGAGGTCGCCGAAGACCCGGTCCAGGGCGCGTGAGTACCCGGAGACGACCGGGGTGCCGCACGCGGACAGCTCGAAGACACGGCGGGCGCACATCGTCGGGGACTCGGTCACCGAGTTGACGTTCAAGAAGATCTTGTACGCCTTGTACGCCGCGAGCATCCGCTCGTAGGGCAGCGAGCCGACGATGAAGTCGGTGTACTCCGCCGGGAACGCGAAATCCGGGTCGTCGGAGATGCGGCTGTAGATGTGCAGGTCGAACTCCCGTGCCGGGCCGAGGATCGTCTGCATCTGCGCGGCGCGCTCGGGGTACTTCTTCGCGTGGTAGGTCCCGGCGAACGCCACCTCGTGCTTGCGCCCGCCCGGCACCGCCACCGGGTTGTGGATCCGCGGCTGGGCCCCGAACGGCAGCAGGGCGACCCGGTCGTGGCCGACCGCCTCGACGTAGCGCGGAATGCAGTCCGAGTCCACGGTGAACACCTGGTCGAACAGCTTCGCCGTCTCGATGAAGCGGTCGAAGTTCGGCGGGTCCTCCTTGTTCCAGAAGACCGTGGGGATGCCCTGCTCCTTGCACCAGGCGACCAGGTCGCGCACGGGCTGCTTGGGCGCGCCGGCCGCGCTCATCATGGTCGCCCAGCGGCCCTTGTTGCCGTGCCAGGCCGACTCGACGAACAGCATCGCGGGACGCTCGCGTTCGAGCACCTCACGCCAGTCCTCCGGGCCGAAGGTGATCTGCTGCCACTCGTAGCGGAAGGCGTCCGTGGAGAACACGTCCATGATGACCGCGACCTTGATGTCGCGCGCCACCGGGCCGTCAGGGACGGCGACCTCGGGGATCGGCACCGCGGTGTAGTGGCCGGACAGGTCGGGGGAGCCGGCCGTGGTCTCGGGCTTCGGCTCCTCCAGGCGCGGCGCGGTCTTCAGCGCGGTGGCGACGGTCTTCGGCAGCTTCAGCGCCTCCGCCGGGTGCTTGGCGCTCCACAGCGCCTCGCCGAGCCGCCACCACTTGCGGCTCTTGGCCGACTTCAGCTGCCAGGTGACGTACTCGGTACGGTAGGACTGGTGCGCGAGGCGGGACTCGAGGTTCTTCATCCGCGCGTTGACCTGCTCATACCGCGCGATCGCGACGTCGTAACGCCGCATCTTCTCCTTCTCGTCCTGCATGGAGTTCTGGATCGCGACCAGCGCTCGCTCCATCAGCGGCTGCTTCTCGATGATCAGCCGGTCCGGGTCGGCCATCGCCCCCGGCCGCGAGCACGCCCGCAGGTACTTGTCGACGATGTCGAGGCTCTCGACGGTGAAGTAGGGCGCGAGCAGCCGTACGAGGGAGTCCACGTAGAAGGTGGCGTAGTGGTCGTGGTGGCGGCTGAGGCCGAACGGGGTCGTGAGCACGAGCAGCCCGGACGGGCGCAGGACCCTGGCCGCCTCCGCCAGGAGCGGCGACGAATCCGGCGAATGCTCGACGATCTCGCCCATGAGAACGGTGTCGAATGAGGCGTCCGGAAAGTCCAGCGCGGTTCCGTCGGCAAGGCGGAAGTCGAGCCGTTCCCGAACGTCCTCGGGCTCGTTGTCCCGCTCGCCGCGCGCGTATTCGACACGGTCCGCCTGAATGTCCACACCGATGACGTTCAGGCCACGCCGCGCACACAGAATCGAGGCGATTCCCTGCGAGCAACCGATGTCGAGGACATCTCCGGTGGCCTGCCCTACCAGCCAGTGGATACGATCACGAGCGACCTGCTGCGTGCTCTCAGCCCAGATCTCGCCCTTGTAGACCTCGGAGATGCGATCGGAATTAGCCAATTGGTCCTCTTGTCGTCGGATGCGGCGCAGAGACGCTAGCCGTGTTCGGCGAACGGATGGTGTCCAGCAGGAGGCGCCGGAGTATCCACGGAGAAGAAGGTGTTCACATGGGCGTCAGTGAGAGAGTGCCGGTCACGGTCCTCGTTCTGGTGGCCGCGCCTGATTCCCCCGAGCCGCTCGCCGCCGAGATCCGGTAGTGGCATCTCCGCATCCGCCGGAGACGGTGCTCGGCTGGGTACGTGACGTGGTCGCCGGCCGGATCTCCTCGATCCGGTCGATGGGCAGCGGCTCCACGACCCTGCACGCGATCGACGCGGGCGACCCGCCGAGGCGCCTGGTCGTACGCCGGTTCCACAACGCCGACCGGCTGCGTACCGACCCGTGGTACATCCCGGCCAACGAGGCCGCCGTGCTGGAGCTCCTCGACGACACCGAGGTGCCCGCCCCGCGCCTGCTCGCCGCCGATCCGTACGCCCGGATCTGCGACGTCCCGGCCCTGCTGACCACACGCGTGCCGGGCCGCCCCGCCACCCGGCCGTGGGACATGGACGCCTTCCTCACCACGATGGCCCAGGCGCTCGCGCGCGTCCACGAGGTGCCGCTGGACACCGCCCTGCCGCCGTACGCGCCGTACTACGACCTGTCGGTGAACGGCGAGCGGCGCCCACCGGAGTGGTCGGGCAGCCCGGAGCTGTGGGAGCGGGTCTTCGAGACGCTGGCGGAGACCGCGCCGGAGACTCCGGCGGGCTTCATCCACCGCGACTTCCATCCGGGCCAGACCGTGTGGTCCGGCGACCGGCTGACCGGCATCGTCGACTGGACCACCGGCAGCCACGGCCCGTACGGCATCGACCTGGCCCGGATGCGCATCAACCTGGCCTTCGAATACGACGTCGACGTCGCGACGCGCTTCCAGGCGATCTACCGGGAGGTCGTCGGCCGGGACATGCGGCACCCGTACTGGGATCTCACCGACGCCGCGGACGCCGTACTGGACATGCCGGCCCCGAGTACGCAGGCGGTGGCCGACCGGTACGGCCGCTTCGAGCACTGGATCGCCATCGCCATGTCGGAGTTCTGAGCTCGCCGTTCAGTGGCCCAGGTCGGCGTGGTGGGCCACGGGGCGCAGGTGGAGGAGGAACCAGTCCCTGGCCAGCCGGGCCGCCTGCTCCAGCGTGCCGGGCTCTTCGAACAGATGCGACGCGCCGGGAACGATCTCCAGGCGTGCCTCGCCGGGTAGCCGGGTCAGCGCCTCGCGGTTGAGGTCGATGACCACGGGGTCGTCCCCGCCGACCAGCAGCAGCGTGGGCTGGAAGACGTCGGACAGGTGCTCGCCGGCGAGATCCGGCCGGCCGCCTCGTGACACGACCGCCTGGACCGTGCCGGGGCGTTCGGCGGCGGCCACGAGCGCCGCCGCGGCGCCGGTGCTGGCGCCGAACACTCCGACGCCGAGTCCCTCGGTGTGGGAGTACATCCTCACCCAGTCGGTCAGCGCCGCGACACGCGCGGCGAGCAGGCCGATCGAGAATCTCAGCTCGGCGGTCCAGGCGTCGCGCTGTTCCTCGGCCGGGGTGAGCAGGTCCGTGAGGACGGTGGCCAGGCCCGCGACCCGCAGCTCGCTCGCGACGCGGCGGTTGCGCGGGCTGTGGCGGCCGCTGCCGCTGCCGTGCGCGAACAGCACCACGCCCCGCGCCTGGTCCGGCACGACCACGTCGGCCTCCAGGACGACGCCCGCGACCGGGATGTGCAGGCTCTTCTCTACGACGTTCATGACCCACCTCCGAACCGGCCGTGCCGTCGGTATGGCCCGTCTTCGACGCTACGCCCCGCCTGAGGTGACGTGACCCGCCGGGCCGCACTCAGAGTGCCCGTGCGTTCACGCGGACGAGTCCTTCGTGGTTGGAGGGGCGAATGTTTCCTTTCTGTCCTGTACCGGTCACCGTCCGGCATTTCCGCCAACCGACGCCGCTCCCCTTACGTCTGACCTAGGCAGCCGACCGAACGGGGTGACAGTGATGCGGGCCAGGAACTTAGCGCCGGCACTCGTCGCGTGTGTCCTTCTGACCGCCTGCGGGCCGGCCGCCGGCGAGAACGCCGGCGGCGAGGCGACGCCGAGCGTCCTCGCGAGCGACCCGGCGACGCCGTCGGACACGCCGAGCGAGCAGGAACCCGCCTCGCCGGCGCCACGGCACACGGCGCCGCACAAGAGGACGCCGCCGCGCCGTCCGGCGCCGGCGGCTGCGCCGCGGAAGGCGCCGCACCGGGCCGTGCGCCACGCGCCGAAGGCCCCGGCCCATCCCGCCGGCGCGACGGCGGTGTGCCGGGACGGCACCTTCTCCTACGCCGCCCACCACCAGGGGGCGTGCTCCCACCACGGCGGCGTGCTGAAGTTCTTTCGCTGACCCCGCTACCGGGTGAACAGCTCGGAGTGCAGGGTGACGAACTCCTCGACGGTCTGGGCCGGCCGCCCGGTGATCTGCTCGACGGTGCGGGTGGCGCGGTCGTAGCGGTTCTCGCGGTGGAGGCGCGCCATGGTCGCGATGTGGTCCTCGAGGTGGGACGACAGGCCCGCGGAGGGGAGCACCTGGGCGAGCCACTCGTCCAGGGGCACGTCCACGTAGGAGATCGGCCGGCCCAGCGCACGTGCGTACTCCTCGGCGATGCCGGCCAGGTCCTGGGACCGGGGCCCGGTCAGTTCGAGGACCTGCCCGAGATGCGGGCCCGGATCCTCCAGGACCGCCGTGACGACCCGCGCGACGTCCTCGGCCGCGACCGGTGAGGTGCGGCCCGTACCGAACGGGAGCCGGATGGTCCCGCTGTCCTTGATGGAGACGGCCGCCAGGGTGGTGAACAGGGGGTTGTCGATGAAGGTGGTCGGGCGTATGTGCACGACCGGCAGCCCGGACCAGTTCAGCACCTGCTCGGACAGCCAGTGCAGGCGTTGCTGGTGCGACTCCTGAGTGCTCGTCGCGTCCATCTGCGAGACGGTCATCTGCGAGAGGCCGACCAGCGCGTCGAGATCACCGGCGGCGCGGGCCACCGTCGCGACCGTGGCGGCCGCCTCGAGATAGGAGGGCGCCACGCTCATGCTGAAGAACATCCGGCGCGCGCCGTCGAGGACCCGCGCCACGTCGGCGGGGTTCGTCAGATCACCGGCGACGACCTCCGCACCGAGGACCCGCAGACGATCCGCGCGTTCGTCCTCACGGTGCACCATCGCCCGTACGCGCCGGCCGTGGCCGAGCAGCGACCCGACGACGGTGCGGCTCACGGATCCGGTACCCCCGCCGGCCCCGGTCACCAGGAACAGCCCGTCCGGTCCACCTTCCATACGGTCCAGCGTACGCAGCCGGCCGTGCTCGCCTTCGATCCGAAGGGTTTCCGTGGTCGGGGCCGTGGGTTCGGCCCTGCCCGTCCGAGGGCGACGGCGGGAGAATCCGGGTGTCCGTGCACGGGTGCGGGCCGGGAGAGGACGTCATGGAGTACGCGCGGCTCGGGGCATCGGGGTTGACGGTGTCGAGGCTCTGCCTGGGGATGATGGGCTTCGGCGATCCGTCGCACAAGGCCTGGCAGCTCGGTGAGGAGGCGGCCGAGCCCATCGTCCGCCGGGCGGTCGAGGCCGGGGTGACGTTCTTCGACACCGCCGACATGTACTCGGGCGGGGCGGGCGAGGAGGTCGCCGGGCGGCTGCTGTCCCGGCTCTTCGCGCGGCGCGACGACTACGTGCTCGCGACGAAGGTCTACTACCCGACCGGCGACGGGCCGAACGACCGCGGGCTGTCGCGCAAGCACGTGATGGCGGCCATCGACGGCTCGCTGCGGCGGCTCGGCACCGACCACGTCGACCTCTACCAGATCCATCGCTGGGACGCCGGGACGCCGATCGAGGAGACCATGGCCGCCCTGCACGACGTCGTACGCGCGGGCAAGGCGCGCTACATCGGCGCCTCCAGCATGTACGCCTGGCAGTTCGCGAAGGCGCAGTACACCGCGCGTGCGGCCGGCTGGACGCCCCTCGTCTCGATGCAGAGCCACTACAACCTCGTCTACCGCGAGGAGGAGCGCGAGATGATCCCGCTCTGCCTCGACCAGGGGGTCGGCGTCGTTCCCTGGAGCCCTCTCGCACGCGGGCTGCTGGCCGGCACCTGGGAGCGCGGCGGCGAGCGGCGCACCGTACGGTCCGGCGAGGACACCTACGGCGAGACGCTCTACGACGAGGGCGACTTCGACGTCGTGGACGTCGTACGCGAGGTCGCGGCCGCCCGTGGCGTGCCGCCCGCGCGGGTCGCGCTCGCCTGGCTGCTCGGCAAGCCCGCCGTGACCGCGCCGGCGTTCGGCGCGACCAGACCCGGCCATCTGGAGGACGCGCTGGCCGCCCTCGACCTGACGCTGACCGACGATGAGGTGGTCCGGCTCGAGGCGCCGTACCGGCCTCATCCGGTCCGCGGACATTCGTGACCGCGCCGAGCGGGTAGGTGCCTTGACGTGACGAAGGAGTTTCCCTATCGTCCCGAGCGAAAGGAAACCTTCCTTACAAACGCTGGCCGGGACACCGCCGGACACGGGGAAAGACCGCCGCGTTCATCCGGACGGGACATTTCCGGCCTGGTGCGGCCCCGCAGGCCGCCCGTCCCCAGCGGAGGTTCGCTTGGCAGGCCCACCACCGACCGAGTCCGGCACCATCGGCCGCATGTTCTCCGGGCGCCGCGTCCTGGCCGCCACCGTGGCGGCGGCGGCCCTCGTGTCCGTACCCGGCGCACCCGCCTCCGCCGGGGGGCTCCCGGCCTCTCCGGCCGCCGTGGCGACGCCCCACGTCGTACCCGCTCCCACGTCGCTCCGCACCGTGCCCGGCGTGTCCTTCACGCTGACCAGGAAGACGCGGATCGTCGCCCGGCCCGGCTCGGGCACGGCCGGCAGCTACCTCGCCGGCGTCCTGCGCCGCTCGACGGGCTATCCGCTGCCGGTCACCGTGAGCGGCGGCTCCCGCGACGTCATCGACCTCGCCCTTTCCCGCAACGAGAAGGGGGAGGGCTACCGTCTCGCCGTCACGAAGGCGTCGGTACGCCTGGAGGCCGGCACGGCGGAGGGCCTGTTCCGCGGCGTCCAGACGCTGCGCCAGCTCCTCCCGCCGTCGGTCGAGTCGCCGACCAGGAAACCCGGCCCGTGGACGATGCCGGGCGTCCAGGTCGAGGACTCACCGCGCTTCGCCTGGCGCGGCATCATGCTGGACGTGTCGCGGCACTTCTTCACGGTCCAGCAGGTCGAGCGCTACATCGACCAGGCCGCCGCCTACAAGATCAACATGCTGCACCTCCACCTGAGCGACGACCAGGGCTGGCGCATCGCGATCAACGGCTGGCCGAGGCTGACGACGTACGGCGGCAGCACCGCGGTCGGCGGCGGCAAGGGCGGCTACTACACGCAGGCCGACTACACGCGGATCGTCCGGTACGCCGCCGAGCGCTACATGACGGTCGTCCCGGAGATCGACGGTCCGGGCCACACCAACGCGGCCCTCGCGTCGTACGCGCAGCTGAACTGTGACGGCAAGGCACCGCCGCTGTACACCGGCACCGAGGTCGGCTTCAGCTCGTGGTGCATCGCCAAGCCCGTGACGTACGAGCTGCTCGACGACGTGCTCGGCCAGCTCGCGCGGCTGACCCCCGGCCCGTACCTGCACATCGGCGGCGACGAGGCGCACAGCACGACGCCCGCCGACTACGCCACCTTCATCGGGAAGGTGGCCCCGATCGTGGGTAAGTACGGCAAGAAGGTGGCCGGCTGGAACGAGATCGGGGCGGGCAAGATCCCGGCCGGCTCGGTCGCCCAGTACTGGAACACCGCCAAGGGCTCGGAGGACGGCACCCAGACGGCACGTGACGCCGTGGCCCAGGGGGCCAAGGTCGTGATGTCGCCGGCGAACCACGCCTACCTGGACATGAAGTACGACGAGAACACCCCGCTCGGCCAGGACTGGGCCGGTCTCGTCGAGGTCCAGGACTCCTACGATTGGGATCCCGCGACACTCGTCGACGGCGTGACCGAGAAGAACGTCCTCGGAGTCGAGGCGCCGCTGTGGTCCGAGACGCTCGTGACCAGCGACGACATCGAGTACATGGCGTTCCCGCGGCTGCCCGCCATCGCCGAGATCGGCTGGTCTCCGCAGGCGGCGCGCGCGTGGAGCGACTTCCGGCTGCGTCTCGCCGCGCAGGGACCGCGGTGGACCGCCGCCGGGGTCCACTTCTACCGCTCGCCGCAGGTGCCCTGGCCCACCTCCTGACACGCCACCCGGGCCGTGGCCGACTCGCCTGAGCCGGCCACGGCCCGTGCGGCTCGCCCGGTCCATTGACGCCGGCCGCCCGGTGGACCGGCCCGCCGTCGTGGCCGGGCGCTACGGCGTACCGCGAGCGTGACCGCCGTGACGGACAGTCACGGAAGGTCGCAACTCCGGCTGTGATTTTCTGTGAACCCGAGACCCCTTCCACCGTGCTGACCTGCGGGGTTACGTTCGAAGTGTCCACGAGACCAGCGGGTGTGCCGATCCCTGAGTGGATTTCGCAACGAGTCGCACCGCCCAGCCCGCGTGGCCGCGCGGACGAGTAGAGATGGCGGGGCCGCCGATCCGCCCCAGAAGATCAGGCCCTGCCACTGCGCCGGTCCTACGCGCATCCAGGACCGGTGATACGGGCGCTGGACGCCTGAGGCCGCTTCCAACCGAGCGGCCGCGACGTCCAGCGCCCCTCCCATGCCGGCGCCGAACGATGCCGACCCTCGCGATCGGCTGATTCGTAGGCCCGGGGACGTTATCTTGTGATTCGGCCGACAGGATCGATGGATCCGAACGCGCCCGGAAATGTGCACAGTCATTATGCATGTGCACATGGCATGTGCAGGTTCTATGATGTCGGCATTCACGGTGGATGCGCGGGGGCCTCGGCCTACCCCGGCCGGACTACTCACCGCAACATCTTCCGCCGATCTTGTGGCGCCCGCCATCCGACAGGACGTCGCACAGAGGGGGCCCGATGTGTCGGAGCGAACCTGGCGTGCCGTCGTGCGTCCCAGCCGTCGCCGGCTGGCGAAGGAGTAGTTGGAGCAATCCGAGTGGCAACTGCGTGGAGCTGGCGTTCGTACCCGCCGGACCCTGCCCCTCGCCACCGGAGCCGACGGGCATGGACGAGGCGACAGCGAGACGGGCGCGCCGGCCGGATCGATAGCATGACGCACGTGGTCCGGGCCAGTGCCGCCCCGGCCGCTGGCCGAAGCCGGACGGAGCGAGGGCCCCTAAACCGGGTAACCCTCGCCGGGACCGCCGAGGCCGCCGGGGCGTACGGGCAGCGTGCGCCGTCAATGGCTTATTCCGGTTGTGTTCCGGACCACTTATTCGGCGCGCCAGTACCGACAGGTAAGGTCATGACCAGCGCCGGGGACCGGGGAGGGTGGCCGTTGAACGACCGTCTGTGGACGTGGCCGAACGCACTGAGCTTCGCCCGTCTACTGGGCACCCCTGTCTTCCTATGGCTTGTGCTGGTCAAGCAGGACTGGTGGGCGCTGGGCATCCTGGTCTTCGCCGCCCTGTCGGACTGGCTGGACGGCAAGCTCGCCCGGATCCTGGACCAGACCAGCCGGATCGGCACGCTCCTCGACCCGGCGGCCGACCGCCTCTACATCTTCGCCACGCTCATCGGCCTGGTCGTCCGCGACATCGTCCCGGTGTGGCTCGCGGTCGTGCTCGTCGCCCGTGAGCTGTACATGGGCCTGCCGCTCTACGTCCTGCGCCGGCATGGTTACGGGCCGCCCCCGGTGCACTTCATCGGCAAGGCCGCCACGCTCTGCCTGCTGTACGCCTTCCCGCTCCTACTCTTGGGCGCCCACGAGGGGGCCTGGGCCACCGTCGCGAAGGTCATCGGCTGGGCGTTCACCCTGTGGGGGACCGGTCTGTACTGGTGGGCGGCGGTCCTCTACACCGCCCAGGTCCGGCATCTCGTACGTTCCGGCGACAACTCCGGTGAACTGAAGGGAGCGGAACCCCGACCATGATCGGCGCACCCATCGCGAAGGAGTGGCTCCCGTGAAGGCCGTTGTGATGGCGGGTGGTGAAGGGACCCGGCTGCGCCCGATGACGGCCAACCAGCCCAAGCCGCTGCTCCCGGTGGTCAACAAGCCGATCATGGAACACGTGCTGCGCCTGCTCAAGCGGCACGGCTTCACCGAGACCGTCGTCACGGTCCAGTTCCTCGCCGCTCTCGTGCGCAACTACTTCGGTGACGGCGAGGAGATCGGCATGGCGCTGAGCTATGCCACCGAGGAGATGCCGCTCGGCACCGCCGGCAGCGTCAAGAACGCCCAGGACGCGCTCCGCGACGAGCGTTTCCTGGTGATCTCCGGCGACGCCCTCACCGACATCGACCTGACCGACCTGGTGCGCTTCCACAAGGAGAACGGCGCACTCGTCACCATCGCGCTCAAGCGGGTGCCCAACCCGCTGGAGTTCGGCATCATCATCATCGACGACGACGGCCGGGTGCAGCGGTTCCTGGAGAAGCCGACCTGGGGGCAGGTCTTCTCCGACACCGCCAACACCGGCATCTACGTCATGGAGCCCGAGGTCCTCGACCACGTCGCGGCGGGAGAGTCGGTGGACTGGTCCGGCGACGTGTTCCCCAAGCTCCTCGCCGAGGGCGCCCCGCTGTACGGCTACGTCGCGGACGGCTACTGGGAGGACGTCGGCACCCACGAGAGCTACCTCAAGGCCCAGGCCGACATGCTGTCCGGCAAGATCGACATCGAGCCGGACGGCTTCGAGGTCTCGCCGGGGGTCTGGGTGGCCGAAGGCGCCGAGGTCGACTCGGAGGCGGTGCTGAAGGGCCCGCTCTACATCGGCGACTACGCCAAGGTCGAGGCCGGTGCCGAGCTGCGCGAGTACACCGTGCTCGGCAGCAACGTCGTGGTCAAGGAGGGCGCGTTCCTGCACCGCGCCGTCGTGCACGACAACGTCTTCATCGGGCCCTCCACGAACCTCCGCGGCTGCGTCGTCGGCAAGAACACCGACGTGATGGCCGGTGCCCGCATCGAGGAGGGCGCGGTCATCGGCGACGAATGCGTGATCGAGTCCGAGGCGTACGTCTCCAGCGACGTCAAGGTCTACCCGTTCAAGACCATCGAGGCCGGCGCGGTCGTCAACACCAGCGTGATCTGGGAGTCGCGCGGCCAGCGCACCTTGTTCGGGCCGCGCGGCGTCTCCGGGCTGATCAACGTGGAGATCACGCCGGAGCTCGCGGTGCGCCTCGCGAGCGCGTACGCGACCACGCTCAAGAAGGGCGCCGACGTGACGGCCTCCCGCGACGCCTCGCGGGCCGCGCGTACGCTCAACCGCGCCGTGCAGAGCGCGCTGACCGCGAGCGCCATCAACGTACGGGACCTGGAGGCGATCCCGATCCCGATCGCGCGCTACGCGACGGCGCGGGAGAACACCTCCGGCGGCATCGTCATCCGCACCACCCCGGGCGACTCGCAGGGCGTCGACATCCTCTTTCTCGACGAGGACGGCGCCGACCTGTCCCAGGGCGCCCAGCGGAAGCTGGAGCGGGTGTTCGGACGGCAGGAGTACCGCCGGGCATTCCCCGGAGAGATCGCCGAGCTGTCCTATCCGTCCCGCGTTCTGGAGACCTACGTCCGCGACCTCCAGCGCTGCGTCAACATGCGCGGGGTCCGCGAGGCCGGCCTCAAGATCGTCGTCGACTGCGCCGGCGGCACCGCGTCACTCGTGCTGCCGCAACTGCTCGGCCGGCTCGGCGTCGAGGTCCTCACGGTCAACAACCGGCTCGACGAGGTGTCGCCGACCGAGACCCTCGCCGAGCGCATGCGCGACCTGCAGCGGCTCGGCGACCTGGTGTCGTCCTCGCGCGCGGCGTTCGGCGTACGGTTCGACCCGGTCGGCGAGCGCATCACCCTCGTCAACGAGAACGGCGAGCTGATCAGCGACGACCGCGGCCTGCTCGTCGTGCTCGACCTGGTCGCCTCCGAGCGCCGGGGCGGGCGCGTGGCGCTCCCGGTCACCACGACGCGCGTGGCCGAACAGGTCTGCCGCTTCCACGGCGTGCAGGTCGAATGGACCTCGACCTCACAGGACGTGCTGACCAAGGCCGCCGCCACGGAGGGCAGCATCTTCGCGGGCGATGGCCGCGGCGGTTTCATCATCCCGGAGTTCAGCCCCACGGTGGACGGCATCGCGGCCTTCATCCGGATGCTCGGGCTGGTCGCCCGCACCCGCCTGACCCTGTCCCAGATCGACCACCGGATCCCCGAGGCGCACCTGCTCAAACGGTCCGTCCCCACGCCGTGGGCGGCCAAGGGCAGCGTCATGCGCCACGTCGTCGAGGCCGCGGGCGACCGCGAGGTCGACACGACCGACGGCGTACGCGTCATCGAGGACGACGCGAGCTGGATCCTGGTGCTGCCCGACCCGGCCGAGGCCGTCACCCACCTGTGGGCCGAGGGCGTCGACCGCGACTCCGCACAGGACCTCCTGCAGGACTGGGCCAGCGTCGTCGAGAGCGCCGGTACGTGATCGATGCCGCCGAGCCCGGTGGTGCACTGACCACCGGGGACGACGCGGTTCCCGTACGGCGCCGCTCGTGGGCGCGAAGATGGCTGCGCCGCGCCGGCATCGCCGTCGTCGCGTTCGTGGTCGCGGCCACGGTCTTCTCCCTCGTCTACAACGCGGCGACCTCGGGGCGCGCACGCCCGCCGGCCGGGCTGACCTACGTACGCACCGGCGATCTGATGACGCGGTACCGCGTGTGGGGGAGCGGCGGCTCGCCGATCGTGCTCGTGCACGGCGCCGCGGAGTCCGCCGACACGTGGGAGCGCCTGGCGACGGTGCTCGCACGTGACCACCGGGTCTACGCCCTGGACCTGAACGGCGCCGGCTACACGGAGCGCCGCGCCCCGTACGACCTGGACCACCAGGTACGCCAGCTGCTGGCGTTCATCGGCGCGATGGGGCTCGAACGGCCGACGATCGTCGCCCACTCCGCCGGCGCCGCGACCGCCGCGGAGGCGGTGCTGCGCTCACCCGGCCAGGCCGGTGCGCTGATGCTCCTCGACGGCGACGCGCTCAAGGGAGGCGCGGGTCCCGGCCCGGCGGCGCACTACCTGATCCTCCCGCCGTACCGCACCACGCTGCTGAGGCTGGTCCTGCACTCCGACCGGCTGATCCGGACCATCTACTCCTCCCAGTGCGCGCCCGGCTGCCCGCACCTGGACAAGGCCGGTGTGGACGTCTGGCGCCGGCCGTACGAGGTCGCGGGCGCTGAGGAGGGGGTCTGGGGCTCGCTCAAGTACGGCGTACCGGGCCTGAGCGAGTCGCGGCTGACCCTGCTGCGCGGCGTCGGCCTGCCCAAGGCGGTCGTGTTCGGCGCCGACGACCATGTCTTCGCCGCGACCTCGGCGGCCGACACGGCACGGCGCGTCGGCGCGCCGACGCCCACCCTGATCCCCGGCGCCCGCCATCTCACGATGATCTCCTCGCCGGCCGAGGTCGCGCGCGCCGTCGAGGATCTCGCCGCCCGCCGCCGCTGAGCGGACCTCAGCGCGCTCGGCGCAGCCGCCCGGAGACGCGTACGTGACCGGCCTGCACGGTCACGCCGGCGAAGTTCCCCGCCGCCTCGGCCACCCAGTAGCTGCCCTCGATGACGACCGCCGGAATGTGGCGGACCTCCCGGTTACGGCCGCCCCCGGTGAACTGGGCGGTGACCTCGGAGACCCCCGCGGGCAGCTGACCCCACGCCAGGGCCCACGGCTCACCGCCCCGCGCGTTCCGGCGGGCGCCGCGCAGCACCGACACCGAGACCGTGGTGGCGACGCAGACGTCCGCGACGCGGCAGCCCTCGTACACCTCCAGCGCGGCCCGGTCCGCCGCCGCGCGCCCCACACGGACGGTCCAGCCGCTGATCGGCAACCGCAGCAGCGGGACTTCCCCCGTCTGTTCCATCGATGACCCCCATCATCGGAGCGAGCGGGCACGCAGTCCATCGCCCCCGCCTTGGCGGCCGGTGCACGTCCGCTCAGAGTTCCCTGTGAGTTTCGCCGGACCCACCTGGTCCACCGGGTCCCGTGGGCTTGCCACAATGGGGCGGATGAGTGAACAGGGAGCGAAGAGGCGATGGGACCGGCCGGACGCCTCCATGTCGCTGCTCGCCGACCTGTTCTCCGGCTCCGGCCTCGATCCCGGCTACGAGGCCGCGGCGGCCCGCCGCGCCGCCTCCGGTGACCGCGGCGGCGGGCCGGGCCGGGTGTCCCGGTTGCTCGCCGCGATGGTCCTCCTCGGGCTGCTCGGCGCCGTCGCCGTCATCCAGGTACGCCGGGGCGCGCCGGTCGCGCAGCGGCAGCGTGAGGCCCTCATCACCCAGATCCACCAGCGCACCGAGGAGACCGGCGCGCTGCAGCGCCAGGCCGACGCGTTGCGAGCACGCACCGAGGTGCTGCGGCGCTCGGCGCTCGCCCAGAGCGACGCCGGCCAGACCGCCCGTCAGGACCTCGACCGCGCGACGGGCGCGGCGGCCGCCGCGCCGGTCAGCGGGGACGCCACGGTCGTCACGGTGGACGACTCCCACAGCGCGCGCGGCGCGACCGCGCAGCAGGACGGCCACATCTTCGACCAGGACCTGCAGCGGCTCGTCAACGGCCTGTGGGCGGCCGGCGCCACGGCGGTCGCCATCAACGGGCAGCGCATGACCGCGACGACCGCGATCCGCTCCGCGGGCGACGCCATCCTCGTCGACTACCGGCCGTTGTCACCCCCGTACGCCGTGACCGCCCTCGGGGGATCGGGCCTGGCCAGGACCTTCGCCGCTTCCCCGACCGGTAAGGCCTTCCGCACCCTCGAGGCCACGTTCGGCATCCGCTATGACATCCGTCAGGAGGACGGCGTGCGGCTGCCCGCGGCGCCTGCCCCTAGCCTTCGCTACGCACGGACGGAGACGCCCAAGTGATCGCGTTCATCGGCCTCGTCGCCGGAGTCGCCCTCGGCTTCGTGCTCCATCCCGGCGTGCCCCTGTGGCTACAGCCCTACCTGCCGATCGCGATCGTCGCCGCGCTCGACGCCATGTTCGGCGGCCTGCGGGCGAGGCTGGACGGCATCTTCGACGACAAGGTGTTCGTCGTGTCGTTCCTCAGCAACACGATCATCGCGGCGCTCATCGTGTTCTTCGGCGACCAGCTCGGCGTCGGCTCGCAGCTGTCGACGGGGGTCGTGGTCGTGCTCGGCATCCGCATCTTCTCCAACGTCGCGGCGATCCGGCGGAAGCTCTTCCAGGCATGAGCGAACCCGAGCCCCGGAGAAGGCCCGTCGCGCTGCTGCGGCCGCGTCTCAACCGCGGCCAGCTCATCGTGGCCGTGCTGTGCGCCGTGCTGGGGTTCGCGGTCGCGGCCCAGGTGCGTTCCAACGACAGGGACACCAAGTTCGCGAACGCGCGCCAGGACGAGCTGGTCGGCACTCTCGGTGACCTCTCACAGCGTTCGGACCGGCTGCGTTCCGACATCCGCGACCTGGACGACACCAAGGCCGGGCTCGAACGCGACACCCAGGGGCAGGCGGCCCTCCAGGACGCCCGCAGGCGCGCGCAGACGTACGGCATCCTGGCCGGCACACTGCCGGCGATCGGGCCCGGCATCGAGCTGACCGTGGACGATCCCCAGAGCCGCGTACGCGCCGCGTCCCTTCTCGACACCCTGGAGGAGCTGCGGGACGCGGGAGCCGAGGTGGTGCAGGTCGACGGCGTACGCGTCGGGGTGAGCACGTACTTCACGGACGCGAGCGGCGGCGCCGTCGTCGCCGACGGCAGCACGCTGACGCGGCCCTACCACTTCCTGGCCATCGGCGACCCGCACACACTCGCCACGGCGCTGAACATTCCCGGCGGTGTTCTGCGCTCGCTGCGGAACAGTGGCGCCGAAGGAGTGGTCACACAGCGGCAGAAAATCACTATTCAGGCGGTAAGATGATCATTGGTCGTGTCCTTATTACTTCTGGGGCGGTGCGTGTTTCATCCGGTTCTTCACCCGCGCGGCGGCGTGGACCGGCGATCAGTACCGACGGTAGCTTGGGGCATACGACGCCTGTCGTGGTTGATTCTTCGGTCATTGCCGCGTAGGTTGCGGCAACCGTCGTCGTGGCGGGTGAGGGACGAAACGGGCGTCATCGCCGACGGCGCTCGAAGGGGGATCGTGTGCTGGGGATGGGCCGGATGTACGGTGCCAGTCAAGTGCTCGACTTCCGTGCCGTACGGTCCATGGGCACACACGAGCCATAGGTAGGAGGCCGAGCCGATAAATGCCGAGCGTCTACTGCACGCAGTGCGGTCACGCCAATCCGGATGATGCCCGCTTCTGCTCGAATTGCGGCACACCGCTGAGCCGGAGCGTTCCGCCACCGGTCATGGGCGAGCCCGGCGATTCGACATCGACGATCTCGCTGGGCGCGGTCGATGCCGTCGAGGGTGAGCCGGGCGATGAGCTGCCACCGGACCAGAGTGGGGTCGAGGCCCTCCCGCCGAACACCGCGCTCCTGGTCGTCAAGCGTGGGCCGAACGCCGGGAGCCGGTTCCTCCTGGACAAGGACTCCACCACGGCGGGCCGCCACCCGGAGAGTGACATCTTCCTCGACGACGTGACCGTGTCCCGCAGGCACGCCGAGTTCTACCGTCGCGGCCCGCAGTTCTCCGTACGCGACGTGGGCAGCCTCAACGGCACGTACGTCAACCGCGAGCGGATCGACGAGGCCGGGCTGTCCGGCGGCGACGAGGTCCAGATCGGAAAGTTCCGGCTGGTGTTCCTCACCAACCCCCAGGCGACCCCCCACCATCACGTCGCCGACGGAAGGGGCGACGGTCGCCCGCCAGGAGGACTGTGAGGCGGCTGGACGCCGGCGTCGTCCGTGAGGCGCGCGTGGGGCGCGCCCGCGGGGAGTCTGTGAGCGCGGAGGGCGGCGTGCGGCGGGGGCGCGAATGAGCACTTCGGCCGCCCGCGCCCACATGACGATCGGCGAGGTGCTGGGGCTCCTGTCGGCGGAGTTCCCCGACATCACCGTCTCGAAGATCCGCTTCCTCGAGGCGGAGGGGCTGATCGAACCCGAGCGCAGCCCGTCCGGCTACCGCAAGTTCGCCCCCGCCGACGCCGAGCGGCTGCGGTTCATCCTGGCCGCACAGCGCGACCACTACCTGCCGCTGCGGGTCATCAAAGAACACCTCGACGCCGTTGACCGTGGCCAGAACCCTCCGCCGCTGGCAGGCCGCAACCGCCGCCCGCCCCGCGGCCTGGTCGCCACGGACAGCGTGTTCGAGGACGCCGGGGACGTACGCCTGACCCGGCGCCAGCTTCTCGACACCACCGGGGTGGACCCGGAGGTCCTCACCGAGCTGGAGGAGTTCGGGCTAGTGAGCCGGACGGGCGGCCAGTACGACCGCGACGCACTGACGATCGCACGCGCGGCGGCGGCGCTGCGCTCCTTCGGCTTCGAGGCCCGTCACCTGCGGGCGGTCAAGGCCGCCGCCGACCGGGAGATCGGACTGATCGAGGCCGCCGTCGCACCCACGATGCGCCAGCGAAGCCCCGGCGCCCACGCACGCGCCGCGGAGACCGCGAACGAGATCGCGTCCCTGTCGCTGAAGCTGCACGCGGCCTTGGTCTCGACCGGCCTGCGCGCCGCCCTCGACCCCTGACCCGCGCGTACGGACGCCTGTGCCCGCCGCGCGCCCTCGCACCGCGCGTCCTCGCACCGGGCGCCTGCTGCGGCCTCGCGCCGAGCGGATCGATGGGAGCCTGGGCGAGAACACGTTCGACCCTCGCTTCCTCACGCGGTGGTACGCCTGACCGCTCCGGGAGTGGTTTTCTCCACCTGCCCGAACATTCAGGTCGCACTTGCTCGATCGTGATCGCGCTTTTCGTGACCTTGGTCGCGGGCTCGCGCGACCGGGGTGCTCGGCCTGCGGAGTTCTTCGGAAATCGGCGCATCGCTTCGTACGGGGTTCCGGCCTTCCTGGAGCGTTCGCGAAGCGACTCGGGTTCGATTTCGGAGCCCTGTTCGGCGAGCGTGCCGGGTTCGCCGCCCGTGCGGTGTTCGAAACTTGCCGTGATCAAGTCCGCCGCGGCGGCACGCCCGGGACCGTAAAGATCATGGATGCTGCCAGGGCCGGACCGCCTGTGTGCCCGGCCGCTCAGGGCCGCTCCGGTCGGCGCGCCGGATCCTGTGGATCATCCAGGTCCGGCCTTCCACGGCACCCCGGCGCGGCCCGGCCGGGGTGTACGTTGGGCTAAAGGGTTTCAGGTAAGCCGTCTCAGCAGGGAGCCGCTGTGAAGCAGATGGAGGTCGTCGGCGTACGGGTCGAGATGCCCTCCAACCAGCCCATCGTGCTGCTGAAGGAGACGGATGGGGACCGTTACCTGCCCATCTGGATCGGAGCGGTGGAAGCCACCGCGATCGCCTTCGCCCAGCAGGGTGTGCTGCCGGCCAGACCGCTCACCCACGATCTCTTCCGTGACGTGCTGGACGCGTTCGAGGTCCAGTTGCGCACGGTGAACATCACCGCCCTGCGCGAGGGCATCTTCTTCGCCGACCTGGTCTTCTCCAACGGCGTCGAGGTGAGCGCCCGCCCCTCGGACTCGATCGCCCTCGCCCTGCGCACCGGCGCGTCGATCTTCGCCAGCGAGGAAGTGCTGGAAGAGGCCGGCGTGGCGATCCCGGACGAGCAGGAGGACGAGGTGGAAAAGTTCAGGGAGTTCCTCGACACCATCTCGCCGGAGGACTTCGGCCGCGCCACCTGAGGAGCGGGCCCGGCCGGCACCGAGCCCGCCGTGCGCGCTCTTTCTGATGCGCTACGCCTTCGAGGCGGACCCGATCCGCCCGCCCAAGCCCGCTCCGACCGGGCACCTCCGGGTGCCTGGGCTGGCGCGACCCGCCTGAGCCCACTCTGACCGGGCACCCTCCGGGTGCCTGGGCCGGGGTGACCCGCCCAAGCCCGCTCCCACCGGACACCCGGGGGGTGCGCTGGCCCGCGTAAGAGGTCCCACCCTCGACGTGGTGGTGTTGTGGCTCAAATAGCTACCTCCCGTGGTGACCCAGGGCCGGTCGCCGCCCGTGTGGTGACCCGGGAAGCGAGCCTGGTCGGCACCGGGCCCGTCGGCGGCCCCACGGGCCCTCACGCCTCAGGCTTCGGGCCGCGTAGATCCGTTGGCGGGCCGGGAGGGTGAGCCCAGGGGCCGGTCGCCGCCCGTGTGGTGACCCGGGAAGCGAGCGCGGTCGGCACCGAGCCCGTCGGCGGCCCCACGGGCCCCCACGCCTGACGCCTCCGGCCGCGCAGATCCGCTGGCGGGCCGGGAGGTGGCATCCGGTGGGGGCCGGGGTTGCGTTCCCAAGGCGGGCCGGGAGTGGTGGCGTTCCGGCGGTGGGCCGGGACCGCATGCCCATGGTGGGCCGCGAGTGGTGGCAACTGCGAGGGTGGCGGAGCCGCCGCGAGAAGGCTCGGCTCCGCCGGGCGCTCTGGCTCTTCTGTCCCTTGAGGCCGGGACGCGGCGCGGGGGTGGTCGCCCCTTCAGCGCGGTGTGTCCGGCGGTGCGGAGCCGGCGCCGGAGGGCGTGGCGTCGCTCGGCGCGGTAGGGGGCGGGCGTGGGCGCGGATTGCGACGATCGGACGCTCGCGTGTGATCTCGACGTAACCCCCATATACCCGAAACCGTCCTTCCCGCAGGAAATCAAGTGGGAAAGTTTCTTTTCAGCAGTCTTGGGCATAGCCTCGTGTCCAAGGGCCGGTGGTACGTGGGCAGACGCCCCAATGTCAGCGACTGTGGTGATTTGGAGACGTCGTAACGGTTTGCAGTCGCGTGCGACGCGCCGAGGGCGGACGTTGACCCTGGTCTGGCCGCGACCTACCGTGCTGCTTGAACCCCCGCGGTGTAATTCCGTCAAACCCCCTTGGTGGATCACTGCGGGATGATAGAGCCGGAGGTCCGCGTGGCGGCAAGCAGCGGCGAGGGCAAGGCGGCCCGCGACAGGCGCGAAGCCTCTCAGCGCGCCGGAGAACAGGGTCTCCTGTTCGGCGGCGTGGTCTCACCTCTTCCCGACGATGTCGGGTACCGCGGCCCCACGGCATGCGCGGCAGCGGGCATCACCTACCGGCAGCTCGACTACTGGGCGCGTACGGAGCTGGTGCAGCCCAGTGTGCGTTCGGCGCACGGCTCCGGTTCGCAACGTCTCTACAGTTTCCGCGACATCCTGGTGCTGAAGGTCGTGAAGCGGCTGCTCGACACGGGGGTGTCGTTGCAGCAGATACGCACGGCCGTGGAGCATCTTCGGGACCGGGGAGTCGACGACCTGGCGCAGATCACCTTGATGAGCGACGGGGTGAGCGTCTACGAATGCATGTCCGCCGACGAGGTCGTCGACCTGTTGCAGGGCGGCCAGGGGGTGTTCGGCATCGCGCTGGGACGGGTCTGGCAGGAAGTCGAGGGCAGCCTGGCGGATCTGCCCGCCGAGCGGGCGCACAGCGACCACGACGGCCCGAATGACGAGCTCGCCCACCGCCGCCGCGCACGCCGTACCGGCTGACACGGACCGACGGCGGCGAGGGGGACCGCCGCCGGCAGGCTCAGATCGTCTCGCTGCGCTGGAGATGGGTGAACGCCGCCCAGCCGGGCAGCACCGGCAGCCAGAACGTCAGTAGCCGGAACATCAGCACCGCGGACGTCGCCGTCCCCGCGGGCAGTCCCGCGAGCGTCAGGCCCAGGGAGAGCGCACCCTCGACCGCGCCCAGCCCGCCCGGCGTGGGCACCGCCGAACCCAGCGCGTTGCCGGTGAGGAAGACGACGGCGACCGTCGTCAGGTCCAGTGAGCCTCCGAACGCACGGATCGAGGCGTCCAGGCAGAGCACGAACGCCGCCGTGAGCAGCAGCGTGCCGCCCAGGCCCGTCGTGATCTTCTTGGGCGACTGCAGGACGTCCAGGAGCCGGGGGACGACCCCGGCGAACAGCGACCGCGTACGGGACGTGATGAGGCGGCGCACCGGCCCGATCGAGAAGAGCGCGATCGTGAGCACGGCCGCGGTCAGCAGCGCGATGATGATGATCCGCGAGGGTGGCAGGGCCGGGCCGGTGGTGCTGCCCGTCACGTAGCCGAACAGCAGGATCAGCAGGACGTGGCACGCCATCCCGGTGAGCTGTGAGGCGCCGACGCTCGCGGCCGCCTGCCCGGCCGGCACCCCGGCCTTCTGCAGATAGCGCGTGTTCACCGCGATGCCGCCCACCGCGGCGGGCGCCACCAGCTTGACGAACGACGCCGCGACCTGCACCAGGACCGTACGCCACAGGCGCAGGCGCTCGGGTACGAAGCCGATCAGCATGAACGCCGCCGCCAGGTAGCTGACCGCCGAGGCCAGCAGGCCGACGCCGAACCACCGCCAGTCCGCGTGGGAGATCAGCGCGACGACGTCGACGTTGCCGAGCTGGGACAGCAGGAGGTACGCCCCGGCGGTCCCGGCGATCACGCTGACCAGCGTCCGCGGGCTGAACCGGTCGAGCTGCGCGGGCTCGGCCGCGATCTCGGGCCGCAGGATCCGGATCTGTTCGCGGACCCCGCTGAGCAGGCCCTTGTCCCTGCGCAGGGCGGCGCGCGTGCTCCGGGCGAGCACCACCTTCTGCAGCAGGGGCACGGCGCCGGCGAGGGACTCGGGGCCGAGCACCTCCGCGGCCGTGCGCACCGCGCGCTCGGGACCGGCCCGCAGGGCCACGTCGGTCAGCAGCTGGGCCAGGTCGATGCGCAGGGCGAGGTCGCCGGCGGCGGTCTCGCCGGTGCGCAGGTCGATGAGGTAGGGCCGGCCGCCGGGGCCGACCAGGACGCTTTCGGCGACGAGCCGCCGATGCGCGAGCCGATGTCGCTGGAGCGTGCCGAGCAGACCCCAGACCGCGACGAGCAGCTCGTCGGTCAGCGCCTCTTCGGGCAGCTCCGCCAGCGTGCACCCCGGCACGTGCTCGTAGGCCAGCAGCGCCGCCTCGCTGCCGACCTCGGAGGTGGCCAGGAGCCGTGGGGTCGCGGCGTCCGCGGCAGCGGTGGCGTACGCCATCAGCGACTCCTGCTCCAGCGACCGGCGGAGCG
Source organism: Actinoallomurus bryophytorum (assembly GCF_006716425.1). Lineage (NCBI taxonomy): Bacteria > Bacillati > Actinomycetota > Actinomycetes > Streptosporangiales > Thermomonosporaceae > Actinoallomurus > Actinoallomurus bryophytorum. Next base: position 164,990 of record NZ_VFOZ01000003.1, read on the forward strand.
AGCGGATCGTACGCCGTGGTGTCCCGCCCCGGAGGCGTACACGTCGCCACAGGCGGTAGATCAGGCCGGCGCTCTGCTGGTCGCGGTCGAGCACGGTCACGTCGATGCTGCGGCCGTCGGCGAGGATCGCGCCGTAGCCGCGGAAGCCGTCGGGATCCCCGGAGGTACGGGTGGCGCGGACCGCGTCGAGTCCGACCCGCCGCAGGGCGGTCATCACGGCACGGCCCGCCGGGCGGGTGTTGGGGGAGCCGACCGCGTAGAGCGTGGCGTAGCCGACGGCGCGCCCGATGACGTACGTCGTCACGACCGCGAGCGGGGTGATGGCGCCGGCCGCCAGCGAGGCGACCGCGTCCAGGCCGATGACCGCCCAGGTCACCATCTGCCAGCGCGCGCGTCCCCCGAGCCGCACCGCGGTGACGTAGGCGATGACCGGGGTGATGTCGATGTGCGCGGGGCCGGGGAACCAGCCGCCGTGCCGTCGCCACGTCAGGTACCACGCGAGGTCGCGCATGCCGGCGGCGGTCGCCCAGGAGTCGACGGTGAGTGACACGCCGAGCGCCACGACCGCCGCGATGACGCCGATCGCCACCCGCAGCCCGTCGCGGCGGATCACGCGGTCGACGCCGAAGGCGACCGGAACGGCGAGCACGCCGATGCCCGAGGCGAGCCCCGCGAGCGTGAGCAGCAGATGCGGGGCCTGCTCGGTCCCGTGGGTGATGTCGGAGGCGAGCCCGCTGGTCGTCTCCCGCGCCACGTGCGCGAGGCTGAGGATCACGACGATCACACCGAGGGACAGCAGGAACCGGATGGCGTCCGCCGGCCGCCGGATGCGCGCCGGCAGCGAGGGTTCGTCGACCACGGGACCGTCCGCGACGCCACGCGCGGCCTCGTCGCGGGTCCGCGTCAGCATGTAACCGTCGCGAGGCCGATCGGGGGATTCGTTAGCGGGCACGAGATGAATCTTCCCAGGCCCGGGCCCGGCTTATCGGCGTGATGCCCGCCGAGGGCATGGAAGGACACTTAAGTAGGCCCTTACGGTGCGGGCCGCAGTGCACTTTCGCGTCCCGGGAAAAGATCTGCCACAGGCCGCCCAAGTGGCCGGACGGCTCAGATGCCGAGGCGGGCGGCGATGCCGTCGAGCACGCACCCGAGGCCGAACTCGAACTGCCACTCGGCGTCGTCCTCGTTCGAGCCCTCGATGACGTAGCGGGCCACCTTCGGGTAACGGCCGGAGTTCAGCATCCACCGGACCCACGGCACGTAGGCGAGCCGCGCGTCGTCCTCGGACTTCCAGCCTTGCCGCTCGAGAGCCTCCCGCTGTGTCACCTCCGCGAAGACCGCGCCGCGCGCGAAGGAGTTGACCGTGCCGAACACGGCCATCATCGTGTCGACATCGAGGCCCAGGCCCTCGATGGAGCTCAGCGCCTTCTCCATGACGGCGACGTTGGCCGGGGACAGTGACGCCGGCACGCGGGCGAAGGCCTGGTACATCCAGCGATGCCGCAGGCTGAGGGCGCGCAGCTGCCTGGCGTAGGAGTCGGCGACGGTGCGCCATCCGGCGTCCGGCAGGGCGAGGTCGGCGGCCACCACGTCGAGCATCAGCTCATAGATCTCGTCCTTGCCGGTGACGTAGCGGTACAGGCCCATCGTCGCGACACCCAGCCGCTCGGCCAGATGCCGCATGGACACGGCGCTCAGGCCGTCGGCGTCGGCGATCTCGACGGCGGCGCGCGCGATCTGGTCGTGCGTCAGCGCCGGGCGCGGGCCGCGGCTCGAGCCCTCGATCCGCTCCCAGAGGGTCGGCTTCTGGTGGGTGCCCCGCTCTCGCCGCTCCTCGTAGGCGGAGCCGAAGGGGTTCTTCCGGCCTTCATCCCCAGGTGACGCCATGCCTGCCTCTCATCCCGATCGCGTACAACGTACCAGCACTTGTACAACGTACGCAGTTATGCGTACGTTGTACCCACAGCGCGTACGAGGTACGCAGTCAGAGGGGATCGCATGATGACGAGTTCGGAGTCGGCCGTCTGGGCCGAGGGATTGCACAAGCGCTTCGGCAGAACCGAAGCGCTACGAGGGGTCGACCTGAATGTGCCACGGGGGAGCGTCTTCGGCCTGCTCGGCCCGAACGGCGCCGGCAAGACCACGGCCGTGCGGATCCTGTCGACGCTCACGCTGCCCGACGCGGGCCAGGCGCGGGTCGCGGGGTACGACGTCGTCCGCGACGCCGACGAGGTGCGCTACCGGATCGGCCTGGCCGGCCAGCACGCCTCCATGGACGAGAAGCTGAGCGGCCGCGACAACCTGCGGCTGTTCGGGCGTCTGTACCACCTGTCGGCGAAGGACGCCCGCGCGCGAGCGGACGAGCTCCTCACCCGGTTCGGCCTCGCCGATGCCGGTGACCGGTTCGTCAAGACCTACTCCGGCGGCATGCGCCGCCGGATCGACCTGATCTCCAGCCTGATCACGGCGCCGCCGGTGCTGTTCCTGGACGAGCCGACGACGGGACTGGACCCGCGGAGCCGGGGAGAGATCTGGGACACCATCAGGGAGCTCGTCGCCGACGGGACGACCGTGCTGCTCACCACGCAGTACCTCGACGAGGCCGACCAGCTCGCCGACCGGATCGCGGTCGTCGACGCCGGGCGGGTGATCGCCTCGGGCAGCCCGGACGAGCTGAAGGCCGAGATCGGCAGCCGGCTCGACGTGGTCGTCCCCGATGTGCGCGGGCTGCCCGACGCGGCCGCCGTGCTCGCCCGGATCGGCACGCCGGACACCGAGCCGGAGTACCGCCGGGTCAGCGTGCCGGTCAGTGGCGGGTCCATGACCCTGCCGTCCGTGGTGCTCGAGCTGGACCGGGCCGGCGTCGAGGTCGAGGACGTGGCGCTGCGCCGCCCCACGCTCGACGAGGTGTTCCTCCGTCTGACCGGAAAGATCGACGAGAAGGTGAGTGCCTGATGGCCGTCGAACTGCCCGTACGGGCCATCGCACCGCCCGCACGCCCGTCCGGCCGCATGGACCGGATCCGCTGGACCTTGGTCGACGGCCGTACCGTGGTCTGGCGCAACCTCATGCAGCTCAAGTCACAGCCCGGCGAGCTGGTCGGCGCCATCATCTTCCCCGCGATCATGGTCGTCCTGTTCGGGTACGTGTTCGGCAGCGCGATCAAGGTTCCCGGCGGCGGCAACTACCGGGAGTACCTCATGCCCGGACTGTTCGCGATGACCGCGCTCACGAGCCTGATGACCACGATGCTGGCGGTCGCCACCGACGCCTCCAAGGGCGTCATGGACCGCTTCCGCTCGATGCCGATGGCCCGGTCCGCCGTTCCGTTCGGGCAGGTGGGCGGCGACATCCTGATCGGTGTCGTCGGCTTGGTCGCCATGGTCGGCTGCGGCTACGCCGTCGGCTGGCGCATCCACCACGGCATCCTGTCCGCGCTCGCCGCCTTCGGCCTGCTGATCCTGCTCCGGTACGCGCTGTCGTGGGCGGGAGTGCTGTTCGGGCTGCTCGTGAAGAACGAGGAGACGGCCGACCAGATGCTGCCGTTGGTCTTCCCGCTCTCGATGCTGTCCAACTCCTTCGTACCGACCGCGGGCATGCCGGCCTGGCTGCGGGTGATCTCGGACTGGAACCCGGTGAGCGCCGTCGTGGCGGCGTGCCGCGGTCTGTTCGGCAATCCGGGCGTCCCGGCCGGGCACGTGGCGTTGCCCCTGCAGCACCCGGTCGTCGCGACACTGCTCTGGTCCACCGTGCTGCTCGCGGTCTTCGCCCCGCTGGCGATCCGCCGCTACCGCACGGCGAACCGCTGACCCCGGTTACGGGTGGTGCGCGACGCGTTTTACGTGCAGGCGACAACCCTCCGGTAGGGTGGTAGACGCCGTCGAACCCGCGCGGGAGAGACTCCGGCACAACCAGCGCCGGAGCGCCGAAGGAGCAACCCTCCCCGGAACCTCTCAGGCAAAAGGACCGCGCGGGCCAGGCACCTCTGGAAAGCGGGACGCGGTGGTCATCCGGCCGCCCGTCCTCACCGAAGGTGCAAGCCGCGGACCTCGCGGCGAAGCTCTCAGGTTCAGGTGACAGAGGGGGAGACCGGCCACCGGTATGCCCGGTGGTACCCGCCCGCCGCCTGGAGGCTCCTTCATGACCGAGGTCCCGTTCGTTGATCGCCATGTCGGGCCGTCGCCGGCCGAACGCACTGAGATGGCCGAAGTCGCCGGATACGACGGAGTCGGCGCGCTCATCGACGCGGCGGTGCCCGTCAGGATCCGCACCGACCGGCCGCTCGACCTGCCGCCCGCGCTCAGCGAGGTCGGTGCGCTGGCCAGGCTGCGTGAGCTGGCGGCCGGCAACCAGGTCCTCACCTCGATGATCGGCCTGGGCTACTACGGGACCATCACCCCGGGCGTGATCCTCCGCAACGTGCTGGAGAACCCCGGCTGGTACACCGCGTACACGCCGTACCAGCCGGAGATCTCCCAGGGACGTCTCGAGGCACTGCTCAACTTCCAGACCATGGTGAGCGACCTGACCGGGCTCCCGGTGGCGAACGCCTCGCTGCTGGACGAGGGCACCGCCGCCGCGGAGGCGATGACCCTGGCGCACCGGGTGGCGCCGCGGGGGGGCGGCGACACCTTCCTGGTCGACGCCGACGTGCTGCCGCAGACGATCGAGGTGATCCGCACCCGGGCACTGCCGCTGGGCATCGAGGTGGTCGTCGCCGACACGTCGGCGGGCCTGCCGGAGGGCGACTTCTTCGGCGTGCTGCTGCAGTACCCGGGCGCGAGCGGCGTCGTACGCGACCTGGCCGAGGTCACCGAGGCGGCGCACGGGCGCGGCGCCCAGGTCGTGGTCGCCGCCGACCTGCTCGCGCTGACGCTGCTCAGGGCTCCGGGGGAGTTCGGCGCCGACATCGCGGTCGGCACCACGCAGCGCTTCGGCGTGCCGTACGGCTTCGGCGGCCCGCACGCCGGCTACATGTCCGTACGCGACGGCATCCAGCGGCAACTGCCCGGCCGTCTCGTCGGAGTCTCCGTGGACGCGGACGGCGACCGGGCGTACCGCCTCGCGCTGCAGACCCGCGAGCAGCACATCCGCCGGGAGAAGGCCACCAGCAACATCTGCACCGCACAGGTGCTGCTCGCCGTGATGGCGAGCATGTACGCCGTCTACCACGGCCCGGACGGCCTCAAGGGCATCGCCGAGCGGGTGCACGGACAGGCCTCGCGGGTCGCCGCCGGCCTGGAGGCGCTCGGCGCCGAGGTGGTGCACCAGGCGTTCTTCGACACGGTGCTCGTCCGAGTGCCGGGCCGCGTCGACGAGGTCGTGCGGGGTGCGCGCGAGCGCGGCATCAACCTGCGTCCGGTCGACGCCGACCACGTGGGGATCTCCTGCGACGAGACCACCACCGACGAGCACGTCGCCGGGGTTCTGCGGGCGTTCGGGGCCGAGGACGCACCGCCGGCGGCCGGCAGCGCGCTGCCCGCGGCCCTGCGGCGCGAGAGTGAGTTCCTGACCCATCCGGTCTTCCACGCGCACCGCTCGGAGACCTCGATGCTGCGCTACCTGCGCCGGCTCCAGGACAAGGACATCGCGCTGGACCGTTCGATGATCCCGCTCGGGTCCTGCACGATGAAGCTGAACGCCACGACCGAGATGGAGCCGATCACCTGGCCGGAGTTCGCCCAGATCCACCCGTTCGCGCCACTGGAGCAGGCACAGGGCTACGTCGAGCTGATCGGCGAGCTGGAGTCGTGGCTGGCCGAGATCACCGGGTACGCCAAGGTCTCGGTGCAGCCGAACGCCGGCTCGCAGGGTGAGCTGGCCGGCCTGCTCGCCGTGCACGGCTACCACGCGGCACGCGGCGAGAGCCACCGGAACATCTGCCTCATCCCGTCCTCGGCGCACGGCACCAACGCCGCCAGCGCCGTGATGGCCGGGATGCGGGTCGTCGTCGTCAAGAGCACCGAGAGCGGCGACATCGACCTCGACGACCTGCACGCCAAGATCGACAAGCACCGTGACGCCCTCGCGGCGATCATGGTGACGTACCCCTCGACGCACGGCATCTACGAGGAGACGATCGCCGACGTCTGCAAGAGCGTGCACGACGCCGGCGGTCAGGTGTACGTCGACGGCGCCAACCTCAACGCCCTGGTCGGCCTGGCCCGCCTCGGGGAGTTCGGCTCCGACGTCTCCCACCTGAACCTCCACAAGACCTTCTGCATCCCGCACGGCGGCGGTGGCCCGGGCGTCGGCCCGGTGGGCGTACGCGAGCACCTGGTGCCGTTCCTGCCCAACCATCCGCTGCGGCCCGAGGCCGGACCGGAGACGGGCAGCGGTCCGATCTCGGCGGCTCCGTGGGGGTCGGCGGGCATCCTGCCGATCTCCTGGGCCTACATCGCGATGATGGGCCCCGACGGCCTGCGCGAAGCGACCGAGGCGGCCGTGCTCGCCGCGAACTACGTGGCGAAGCGGCTCGCCGACCACTACCCGGTGCTCTACTCCGGCCGCGGCGGCCTCGTCGCGCACGAGTGCATCATCGACATCCGGAAGATCACCAAGGACACGAAGGTCACCGCTGAGGACGTCGCCAAGCGGCTCATCGACTACGGCCTGCACGCCCCGACGCTCGCGTTCCCGGTGGCCGGCACGCTGATGATCGAGCCGACCGAGAGCGAGGACCGCGCGGAGCTCGACCGTTTCTGCGACGCGATGATCGAGATCCGGCGGGAGATCGACCGCGTCGCCTCGGGGGAGTTCGACGCCGACGACAACCCGCTGAAGAACGCCCCGCACACGGCCGCGTCGCTGCTCACCGTCGACTGGAAGCACCCCTACACCCGCGAGGACGCGGCCTACCCGGTGCCGTCGCTGCGGGAGAACAAGTACTGGTCGCCGGTGCGCCGCATCGACCAGGCCTACGGTGACCGCAACCTGGTCTGCTCCTGCCCTCCGCCGGAGGCCTTCGAGTCCTGAGCCCGTACGCGGAGGCCGGGCCGTGATCACGGCCCGGCCTCCGCGGTCGTTCAGTGGCGCCGTGACTCGTAGACGATCGAGATGACGAACGCGGCGCCGCCGACGCCGCAGAGCACGCCCCACGTGCCCGGATCCGTCCCTTGGGCGAGACGGACGAAGACCATGACGACCGCGAGGGTGATGAGCACGTACAAGGTGTTCGCGGCCGCCTTCGTCGTGATCATCGAGCGCCGCTCGTCCGGGGCGTCCTCGCGCAGCAGCGCGACCGCCTCGCTGCGCCGGGAGAAGACCACCAGCACGAGCCCGTACGCGAGCATCACGCCGGCGCCGGTCGCCGCCAGGAGCGGCCGATGGTGGGCCAGGAACACGGCCGCGTACCCGGCCGCGAACACCACGCACAGCCCCGGCACGAGCCACCGCCGCGCGCCTCTCGTCTCATCGGTCCTCGTCGTCGACATGGAAGACCTCCTCCACGCTCTTGCCGAAATAGCGGGCCATACGGATCGCCAGCGGCAGGGAGGGGTCGTACCGGCCCTGCTCGATCGCGTTGATGGTCTGGCGTGACACGCCGAGCGCCTGGCCGAGTGCCTGCTGGGAGAGGCCCTTGGCCGTCCGCAGCTCCCGTACGTCACTCCGCATGGTGTAAAGCTCCTTTTACGTTCACTGGAAAGTACGCTTTACATCGTCGCGGTGTCAAGGACACTTTCCATCGCTCTCCATCGCCCCGAGTTCTCCGGTGGCCCGAGCCGGACATGGCCGTCACGCTATGGGACGGAGCGGTCCCGGCACCGTTAGGCTCATCCCACACGCCGCCTACCCCCAAAGGGCACGGAAATGAGTGCGAGCGACGCCTGCGAGGCGCCGGTGAGTACGTCCGGCGACGGTTCTGTTCAGATCTGCCGGAGCGAGTCATGACCACCCCACCGGACGAGACGGCCGCGGACCCGTCGACCCGCCTCGAAGAGGCACGAGCGCACGCCGAGGAGGGCAGGCTCGACCGCGCGGCGGAGCTGTTCCGCGAAGTGCTCGCGGCCGGTGACACCTCCGAACGCGCGCAGGCGGCCCTCGGCCTCGCGGTCGTGCTCGAGGGCGAGGGCGACCACGACGGCGCGCGCGAGGCCGACCGGATCGCGATCGGCACCGCGGACCCGGAGTACGGCGCGCGCGCCGCCTACCATCTGGCGCTGTCGTGGGAACGCGACGGCGACCGTGACCGGGCGCGTGAGGCGTGGCAGACCGTCGTCGACTTCGGCAACCCCGCCTACCTCCCGCCGGCCTGCCTCGCGCTGGCGCAGATCGCCGACGAGGAGGGCGACGCCGCGCAGGCGTGCGAGTGGTGGGAGCGGGTCATCGCCACCGGCGACCGGCGCTACACGCCGGCGGCCGCGCACGACCTCGCACTGCGGCTGCTCGACTGGGGGGAGCCGGGGCGTGCCCAGCGCGCCCTCGACAGCGCGCTCGACGTGCTCGACCGCAAGCAGGACCCGCAGGCGCACGCACGCCTCGCGGTGAACCTCGGCATCGCCCACCTCGAACAGGCGATCGCCGCCTTCGGCAGTGTCACTCCGACCGAGGACGCCGACCCGGAGGTCGTGCCGCTCGCCATCGAGCTGCTGGCACGCACGCTCCCGTTGCGCGGGCGCGACGAGGCGGCCCAGGAGGTGTGGCGCCGCGGACTGTCCGACCCGGCGCTCGGCGAGCAGGTGCGCGCGCGCCTGCGGCGCACGTTCTCCGACGCGGGCGCGGGTGAGGAACACCTGTGGTGGGACGACGACATCGAGGCCGCGGTACGCGCCGGTGCCCTCCCCGTGCTGACGGGTGAGGCGTTCGACGCGCTCGACCACATGTACACGCTCGCCGCCATGCGCTACACCGAGGGCACCGACGGGTTGCCCGCCGACGCGTACGACCTGCTCGAGCGCCTGGTACAGGTGCCGGCGGACTACGCGTGGGGACAGGCCCTGCGGGAGAGCTTCACCGAGCGCCTCCGTGACGCCACCGGATCGGTCCCGCCGCAGGGACGGCCCGGCGACGGTTGATCAGTCGGCCAGGTCCCGGGTCGCCACCACCTTGGTGATGCGCACGCGGACGAGGAGCTCGCCGGGGACTGCGTTGCGCGCGCCGAAGTCCTCGGCCTGGTCGGCGCCCATGTAGCGCCGGCCGAGGTCGGTCGCCCATCGGCGTAGCTCCGGCAGTTCCTCCGACAGCGACGCCTCTCCCCACAGGGAGACGAACGCATAGGGCGGGGTGTCGTCGTCCACGCAGACGCAGACGCGCGGGTCGCGGCGCAGGGCCTTGCCCTTGACGCTCGACTCGTGCGTGGTGAAGACGAGGTCGTCTCCGTCGAGCAGGAACCAGATCGGCGTGACGTGCGGCGCGCCGTCGGCGCTCGTCACCGCGGCCTTGCCGGTGCGTGTCCCGCTCGAGACGAACTCCTGCCATTCGGCCGTGGTCATGGTTTGAGCCATGATCGCATTCTCGCCCCTGTGGCGCCGTCCACACGCGGTGCGGTCAGACTGTTCTCATGGGAGACGACGTGACGGTCGTGACCGGGGCCGGGCCGGCCGAGGTCACACTGGACCGACCCGAAGATCCGGGATTCCTGCTGGTCCTGACCCACGGGTCGAACGGGGGAGTGGACGCGCCCGACCTGCTTGCCGTACGTGCCGAGGCGCTACGGCTGGGTGGGGCGGTGGCCCGGGTCCTGCAGCCGTTCCGAGTGGCGGGACGGCGTGCACCGGGAGCGCCCGCGGCGCAGGACGAGGCGTGGCTGACGGTCGTGGGGGCGCTGAAGGAGCTCTTCGGTGACCTGCCGCTGATCCAGTGCGGGCGGAGCAACGGTGCGCGCGTCGTCTGCCGTACGGCGCTGAAGGCCGGTGCCCGCGGCGTGATCGCGCTGGCGTTTCCGCTGCGTCCACCATGGAACCCCGCGAAGTCGCGAGTCGACGAGCTGCGTCAGGCGGGGGTGGAGGTGCTGGTGGTCAACGGCGACCGTGATCCGTTCGGTGTGCCGGACGCGGCCGATGCGACGTGTGTGCATGTCGTGGGTGGAGAGCGGCACGATTTGGCCAGGACTCCGTCCACGGTCGGTGCCGTGGCGGCCGAATGGCTCGGCCGATGGAGCGGGCAGAGCTGAATCCCCCGAGGATGATCACCCGAAAGAACTAGTCCCCGTCAGGGACGAGTCAGGCCGCCGACGGAGCAGGAAGGTCCGTCGGACGGTGTGGAGCGATGATTCCCCCGTCAGGAAGCAGCTCGCCGGTGTCCTCGAACAGCACGATGCCGTTGCAGAGGAGGCTCCACCCTTGTTCGGGGTGGCACGTGACGGTGCGTGCGGCCTCGCGGTCGCGCGCCGTCGCCGTGGGACATGGCGGCTGGTGTTGGCACATACTCGTGCCTCCGGTCTCAACTACTGGGTCGGTCTGCGGTTTGTCTCTATGCAATGAGACGTTGTCAAGTGTGCTGTGGTTCACCTCGCGGCGACATAGCACGGCCGGGTGGTCTTCCAGTTGGCCTGATCGCCTCCCAGTGCTCACCGGTGACAGAGATCACTTTACGGCTTATCGGCTCACACTCGCATCAATAACGGCCAAAGAACAACTCTTGGTGCAGAGCACGACTGTGTTCGAGTTTCCATGATCAGTCTTGAATCTCCGCCCTAGGATGCTGCATGCGTCGGAGGGAAGGGGAGCCCACGTGCGCATCGCCGTGTTCGTCACGTGCTGGGGGGATGCGCTGTTTCCCGCCACCGGACGGGCCCTCGTACGACTGCTCGAACACCTCGGACACGAGGTCACCTTCGAGCCGGCACAGACCTGCTGCGGTCAGATGCACTGGACGTCCGGGTACCACCCGGAAGCGACCGCCCTGGCGCGCCGGTTCGCCGGGATCTTCGCGGGACACGAGGTCGTCGTGACCCCGTCCGCGTCGTGCGCGGCCACGGTCCGCACGGCCTACCCGCGGATGGACCCGGCCCTGGCCGGCCTGCGCGTCTACGAGCTGTCCGAGCTGCTCGTCGACGTCCTTGGCGTCACCGACGTCGGCGCCTCCTATCCGCACCGGGTCACCTACCAGCCGACCTGCCAGTCGCTGCGCGCGCTCGGCCTCGCCGACCGGCCGCTCCGGCTGTTACGCGCGGTCCGCGGTCTCGAGCTGGCCGAGCTGCCCGAGGCCACCGAGTGCTGCGGCTTCGGCGGCGCCTTCGCGATGAAGAACGCCGACACCTCGGTCGCCATGGTGGCCGACAAGATCGCGCGGATCCACGAGACCGGGGCCGACGTGGTGTGCGCCACCGACGACTCCTGCCTGACCCATCTCGGCGGGGCGCTGTCGCGCCTGCGCAGCGGCGTACGCGCCGTGCACCTCGCGGAGATCCTCGCGTCCGGCCTCGAGACGGCGGCCGCCGGACCGCGGCGGGCCGGCTCCGCCGGGCCCACGCCACGGCCCGTGCCCCGATCGGACGCGTCGTGAGGTTCTCCGACGCGGCACGGCCCGAGCTCGCCGACCCGCGCTCACGCCGCACCCGGCGCCAGGCCGCGGCCGACGCACGCGCGCGCCGCGTGGAAGCGACCGAGGCCGTCCCCGGCTGGGAGGAGCTGCGGGAGGCCGGCGCCGCGATCAGGGACCGCACACTCCGTGAGCTCGGCACGCACCTGGAGACGCTGGAGACCTCGGTCGCCGAGGAGGGCGGCCAGGTCCACTGGGCCCGTGACGCCGCCGAGGCACGCCGCGTCATCGCCAGGCTGCTACCGCCGGAGGCCCAGGGACACGCCCTGGTCCGATCCGACGTCACCGACGAGATCGGCCTGGACGGCGGGGAGCCGGGCCCGCACACCAAGGCGGCGATCGTCGGGGCCGGCTTCCTGGTGGCCGAGACGGGCACCGTCGTCGTCACCGACCGCGGCGAGGGCCTGAGCTTTCCCGGCACACTCGTCGTCGTGGCCGGCATCGAGGACATCGTGCCGGACTGGACCGACCTCGAGGTGCTGCTCCAGCTGCTGTCCCGCGCGGGCGCGGGCCGGCCGATGCACCCCGCCGTCGCGACCCGGACCGGGGAGTTCCAGCTCGTCCTGGTCGACAACGGCCGTACGAAGGTGCTCGCGGACCCGGCCGGCCGTGAGGCGCTGCGGTGCGTCCACTGCTCGGCCTGCAGCGCCGTCTGCCCGGTCTTCGAGCGCACCGGTCCCCGGCCGTACGGCCAGGGCCGCGCCGGGCCGATCGGCGCCGTGCTCACCCCGCAGATACGCGGCGTCGAGGCGTCGCTCGGCGCGTCCCTGCCCTTCGCGTCCACCCTCTGCGGCGCCTGCGCGGACGTCTGCCCCGTGAAGATCGACATCCCCGGGATGCTCGTGCACCTGCGCGGCCGTGTCGTCGAGTCGCGGCGCCGGCGCCCCGTGCCGACGCCCGAGCTGCTGCTGATGCGCGGCCTCGCGTGGAGCATGGGCGACGAGCGGCGCTATGAGCGGACGCTCGTACGGAGGGCCCGGTGGGCGCGGCTGCTCGCCCGTGACGGCCGGATCCGCAGGCTGCCGGGCCTGCTCGGCAAGTGGACCGACGCGCGTGACCTGCCCGCGCCGCCGAGACAGAGCTTCCGCGCCTGGTGGCGGCGCCGCCGATGAGCGCACGGGAGGAGATCCTGCGGCGGGTGCGCGCCGCGTCGGGGGAGGGACGCGACGGTGCGCCGGTCCCGCGCGGCTACCGGCGGCGTCCCCCGATGGAGCGGGGCGATGTGATCGCGCTGTTCGGCGAACAGGTCGCGGCCCACCACGCCGCCGTGCGTCACGTGACCGCCGAGGAGCTGGTCGACGCGATGGCCGTCATGCTGTGGGCACGGGAGGCCAAGCGTGTCGCGGTCCCGGCCGACCTGCCGCGTGGCTGGCTGGCGGGCCTGGAGGGCGTACGCCCGCTCGCCGACGACCCGCCGCTCGACCCGGCCTCACTGGCCGAGACCGACGGCGTGGTGACCGGATGCGCGCTCGCCATCGCCGAGACCGGCACGGTCGTCCTCGACGGCGGCCGGGCACAGGGCCGCCGCGCGCTCACCCTGATCCCGCGGCACCACCTGTGCGTCGTGCACGCCGACCAGATCGTGCACACCGTCCCGGAGGCCGTCGACCGTCTGGACCCCTACCCTCCGCTCAGCTGGATCAGCGGTCCGCCCCGTGGCCGCAGCCTGGAGATCCTCGTCGTGGAGGACTGATCGGCTGACCGCGGCCGGCGTGCGCGCACGCCCACGGCGGGCCGATGTCGTCCAGCGTGTAGCCGTCGGGGTAGGAGCGGGGGTGAGGCTTCTTCGGCATCCGCTCCGGGCGCGGCGGCATCAGCCGTACGAACACCGCACGCGCCCGCAGAACGCGGTCGGCGGCCACCTCCATCGCGCGCGGTGCCCGCGGCAGGCCCAGCGCCTGGCGCAGCGGCTCGTCCATGATCGACAGCACGCCGTTGCGCGCGAGCGATCGCGCGAAACGCGGGAACCAGCCCTGGAAGATGGCGATCGTCGCGTCCGCCACCCTTCGGCCGGCGTCGTCGTAGGCGTAGTGCTCGCGCTCGTACTCGTCGAGGAAGGAGGAGAACTCCTCGTACGTCTCCGGGACGCCCTTCAGCCCCATGAGGCGGCCCATGTGGCGGAAGTTGTTCACCGTGGCGCGTACCTCGTGCCTGCTGTAGGGCCGCCAGCCGTACCGCGAGATCCAGCGCACCGGCACGACCACGAACGTCGACAGGACGTAGACGAAGTCGTCGTTGCCGATGGGGTACCTGCCGTGGATCTTGTTCATCCGGCGGACCGCGGCCCGGCCGCGCTCAGAGTCCATGCCGCCGTCGCGCGTCGTCTCGTACAGCAGGACGACGGTGTCGTCGTAGCGTTTCTGCCCACGCTCACCGAACTCCCGTGTGCGGTCCAGCAGCCTGCCGATCGAGGGCACGGCGTACGTGCGGACCAGCGCCAGCTCCAGCGCGCGGGTGACGTCCCAGGGGAACTCGTATTCCGCGCTGAGCCGGTAGATCTCCTGGTAGTCGCGCTCGGGGTCGAGCCGCTGGATCTGCCGGAGCCGGGAGTGTCGCGCCATCCAGCCCCTCCGGGTACTTCCGAGTATGGGGCCGCTGATCGTACGGGGAGAATGCGGCCATTCGCTATGGCATGTCTCACAGCGACGATGTCACCGCTCCGCGTGACAGCCACGGCAACCTGTGATGCACCAGGTCAGGGGTGCGCGATGCCCGGAGCCTGATCCGGCCCATCGCGCCTCCGGCCGCGCCGCGACGCGCGCCTTCCTTGATGCGGCTCGGTCAGGAGCGGTTCGGCCGAAGTGCCTCCGGGCCTCGCGGCCGTCAGGCGATGCCAGTGAGGACGCCGTCGAGGCCGGCGCGGAAACGCCCCTCCCAGTCGAGGTCGTCCGGTGTCGTCTCGGCCGCGCGTTCGCGTGCCTCCAGGGCCACGGTGCCGAGGAGGTAGCCGAGCAGCGTGTGCGCGCCGACGGCCGCCTGTGCCTCCGTGCGTCCCGCGGTCCGCAGCAGGTCTTCGAGGGACTGGGTCGTGGCCAGCAGGGCGCCCGGGTTGCGGCGGGTCACGATGAGCGGCATCACGCCGACGTGTTCCAGCAGGCGGTCGCGGTAGCCGTGGGCCCAGTCGCGCAGCCGGTCGCGCGGGGCGCCGTTGCCGGGAGGGACCGGGTGTGCGGCGACATAGGCGATCAGCTGCTCGAGGAGCTGTTCCTTCCCGTGGGGGAGGTGATGGTAGATCGCCATCGCCTCGACCTCCAGCGAGTCGCCCAGGCGGCGCATGGTGAGGCGGCCGAGCCCCTGGCCGTCGATGAGGTGGAGCGCGGTCTCGATGATGCGCTCGCGGGTGAGCGGCGGTCGCTGCGACATGATTGCACCTTACTATGTAAAGGCGGCGGCCGGGAAGTGTCCCGGCCGCGTGTCACGCCTCGCCACCCTCTACCCTTGGCTCGGACAGCAACGAGAGAAGGAGCGCCGCCATGAGCCTGGGTCGCAAGATGAGCCCGGAGGTCGCTGAGCGCTACGCCGCCGACAAAGAGCTCGCCGCCGGTCTTCGCGACAGGCTCACCGACGCGCAGGAGGCCGAGGGCCGGCTTCGTTCCGCCCAGGCCGCCCGCAGCCCGTACGCCGAGGTGCGCGAGCTCGCGATCGGCTACGAGCGCGCGCTGTACACCGCGATCCTCACCGCCGACGCCGCCGAGCGTGTCGCCATGGGCACCAAGACCTACGAGCACGGCGACGCCGGCCAGCGCCGCTCGGCGCAGATCGCCGCCCGCCGCGCCCGCGCCAAGCCGGCCGTACGCCCGTACACCGACGAGGCCGACCGCCTGCGGACCTTGCGCGAGACGCACAAGCTGACCTTCCGCGCCAGCCCGTCGGTCGCCGGCTGAGCCGCTCGCGTACGAGGTCGGCCGCGGTCTCGTAGATCGTTCGCTTGCATCGGGTCATCAGCGCGGTGACCTGGCAGCGAAGTCACCGGTTCGCTGGGCAGACTTGGCGCAGACGTTGATCGTCTCGTGCGCTAGACCAGCATGAACACGGCCGTTCCGAAGTGGCATGGGCCGTCCAACTCTGAGAATCTACCGACTCAGGGAATCGTCGTGGGCCACAGCGCCCGGTCCGCTCGCGGCGAAGCGAGTCAGTAGGAAGTGCTCTGTCCGGGGGGATCACTTGGAGCGCACGCCGCCAGATCGGCGCGACCTTCTGCACGCGTGCAGAGAGGGAGTCGTCGCCATCTGTGAGCTGGCCGCGCACTTCTCGGACTGGTCGATCCCGACGCCGTGCCGTGAGTGGGAGGCCCTCGATCTGGCCGGCCACCTCCGCTGCGTGGCGGAGAACTTCCATGAGTACCTCAACGACGCGCCGGACAGCCGCCTGTCCCGGTTGTTCGCCCAGGACGCGCCCGCCGCGCTGCTCGTACGCCAGCTGTCGCGCCAGAACGCCGCCGAGCTGGCCGTCCTGCCCGCCGCCACCGGACGCGAGCACATCGTGGCGTTCGCGGTGTCCGCCGAGGCGTACGCCGACCG
Organism: Actinoallomurus bryophytorum; assembly: GCF_006716425.1. NCBI lineage: Bacteria > Bacillati > Actinomycetota > Actinomycetes > Streptosporangiales > Thermomonosporaceae > Actinoallomurus > Actinoallomurus bryophytorum. The sequence continues at coordinate 180,991 of NZ_VFOZ01000003.1, forward strand.
GCTGCCGGACGTGTGGGACGAGCCGTACCTGTCCTATCGCGGGACCAAGCTGACGACCGGCGACTACGCCGGGGCGGTGTGCGTCGAGTGGCATCTGCACGCCTGGGACCTGGCCCGCGCCCTCGACAAGGACCACCGCCCGAGCCGCCCGGACGTCGTCGAGGCCGCGTGGCGTACCGGGGTGCCGCACCTGCCGGCACCCAATGGGGGAGACCGCTGGGAGGCCGTGCTCCGCGCCTCCGGCCGCGTCCCGGACTGGCAGCCCACCTGAGAGCCGCGACGCGGAAAAGACTCCGGCCCGGCACCGCTACCGCTCGGCCGTCCGGATCCTCGCCGTCGTCGTGGGCCGGTAGCGTACGTTCACGGCCGCCGTGGGGTCGCCCTCGCCGAGCCCGTGAAGGCGGATCGGCTCGCCGCCGGGGTTGTCGTACAGCCGGATGCCCTCGCCGAGCAGGATCGGTGCGATGTGCAGGTCGATCTCGTCGATCAGTCCCCGTTCGAGAAGCTGACGGCCGATGGTCGGCGAGAACACCTCGAGGTTCTTGCCGCCGGCCGCCTCCAGCCCGATCCGCACCGCCTCGGCCGGGTCACAGTTCAGGAACGTCACTCCGTCGGCGGGCGCCGCGTCCTCGGGGTGGTGGGTGAGCACGAAGATGGGCCCGTCCCAGGCGCCGCCGTACGGGCGGCTGTCATCGATGACGTCCCAGCCGTCCCGGCCCCCCAGCACGGCGCCCGTGGTCTCGATGTAGTTCCGGTGCAGGCCCGGACGGACCGATGTCCCGGTCATCCAGTCCATCTCGTGGTTCGGCCCCGCCACGAACCCGTCCAGCGACATCAGGAAGTGCCAGAGCACCTTTCCGTCCGCGGTCTGTGGCTCGGTGTCGTTCATTCGCCGCCTCCTGCCATCCGATTGCTTTTTGCAATCGGTAGGCCGACGCTAAGCCATCCGATGGTAGATTGCAACCAGGTCGGAAGTGAGGGGTGAGCTGGTGGAGCCGGCGCGTTCGGGTTGCCCGATCAATGCCGCGGTCGAGGCGTTCGGCGACCGCTGGAGCCTGCTCGTGCTGCGGGACGTGATGTTCGGTGACCGGCGCTACTTCAGGGAGCTGCTCGCCGGCTCCGAGGAGGGGATCGCCTCCAACATCCTGGCCGACCGGCTGAAGCGGCTGGTGAACGCCGGCCTGCTGACCCGCGAGGACGCCGGGCCCGGACGGCGGGCCGCCTACAGCCTGACCGAGGCGTCGATCCAGTTGGTGCCGGTCTTCGCGCAGCTCGGCGACTGGGGTCTGCGCCACCGCCCGACCACGACGCGGCTGCGGGTGCGGGCGGAGCTCCTCGCGGCCGGCGGGCCGGAGCTGTGGGACGGGTTCATGGCCGAGCTGCGGACCCTCCATCTCGGCACAGCGGCACCGGAACGGGATGGTCCGAGCGTCATGGAACGCCTGGCCGAGGCCTATGCCGCGGCGCTCTGACGTCCGTGACCGACCGCTCCGATGAGGCGTGCCCCCTGCCGGCCGCGCGAGGCCCGGGCGACGAGGATGCACGGACCGATGGCCGGGACGCCGGACGACGGCTAGTATGCGCGTCAAGTGAGGGTGTGGTACAAGAACCGTCACGTGTTTCTTGTAACGCCCCCGCACCGACGCACCGGGAGGTGAGGCGTCAGACTGTCGGGCACCCCTCGGTGGAAGGCTGACCGTGTTCTTCTGGTTCCTCAAGCACATACTGCTTGGTCCGCTGCTGCGCCTGGTGTTCCGGCCCAAGGTCACGGGCACGGTTCCCAAGGGTCCTGCCATCATCGCCTCCAACCATCTGTCGTTCTGTGACTCGCTCTTCCTGCCGCTCGTCGTGCCGGGACAGATGGTCTTCATCGGCAAGGACGACTACTTCGTCCGTAAGGGCCTCAAGGGCCGGTTGATGGCCGCCTTCTTCCGCGGCGTGGGCACCATCCCCGTGGACCGCAGTGGCGGTTCCGAGGCCGCCGACGCGCTCTCGACGGCTCTGCGCGTCCTCAAGGAGGGCGGGCTGTTCGGCATCTACCCCGAGGGGACCCGCTCACCGGACGGCCGGCTGTACCGCGGCAAGACCGGTGTCGCGCGGCTGGCGGTGGAGTCCGGTGCGCCGGTCCACCCCTGCGCGCTGTCCGGGACCGCCGAGATCCAGCCCACCGGCTACCGGATGCCGAGAAAGATCATGCGTCCCGGGATCCACTTCGGCGAGCCGTTGCGGTACTCCGAGGGCGCCGATCTCCGCAAGGCCACCGACGAGATCGTCTCGGCCATCCAGGCGCTGTCCGGCCAGGAGTACGTCGACGTCTACGCCTCGTCGCTCAAGAAGGGCTGACGAAGCCGGACTCGTAGGCGGCGATCACGGCCTGCGTGCGGTCCCGGGCCTGGAGCTTGGCCAGGATGTTGCCGACGTGGGTCTTGACGGTCTCCACGCTCACCACGAGCTCCGCGGCGATCTCGGCGTTCGACAATCCCTTCGCCATGAGTTCCAGGACCTCGCCCTCACGCTCGGTGAGCCGGGCTCGCGCCACCCGGTCGGCCGACCGGGTGGCGTGCTGGGCCGCGAGTCCGCGGATCGCGGCGGGGAACAGCAGCGAGTCGCTCAGCGAGATGGTGCGCAGCGCCTGGATGATCTCCTCCGGCCGGGCGCGCTTGAGCAGGAACCCGCTGGCGCCCGCCCTCAGTGCCTCATAGACGTAGTCATCGTTCTCGAACGTCGTGATGACCAGGATCCTGGGCGGGTCGGGGACCGTCGCCAGGATGCTCCTCGTGGCCTGGATGCCGTCGACCGCGGGCATCCGGACGTCCATCATCACCACGTCCGGCCGCAGGGACCGCACCAGCGGCAGCACCTCCGCGCCGTCGCCCGCCTCACCCACGACCGCGAAATCCGGCTCCGCGTCGATGATCGCCCGTAGGCCGGTGCGGATCAGCACCTCGTCGTCCACGATGAGAACGTCCGTCACCGGTCCCTCACACTCCCGCACGCTGGATGCCGTCATTCCCGCCATCGGATCGGTCGCCGGCCGGCTCCCCGGTCCACGGCACGACCGGGAGCGCGACCGAGACCCGCCAGCACCCGTCGTCGGCGCCGGCGCTCATCCGGCCCCCGAGGATGGTGACACGCTCACGGATGCCGCGCAGCCCGCGCCCGCCGCCCGTACGCGGTGGCCCCGGCGGGGCCACACCGGCCGGGTTGGTCATCTCGAGCTCCAGGCGCGACCCGCGCACCGCCAGGCGCACGGTGACCCTCACCTTTCCCGCGTGAAGGAGCGCGTTGGTCAGGCCCTCCTGCACGATCCGGTACGCCTCCCTGGACACCACCGGCGGGATCTCCTCGATGCGGCCGATGTCGGCGTCGACCCCGACGCCCGCCGACCGGGTCTGGTCGAACAGCCCGTCGAGGTCGGCGAGCGTACGCTGCGGGGTCCTGGCGCTCGCGTCCTCGCGCAGCAGGCCGAGTACGTGGTCGAGGTCCTCCAGGGCGGTGCGTCCGGTCTCCTCGATCGCGGTGAGCGCCCGGCGGGCGAAGTCCGGGTCGGTGTCGAGCAGCCGGGCGGCCGCGGCGGCCTGCAGTGTGGTGACGGTCAGCGCGTGGCCGACCGAGTCGTGCAGCTCGCGCGCCAGCCGGTTGCGCTCCATGAGCTGCTCGGTCTGCCGCTCCAGCCGCGCGAGCCGGTCGGCGGGGGAGGGCCCGAGCAGCACCGGCGCCAGCCGGGCGAACACCGCGCCGACGGCGGCGCCCAGATAGATGATCGCGGGCAGGGCGGCCAGGGCGAGGGTGACCGACAACCACGGCTCGAACGGCAGGGGCCGGCCGAGGAGCCGGCGGCCGAGGTCGTGGCCGGTGAACGGGGCCTCCAGCAGGTAGATGATCGCGGGCACGCCGACCACCACGGTGAACCCGGTCATGCCGCCGAACCCGATGTGCAGCAGCCACCACACGGCCGTACGCCGGCGTGAGCGCCACGACCGCAGGCCCTCGGCGGTCTCCTCCGGGAGCGGCACGCCGAGCAGGGTCTCGGCCGCGGTCCGGCACAGGACGCGTACGGCCGGCACGAAGGCCACCGCGCTGGAGATCACCACGAACGCGAGCAGCATGGTCACGCTCTCGAAGACGCTGCGGGCGGGCTGCTGCCGGTACGAGTCCGTGACCGACGCGAGCGCGGCGTAGATCAGGAGATAGGGGACCAGGAGCGCGGTGCCGCCGAGCAGGAAGGTCCAGCGCCGGTAGGTGGAGACGCTGACCAGTGGGCGCACCACGGATCTCATGCCGAGATCCTCGCAGAGGGCGCCGCGCCCCACCTCCCCCTGGCGAGCGAGGACGCCGTGACCGCGCGGCGCCCTGGCGGAATAACGGCAGGGTGCTATACGCTGTTCGTAGCGCCGAAGATTCCGGCTCGATCGGATAGGCGCCTTCCAGCCGCGTCGCTGAGCCTCCGTCCCGAGTTCTACGGGCGGACGAACCTCCATCCTGAGATGTCTCTCGTGAATTTCCGGCGTACCCCTTTGCGTACGCGTTCTCGAGAAGCCGTTTCCTCACATCGGATGGCGTGCATCGCCGCGAGCTCTGTCAGATTTTTCCTTTGAAAGGACCCCCATGAGCACCACCACCCAGACCAGGCCGGTCGCCGCGGCGACCGCCCAGGAGATCCCTCCCGTTCTGGTGTCGGGCATCCTCGACATCAACGACAAGAACGCCTTCGTACGGGCCGACGGCTACCTGCCGGGCCCCGGCGACACCTATCTTTCGGCCGCCCAGGTGACCAGGTACGGCCTGCGGCCCGGCGACCGGATCGAGGGCGCCGCCCGTACCCCCCGCCCGGGAGACCGGCGCGAGAAGTTCCGCAACCTCATCCGGGTGGACACGGTCAACGGCCGTCCCGCGGAAAACCCGGAGAACACCGTCAAGCGCCCGAATTTCGCCGATCTGACGCCGCTGTACCCGCAGGAGCGGCTGCGCCTGGAAACCGGCGCCGGCGAGCTGACCGGCCGCATCATGGACCTGGTCACCCCCATCGGAAAAGGCCAGCGCGGTCTCATCGTGGCGCCGCCCAAAGCGGGCAAGACCATGATTCTGCAGGCCATCGCAAAGGCCATCCGGACAAATAACCCGGAATGCCACGTAATGATCGTGCTCGTCGACGAACGGCCCGAAGAGGTCACCGACATGCAGCGGTCGGCGGACGCCGAGGTCATCCACTCCACCTTCGACCGCCCGGCGAGCGAGCACATCGCCCTCGCCGAGCTGGCGATCGAGCGCGCCAAGCGGATCGTCGAGCTCGGCGGCGACGTGGTCGTCATCCTCGACTCGATCACCCGGCTCGGCCGGGCGTACAACCTCGCGGCTCCCTCGAGCAGCCGCATCCTGGCCGGCGGCGTGGCCGCGACGGCCATCCACCCGCCGCGCCGTTTCCTCGGCGCCGCCCGCAACATCGAGGACGGCGGCTCCCTGACCATCATCGCGTCGGTGCTCGTGGAGACCGGTTCGCGTATGGACGAGGTCTTCTTCGAGGAGTTCAAGGGCACCGGCAACATGGAGCTGCGGCTACGCCGCGACCTCGCCGACAGGCGGATCTTCCCGGCCGTCGACGCCGCGCCCTCCAGCACCCGCCGCGACGACCTGCTCATGTCCTCCATCGAGCTGGAGACCGTGGCCCGGCTGCGCCAGGTGTTGCACTCCCTCGGTCCTCAGGAGGCTCTCGAGCTCCTCACCGGCAAACTCCGCGAGACCTCCTCCAACGCGGAGTTCCTCACCCAGATTCTGCGCGAGTCCGCACGCTGAGAGCCCAAGACCGTGCCTGCCTCAGTCGACGGTCACGCTCTTGGCCAGGTTGCGTGGCTTGTCCACGTCATGGCCCAGCGCCACCGCCGCGTGATAGGCGAGTAGCTGCAGCGGGATCGTCAACAGGATCGGGTCGAGCTCGGGTTCGTTCTTCGGCACCGCGATCGCGTCCTCGCCCGCCACACCGTGGCCGATGGTCACCACCCGGCCGTGCCGGGCCCTGATCTCCCCGAGCGTCGAGCGGTTCTTGTCCAGGAGTTCGTCGTCCGGGACGATCGCGACCGTCGGAAGCGCGGGACTGACGAGAGCCAGCGGGCCGTGCTTGAGCTCGCTCGCGGGATACGCCTCCGCGTGGACGTAGGAGACCTCCTTGAGCTTCTGCGCCCCCTCGCGTGCGACCGGCCAGCCGCGGACCCGCCCCACGAACAGCATGCTGTGATACTTCGCCAGGTCCCCGGCCAGTGCGGCGATCCGGTCCTCCTGCTCCAGGATCTCCCCGATCTGCGCGGGCAGCGCCCGCAGCCCCTCGGTGATCCGCCGGCCGTCGGCGGGGGACAGGTCATGGATCCGGCCCAGGTGCAGCGCGAGCAGCGCGAACACCACCGCCGTCGACGTGTACGCCTTGGTCGAGGCGACCGCGATCTCCGGACCGGCGTGCAGGTAGATCCCGCCGTCGCACTCGCGGGCGATCGCGCTGCCGACGGCGTTGACCACGCCGAGGACCCGGCCGCCCTTGCGCCGCAGCTCCTGCACCGCGGCGAGCGTGTCGTAGGTCTCGCCGGACTGGCTGACCGCGACGTAGAGCGTGTCCGCCTCGACGACCGGGTTGCGGTAGCGGAACTCCGACGCGGGCTCGGCGTCCGCCGGGATCCGGGCCAGCTCCTCGATGAGCTGCGCGCCCACCTGGCCCGCGTAGTACGCCGAGCCGCAACCGAGGATCTTCACCCGGCGTATGGCACGTGCCTCGCGGGGGTCCAGGTCCAGCCCGCCCAGGTGGGCCGTGTGGAACCGGGCGTCGAGCCGTCCCCGCAGCGCACGCTCGACCGCGGCGGGCTGCTCGTGGATCTCCTTGCGCATGAAGTGCGTGTAGCCCTCGGCGTCATAGGCCGCGTCCTCGGTCTCGATGACCGAGGGCTCCTTGAGCGTGACCTGGGCGTCCAGGGTGAACGTGCGGAACCCGTCGGGCCGGATCGAGGCGAGCTCGCCGTCGTCCAGGTGCACCACCTGGCGCGTGTAGCGGACCAGCGCGGCGACGTCGGAGGCCGCGAACATCTCCTTCTCCCCGATGCCCAGCACGACCGGGCTGCCGTTGCGGGCGACGACGAGCACGCCGGGGTGGCGCGCGTCCACCACGGCGATGCCGTACGTGCCGACGATCTGTGACAGCGCCTCGCGTACGGCGTCCTCCAGCTCGTCCGCGCTCGACCGCGCGATCAGGTGGGGGATGACCTCGCTGTCGGTCTCGGACGCGAACTCCACGCCGTCGGCCGCCAGCTTGGCGCGCAGCTCGTCGGCGTTCTCGATGATGCCGTTGTGCACGACCGCGACGGTGCCGGCGACGTGCGGGTGCGCGTTCTCGTCGCTCGGCTCGCCGTGCGTCGCCCAGCGGGTGTGGCCGATCCCCGTGCCGCCCTTGAAGCGCGCGGGCAGGCTCGCCGCCATCGCGGCGACGCGCCCCTCCTTCTTGCGCACCCGCAGGTCACCGGAGCGCCCGGCGACGGCGAGGCCGGCCGAGTCGTACCCGCGGTACTCCAGGCGTGCCAGCCCCTCGGTCAGGATCGGGACGGCGTCCCTGTGCCCGGTGTAGGCCACGATTCCGCACATGGGGCCTGCCTTTCCTCGTCGATGGTCATCCGTACACGATGCGCCGCAGCTGACGGAGCGAGAGCTCCGGAGGAGCGACCCGGCGCTGCGGCAGCTCGGCCGCGACGCGTTCGAAGATCTGGTCGTTGGTCAGTCCGCGCGCCTTCAGCTCCGCGTGCCGCCGCCGGACGAACTCCTCGGCCGGCTCGGCGAAGTACGCGAGCACGTCCGCGACCACCCGCGCGGCCTCGCCCGCGCTCAGCGAGGTGGTACGGCTGAGGTGGACGAGGAGATCGTCGTACACGCGGTCGGACATGCGTTGTGATCCTGCCGGATTCTTGCCCCGAAAGCCAAGTTTCCTGCCCGGTATCGGGCAGGAAACAGGACTTAGGCCATACGATCTGCGGTCAGGCGGTCGCACCCCCGTCGACGGTCAGTTCGTGACCGACGACGAACGCCGACTCGGGCGAGGCCAGCCACAGGACCGCCGCCGCGACCTCCTCGGTCGCGCCGATCCGCCCGGCCGGGATGCGTTCGCCGACGCGAGCCGCGACGTCGGCCTCGCTTTCCCCGGGGCGCATCGACATGGCGGTGGCGATCGGCCCGGGGCTGACCACGTTGATCCGTACGCCCTCGGCGATGGCCTCACGCGCGGCCGCCTTGGAGAGCGCGACCACGCCCGCCTTGGTCGCGCCGTACGCGCCGATCCCCGGCACCGCGGTGACCCCGATGGAGGCGGTGTTCACGATCACGCCGCCGCCGTTGGCCCGCATGTGCGCGAGTTCGTGCCTGAGCGACAGCCAGACCCCGGTCAGGTTGGTGCCGACCATCGCGTCCCAGGACGCCTCGTCGATGCCGGTGACCGGGCCACCGTGCAGGACGGCGGCGTTGTTGAACGCGATGTGCAGGCCACCGTGGCGTTCGACGGTCGTCGCCACGAGCCGGGCCACGTCCTCGGAGCGTGACACGTCGGCCGTCACGGCGCTCGCCGTCCCGCCCTCCTCCTCGATGAGCTTCACGGTCCGTGCCAGCGGTTCGGCGCCGCGCCCGGACACCACGACGGCGGCGCCCTCACGGGCGAACGCCAGCGCGGTGGCCTGGCCGATGCCGGAGCCGCCGCCGGTCACGAGCGCGACCTTTCCGGTGAAACGTGCGGTCATTGCCATCTCTCCTTGATCATTTGGTGCCGCGCCGAAGCAGCGCGGTCAGTGCGGTGAGGACGAAGGCGATCGCGGCGGCCCGCAGCGCGAAGGCGTACCCGGCGGGGACGTCGCGTGAGTGGGCGGCGGCGAGCGAGGTCAGCAGAGTGAGGCCGGCCGGCGGCCCGATCTCCATGGCGGAGTTCAGCACCCCGCCGGCGAGCCCGGCCTGCTCGGCCGGGACGCCGTCCATGGCGGAGACCGTCGCGGCGGCGAACGTCGTCCCGGCCCCCAGCGAGAAGACGACCAGCCCGGCGTAGGGCAGGCCGAGGCGTGCGAGCAGGAACAGCCCGGCGGCGGTGACCACCAGCCCGGCGATCATGACGCGCCGGGCGCCGAGCCGGGCGATGAGCGGCCCGGCGAGTACGCCGGCGGCGGCGAGGGCCGGGGCGGGCAGGAGCAGGACCATCGAGGTCCGCAGCGGCGACAGTCCGCGTACCTGCTGGAGATAGAGGGCGAGCAGGTAGAACGCGGTCGCCATGGCCGCCGCGGTCAGCGCGGTGGCGATCAGTGGCAGGGCGCGGCCGCGTACGAAGGGCAGCGGGGTCAGCGGGACGGGGGAGTGGTGCTCCACCAGGCCGAACAGGACGAGGACAGCCAGGCCGATGGCGACCGCCCAGGCGGAGTGCCCCAGACCGTAGAGCAGCGCGCCGAGGCCGGCGGTCGCGAGGAACGCGCCCGGCCAGTCGATCCGGCCGCCGGACCGCGGAAGGCCCTCCGGCACCAGGCGCCGTGCCGCGGCGACGGTGACGATCGCGACGGCCAGCGGCAGCAGGAACAGCCATCGCCACGACATCCAGGTCGCCGCCACGCCGGACAGGACGTTCCCGGCCGTCGCCCCCGAACTGCTCAGCACCCCCCACACGGCCATCGCCCGGCCGTACCGGCGGCGGTCGGGAAGGACGTCGCCGACCAGCGCCATCGCGGCCGGCGCCGCCAGCGCCGCGCCGACGCCCTCGCCGAGGCGCGCCGCGAGCAGCACGCCGAGCCCCGGGGCCGCCGCCGCGACGGCCGAGGCGGCGCCGAACACGGTCATGCCGGCGATGAGCGCTCTGCGGGGGCCGAACAGGTCCGCGAGCCGTCCGCCGAGCAGCAGCAGGCCGCCGAAGGACAGGCCGTACGCGGAGGCGACGAGCACCAGGTCCGGCGGGTCCGCGCCCAGGTCGTGCTGGATCTGGGGCAGCGCGACGGTGATGAGGGTGATGCTCGCGATGAGCGTGACCTGGACGGTGCCGAGCAGGATGAGCGTCGCTCTTTCTAGACCGATCGTTCTGTTATCAGGGCGCACGAAAACCTTCTCCTCGTCGGGGGTCGCTCGGTCCGGGTCAGTCCAGCAGGGACAGGGCCTGCTCGGCCGCGTCGCGGAGGCGCGCGGGGTCAGGGCCGGTGCGGCCGAGCACCTGGATGCCCTGGAGCAGGACGAGCAGGAAGCGCGCGAGCGCGCGGGGATCCTTGCCGTCCGCAAGCTCGCCCTGGGCGCGTGCCCGGATCAGCGCCGAGGTCAGCGCGGTCTCCACGGTGTCCCAGCTCGCCGCGACCAGGCGTGCCGTACGCGGGTCGCGCCCGGCCAGCTCGACCGCGCTGTTGACCACCAGGCAGCCGCGCCGGTGCTCGTCGCCGATCGACTCCTCGGCGTAGGCGCGGACCAGGGCGCGTACCGCGGGCAGGGCCGGGCCCGGCTGCGACAGCATCTCGACGACGCCGGGGTCGCGGCTCTGGACGTAGCGCTCGCAGGCCTTGAGGTAGAGATCGTGCTTGCCGCCGAAGGTGGCGTAGATGCTCGCGCGTGCGATGCCCAGGTGCTCGACGAGGTCGGCCATCGAGGTCGCCTCGTATCCGCGCTCCCAGAACAGCTCCAGCGCCCGCTGGAGCGCCGCGTCGGGATCGAACTGCTTGGTCCGTGCCACGTCCCGTACGTTAGCTGTATCGAGACCGATCGGTCAATTAATCGACGAGACCGAGATGGACTTTCCCCGCGTCGTCGACGCGCCAGCCCGGGTTGTGGCAGACCTCCCAGACCACGCCGTTGGGGTCGGCGAAGTGGCCGTGGTAACCGCCGAAGGCGGCGGTCTGCGGGGGCTTGACGAGCGTGCCACCCGCCTCGACCGCACGCCGTACGGCGGCGTCGACGGCGGTGGGGGAGTCCACGTTGTGCGACAGGGTGAGACCGCCGAGCCGGCCGTCGGCCGGCGTGCCCTCCATGTCGGCGACGAACTTGTCCGCCTGGAAGAGCCCGAGGACCAGCGCGGGCGCCACCTGGAAGAAGATGATCTCGCCGGGCACGTCGAGGAGCGCCGTCCAGCCCAGCCCGTCGCAGTAGAACGCGCGGGCGGCGTCGAGATCGGGCGTCGACAGGGTGAGGAAATGGGCTTGCTGTTTCATACGTTGAAGCATGGGCCCACCGGAGGAAGGTTGTCTTGAACGGATCGGACACGGCGCCCCCGTCGGGGGCGTTCTACCGTGAACACCGCCCGGTCCTGCCGCATCCGCTGGTGGAGTGCTCCTGGGAGCAACGCGTCGACTCCGACGCCTTCGTCCAGCGCGTCCTGCCGGACGCCTGCGCCGATCTGATCGTCTCCACGGCGGGGGAGGCGACCGTCGTCGGGCCGGCGACGTCGGTTCAGCTGCCCCGCCTTTCCGGCGGGGAACGCCTGCGCGGACTGCGCCTTCGCACCGCCGCCATCGGGCCGGCGCTCGGCCTGCCCGCGTACGAGCTCCGCGACCTCCAGGTGCCGCTGCGCGACCTGTTCCCGGCTCGCGAGGCGGGCCGGATCGCGGACCAGGTGCGGCGCGGCGAGCTCCCCTCCTTCCTGGATCCGGGTGCGCGTGAGCCGCGCGTCGAACGCGCTCTGGGCGGCCTCAGGCGGCGGGCCCGTGTCGGTGACATCGCCGAGGACCTCGGCATGTCGTCGCGGCACCTGCGCCGCCTGGTCCTGGCGAACACCGGGCTGGAGCCGCGCACTCTGTCGCGCATCGCGCGGTTCCAGTGCTTCCTCGACCTGGCCGACCACACCGCCGGGCCGTCCCTGGCGGATCTGGCGGCACGTGCCGGATACGCCGACCAGGCCCACCTGGCCCGTGAGGTGCGTGCCCTGTCCGGGCTGACGCCCTCCGCCCTCCTGGCCGAACGCCGCGGCGCCGCCTGACCGGGGTCAGACCGTCCAGATCTCCGCGACGTACGCGGCGGCGTGCCGCACGAAGCGCGCGATGTCGGGAGAGGTCGCCGTGCTCGCCCATGCCACGTGGAGGCGGCTGCCGGACAGGCCCTCGGTGGGCACCGCGACGACGCCGGCGGGCGGGGAGTCGCCCACCAGCGACAGGGGAGCGAAGCCGATCGTGCGCGCCAGCCGCACGTTCGCGGTGAGCTGGCTCATGTCCTGGAGTGCCGGGCCGGGCCGCCAGTCGTGCGGGGCGAGGTCGGTGCCGGTCCAGTGGGCCGTCTCCGCCTCGGTGGTGCCGGGCCAGGTCGCGATGGTCTCCCCGGCGAGCTCGGCGCGGTCGATGACCGTACGCGAGGCGAGAGCGTGCCCGGCGGGCAGCAGGGCGACGCGCGGCTCGGTCCACAGCACGTCGCTGTCGAGCCCGCGGTCGTCGAACGGATGGCGCAGGAGCCCCACGTCGACCTTGCCGTCGCGTAGCGCGTCGGTCTGCGCCTGCCAGTTGATGACGACGGCCTCCGCCGGCCGCTCTCCCGGATGGCTCGTATTGTAGGCACGTACGAGGTGGTCCAGAGCCTCGATCTCGCAGCCGCGTGCGGTCACGCGCAGGCACGGGGCCTCCTGTTCGGCCCGTACCGCCCGCGTCACCGCGGCCCGTACGAGATCGTCCAGATCGCGTGCCTCGTCGAAGAGCACCCGCCCGGCCGCGGTCGGCCGTACGTCACGGTGGTCGCGGACGAGCAGCGGGACGCCGACGCTGTGCTCCAGCGCGCTGATCGCACGGGACAGCGCCGGCTGTGTCATGCCCAGCCGGCTCGCGGCCCGGGTGAAGTTGCGTTCCTCGGCCACCGCGACGAAGTAGCGCAGCTGCCGCAGGTCGATGTCGTTCACCCCACCACCCTGGCACGGCGCACCCATGCCCTGCGGGCATGGGTGCATGCCGAACAGGCTTTTCCCCTTTTCCACGGCCGTCGATCTACTGAGACCCACCTGGTCATTTAGCGAAAGGCATGTCGTGCGCGTTTTCATCACCGGTGCCGGCGGTTACGTCGGCGGTGTCGTCGCCTCCCGTCTGGTCACCGCTGGACACTCGGTCACCGGGCTGGCCCGTACGGAGGAGAGCGAGCGCCGGGTTCGCCGGTCGGGAGCCGGGGCCCGGCGGGGCGGACTCGAGGACGCGCGGCTCCTGCGGGAGGCCGCCGAGGGGGCGGACGTGGTGGTGCACGCCGCCGTCGACTACACCGATCCCGCCTTCGCGGCGCAGGAGGAGACGGCTCTCGGCGCGCTGCTCGACGGTGGCGGAGGTAAGCCGCTGATCTACACCAGCAGCACGCTCGTGCTCTCGGACACCGGACCTGAACCGGTCTCGGAGGACCGGGACGCCGCTGCGGAGACGCTCCAGCCGTTCAAGCGCCGCGGCGAGCAACGGGTGCTGGAGGCCGGGGGCACGGTCGTGCGGCTGGGCCTCGTCTACGGGCGGAACGGCTCCATGTTGCCGACGGCGCTGCTGTCCTCCGCCCGGACGGACGCTGTCGCCCGTTACGTCGGCAGCGGTGAGACGCGCTGGTCGGCGGTCCACGTCGACGATGCCGCCGACCTGTTCGCACGTGCCGTGGAGGCGCCCGCGTCCGCCGGGACGCTGGTGCACGCCGTGGAGGCCGGCGCCGCCTCCTTCCGGGAGATCGCCGAGGCGATCGGGCGCAACGCGGGGGTTCCGGCCGCCGCGATGACGCGGGAGGAGGCCGCCGGCGTGTTCGGCCCGCTGGCCGGGCAGCTCACGCGCAATCTCTGGGTGGTGCCCACACGGGCCGCCGAGCTCTACGGCTGGCATCCCGCGAGCAAGGGCGTCCTCCACGATCTGGAGCACGGCTCCTACCGCGCGTGACGCCACACGGGACCTGCCGCGCCGTGCGGCAGGTCCCGTCACATCTCCTGGCCGGACAGGTCCATGATCGGGCGTACCTCCACCGCGCCGGAGCCGGCGCCGGGGAGGCGCGCCGCGATCTCGGTCGCGCGCTCGATGCTCTCGCAGTCGACCAGGACGTATCCGGCCAGCTGGTCCCCGGTGCCGCCGAACGGCCCGTCCGCGATCTCCGGAACACCCCCGCGGACGCGTACGGTCCGGGTGCCCACGGGGTCGGCGAGAGTCTCCCCGCCGATCAGCTCACCGGACTCGGTGAGCTCCTCGAGCAGGGCCTCGAGCCGCCCGGTCGTCTCCGCGTGTTCCCGGCCGTAGATCCCCACCAGGTACTTCACGCTCGGCTCCTCTCGTTCGCGGTGCCCGGTGCGGGCGCCACGCGAAAGGGTCGGAGCCGGCGTCCCGGTCTCGACATCGCGGGCCGGTGGGGTCACCGCTCCTCGGTGGCGAGGGCCACGGCGCGGCGGCGGACGACGAAAGGCACCAGGGCCATGGCCAGGCCGCCGACGGCCACGAAGGTCGTGAAGACCAGGCCGGGCCGGTACTCGTCGAGTACGCCCGCCGCCGTGTGGGCGGGCGTGCCGCCGCTCGAGATGATCGCGGTCGTGATGGCCAGCACGAGCGCCGCGCCGACCTGACCGGCGGTCTGCACGAGCCCGGCGGCCAGGCCCTGTTCGTCGTCGCCGACGCCCGCGGTCGCCTGGACGTTGATGGAGGGGAACCCCAGGGCGAAGCCGACGCCGAGCAGGATCGCGGTCGGCAGGATCGCCACCACGTACACGGGATGGGTGTCGATCCGCAGGAACAGCACGTAGCCGGCCGACATCGCCGCCAGCCCCCCGACGATGAACCGGGAGGTGCCGAACCGGTCGATCATCGTGCCGGCGAACGGCGCGCTCAGGGCCACCAGGAGCCCGGTCGGCAGCAGCGCGAGGGCCATCTTCAGCGGTGCCCATCCCAGCACGGACTGCAGGTAGAGCGTGACGATGAACTGGAACGCGGTGTAGGAGCCGAACAGCGCGACCATCGCGAGGTTGGCCCGTATGAGCGTGCCCTTGCGCAGGATGCCGAGCCGGATCAGCGGATGTGCCACGCGGCGCTCGACGTACACGAACGCGACCAGCAGGACGACCACCGCGGCGAACAGCGAGAGCGTCACCGGGCCGGTCCAGCCCCGTGCGGGAGCCGAGACGAGGCTGTAGACGAGCAGGAGCATGGCGGCCGTCGAGGTGAGCGCGCCGAGGATGTCGTGGCCGCCCTTGGCGGCCGGCAGGCCGCGGGGGAGCAGCACGTATCCGGCCACGAGCGCGATGAGCGCGACCGGCACGGGCATGAGGAACGTCCACCGCCAGCCGATCCCGGTCATCAGGCCGCCGAAGATCAGGCCGGAGGAGTAGCCGCTGGCGCCGAAGACCGTGTAGATCGACAGTGCCTTGTTGCGCATCCGGCCCTCGGCGAAGGTCGTCGTGATGATCGACAGTCCGGTCGGTGCGGTGAAGGCCGCGCTGACGCCCTTGATGAAACGGGTGGCGATCAGCAGCGGCCCGGAGTCGACGAGGCCGCCGAGCAGGGACGCGACGGCGAACACCGCCAGGGCGATGAGGAAGACCCGGCGGCGGCCGAGGAGGTCGGCGGTGCGTCCGCCGAGGAGCAGCAGGCCGCCGTAGCCGAGGACGTAGCCGCTGACGATCCACTGGAGGCTGGACGTCGCCAGGTGGAGCTCGTCGCCGATCGACGGTAGCGCGACGCCGACCATCGACACGTCCAGTCCGTCGAGGAACAGCACGAGAGAGAGTACGGCGAGGATGCCCCACAGCCGTGCCGGCCAGCGCTGACGCTGCGGGACATCGGGATGGACAAGGACGGACTCAGGTGTTGCGGTCGTGGTCACCGGCACGAAGTTACATGCACATGCATTGAATGTCCAAGCATTAAATGCGCTTGCAACTAATGTGAGGGCATGCTATGGTCCGCGCATGACCGAAGCCGGTGAGGACGCCGTCGTGCGGCGCTGGCGCGAGCTGCTCGCCTCCTACAGCAACGTCTCGTGTGCCCTGGACCGCGCACTGCAGGACGCGCACGGCATCGGCATGAGCGAGTTCGAGGCGCTCGACCGCCTCGTCGACGCGACCTGTGAGCAGCGGCGGATGCATGATCTCGCCGGCGACATGTACCTCAGCCAGAGTGCCCTGTCGCGCACGGTGGCCCGGCTCGAGCGGGGCGGCCTCGTCGCGCGCAGCATGTGCGACGACGACCGCCGGGCGATCTTCGTGACGCTCACCGACGCGGGCCGCGAGCGTCACGAGCAGGCGCGCCGCACGCAACGTGCGGTGCTGGCCGAGCATCTCGCGGCGGAGACGGTCTGACTCCGCGACACCGCACCGCCGCTTTTCCGCATGCCCGTCCCGGCCGCCGTTCGCGGCCGGGAACACCCCGCCTGTTGCCGGCCTGTGTCTCGGCCGCCGTGAAGATCCGCAGGTCAGGGTAGTAGTGAGCGGCTTGTAGCACAGCGGTAACAAGCGGGACCCAGGCCCGAAACGCCCCGTCGTAAAGATCGTGGTCAAGTCGTCGTCGGGGAGAGGTGAACAGATGACCGGCCGTGTCGTCATGGAGGCGTGCGGATCCGCTGCCGGCTTCGCCGGTGTGGCCCGAGGCAACCTTACTTTGTCAAGGCGCCCGGCTCGTACGGTCCTGATCGAACCCCGCACCACCTCCTTCATCGACGGCCTTGGCCCTCCACGCGACGCCACGGCGCCTGTGACCGGCGCGCCGGTGCGAAAACGCGTGGAGGTGGCCGAGCAGTGAACGACGAGCCGCTGGCCGGGTTCACGGTCGGGGTCACGGCCGCCCGCCGTCGCGAGGAGCTGTCGGCGCTGCTGGAACGCAAGGGCGCCCGCGTCGTGTACGCCCCGGCGATCCGCCTGGTGCCGCTCGCCGACGACGTCGAGCTGCTCGACGCGACACGCGAGCTGCTGTCCCGGCCCGTCGACGACGTGATCATCACGGCGGGTGTCGGGTTCCGCGCCTGGCTGGAGACGGTCGAGGGCTGGGGTCTGCACGAGCGACTGGTCAAGCTGCTGGGCGATGCCCGGATCCTGACCCGCGGACCGCGGGCCCGGGGAGCCGTGCGTGCCGCGGGGATGGCCGAGGCATGGTCGCCGGCATCGGAGAGCTGGGAGGAGATCCTGCGGCACCTGCTGGAGGAGGACCTCACCGGGCGCCGGATCGCCATCCAGCTGTACGGCGAGCCGACGCCGCACCTGACGAATACCCTGCGGCGCGCCGGCGCCGAGGTGGTGGAGATCCCCGTCTACCGCTGGGCGCGTACCGACGATCCGACGCCGCTGCGCCGCCTCCTCGGGCAGGCGGTGGCCGGCACCGTGGACGCGATCACGTTCACCAGTGCCCCTGCGGTGGCCGCGATGATGGCGGTCGCGGCGGAGGACAACCTGGAAGCGATGCTGCTGGACGCACTGCGCACCCATGTCGTGGCCGCCTGCGTGGGGCCGGTGACCGCCGCGCCGCTGCAGGAGAGGGGAGTGGTGCCGATCAGCCCGGAGCGCGCGCGGCTGAGCGCGCTCGTACGTGCTCTGGCGGTGGAGCTGCCGGCCCGTCGCGCGAGCCGCGTCGCCGTGCACGGCCATGCCCTGGAGCTTCGCGGGCACGCCGTGGTCCTCGACGGGCAGCTGAAGCCGATCGCCCCCGCGCCGATGGCGATCCTGCGGGCGCTCGCCCGCCGTCCCGGGCATGTGGTCTCTCGCGCCGAGCTGACCAGCGTGCTCCCCAGCCGCGGTCTACCCGGCGGCCCGCCGAGCCGGCAGCGGCCGGACGAGCACGCGGTGGAGATGGCGGTGGCGCGGCTGCGCCGTGGCCTGGGCCGGGGCGGTCTCGTGGAGACCGTGGTCAAGCGCGGCTACCGGCTGGCGTGTGATCCACTGTTCACCGAGAGCCTCCCGGACCGGCCGCCGCTGGCCGAGCCCCTCTGACCGGGGCGGTGGCGCGGGAAGAAGGGACGGACAGGCCGCGACCCTCGTCCGCAGGGGGATGGTCGCGGCCGGCTACGGCTACTCCGGCGGCGGGTTCGTGGCCGGTGCCCGCCGGTTCCTGACCGGCCGGGTCACCTGTTTCGCGACGCAGGACGGGATCCCCGCGGTCGCGCGCGCCGCGTCGTCACGGTAGGTGCTGGGCGGCATGCCGACCAGTTCGGTGAAGCGGGTGCTGAAGGTGCCGAGTGACGAGCAGCCGACCGCGAAACAGACCTCGGTGACGCTGAGGTCGCCCCGGCGCAGCAGCGCCATCGCACGCTCGATCCGCCGCGTCATCAGATAGGAGTACGGCGACTCGCCGTAGGCGAGCCGGAACCGGCGGCTGAGGTGCCCGGCCGACATGTGCGCGCCACGGGCGAGCGCCTCGACGTCCAGCGGTCGCGCGTACTCCCGGTCGATCCGGTCGCGGACGCGGCGCAACCGCGCGAGGTCGCTCAGGTGCTGCGCCGTGGCGGGTGTACTGGTCACCTGCGAAATCGTGCCATGACCTGCCGGCGTTGCCTACCGCTGCCGGGCCGTCCCCATCTCATCAGGCGCCGACGTAGGCCGCGAGGTGCTCGCCGGTGAGGGTGGAGCGGGCGGCGACGAGGTCGGACGGTGTGCCCTCGAAGACGATCCGGCCCCCGTCGTGGCCGGCGCCGGGGCCCAGGTCGATGATCCAGTCGGCGTGCGCCATGACCGCCTGGTGGTGCTCGATGACGATGACCGACTTGCCGGAGTCGACGAGCCGGTCGAGCAGGCCGAGCAGTTGCTCGACGTCGGCGAGGTGGAGGCCGGTGGTCGGCTCGTCGAGGACGTAGACGCCGCTCTTCTCGGCCATGTGGGTGGCCAGCTTGAGCCGCTGCCGCTCGCCGCCGGACAGCGTCGTGAGCGGCTGGCCGAGGCTGAGGTAGCCGAGCCCGACGTCGGAGAGCCGTTCGAGGATCTTGTGCGCCGCGGGCGTGCGTGCCTCGCCGGCGCCGAAGAACTCCTCGGCCTCGGTCACCGGCATCGCGAGCACCTCGCTGATGTCGCGGCCCCCGAGGTGGTGGTCCAGCACCGATGCCTCGAACCGCTTGCCCTCGCACTCCTCGCAGGTGGTGGCGACGCCGGCCATCATCGCCAGGTCCGTGTAGACGACGCCGGCGCCGTTGCAGCCGGGGCACGCGCCCTCGGAGTTGGCGCTGAACAGTGCCGGCTTCACGCCGTTGGCCTTAGCGAACGCCTTGCGGATCGGGTCGAGCAGTCCGGTGTACGTCGCCGGGTTGCTCCGCCGCGAGCCGCGGATCGCGGTCTGGTCGATCGAGACCACATCCTCGCCGGGAGGGATCGACCCGTGCACGAGCGAGCTCTTGCCGGAGCCCGCCACACCGGTGATCACGCAGAGCACCCCGAGCGGGATGTCGACGTCGACGTCCCGCAGGTTGTGTGAGGTGGCGCCGCGGATCTCCAGCGTGCCGGTGGGCTTGCGCACCGACTCCTTCAGAGCGGCCCGGTCGTCGAAATGGCGGCCGGTGATGGTGCCGCTCGCCCGCAGCCCCTCGACGGTGCCCTCGAAGCAGACGGTGCCCCCCGCCGTACCGGCGCCGGGCCCGAGGTCGACGACGTGGTCGGCGATCGCGATCGTCTCCGGCTTGTGCTCCACGACGAGCACCGTGTTGCCCTTGTTCCTCAGCTGAAGCAGCAGGTCGTTCATCCGCTGGATGTCGTGGGGGTGCAGCCCGATCGTCGGCTCGTCGAAGACGTAGGTGACGTCGGTGAGCGAGGATCCGAGGTGGCGGATCATCTTGGTGCGCTGCGCCTCGCCGCCGGACAGCGTGCCCGACGGGCGGTCGAGGCTGAGGTAGCCGAGCCCGATCTCGACGAACGAGTCGAGAGTGTGCGCCAGCGTCGCCAGCAGCGGCGCGACGGACGGTTCGTCCAGGTTCCGCACCCATCCGGCGAGGTCGCTGATCTGCATCGCGCAGGCGTCGGCGATGCTGATCCCCTCGATCTTCGACGACCGGGCGGCCTCGCTCAGCCGGGTGCCGTCGCACTCGGGGCAGGTGGTGAAGGTGATCGCCCGCTCCACGAACGCCCGGATGTGCGGCTGCAGCGCGTCGACGTCCTTGGAGAGCATCGATTTTTGGATCTTCGGGATCAGACCCTCGTACGTCAGGTTGATGTTGTCGACCTTGATCTTGGTCGGCTCCTTGTGGAGGAGGTCGTGGAGCTCCTTCTTGGTGAAATCGCGGATCGGCTTGTCAGGGTCGAAGAAGCCGCAGCCGAGGAAGATGCGGCCGAACCAGCCGTCGACGCTGTAGCCGGGGATCGTGAGCGCACCATCGTTGAGCGACTTGCGGTCGTCGTACAGCGCGGACAGGTCGAAGTCGGTGACCGCGCCCCGGCCTTCGCAGCGTGGGCACATGCCACCGGTGATCTTGAAGCTGCGTCGCTCCTTCACGGTCTTCCCGCCGCGCTCCAGCTTGACGGCGCCCGCCCCGCTGATCGAGGCGACGTTGAAGGAGTACGCCTTGGGCGAGCCGATGTGCGGCCGCCCGAGCCTGCTGAAGAGGATGCGCAGCATCGCGTTGGCGTCGGTGGCGGTGCCGACGGTGGAGCGGGGGTCGGCGCCCATCCGCTGCTGGTCGACGATGATCGCGGTCGTCAGCCCTTCGAGTACGTCGACCTCGGGCCGCGCGAGCGTCGGCATGAAGCCCTGCACGAAGGCGCTGTAGGTCTCGTTGATCAGCCGTTGTGACTCCGCGGCGATCGTGCCGAACACCAGCGAGCTCTTGCCCGAGCCGGAGACGCCGGTGAACACCGTCAGCCGGCGCTTCGGGATCTCGATGCTGATGTCCTTGAGGTTGTTCACACGCGCGCCGTGCACGCGGATCAGGTCGTGGCTGTCGGCAGAGTGCGGCGCAGGCGACTGCGTGTCCGTTCTCGTGGCCATGCTCATCGTGTCTCCATCTGTGGGGCGGGGCCGCCTGGCTCGATCTGACCAGCCAGAGTACGTCCGGTTCTGCGGCGGTACGGCATGACCGGCGCACATGGGCCGAAACCGGTGGCCCCGCTCCCGCGCCGCGGGAGCGGGGCCTTCGCTCACCCGTCCTGGAGCAGTCCGAGCACGTTGCCGTCGGGGTCGGTGACGGTGGCCACCAGGCGGCCGCCACCGACATCGCGCGCGGGCTCCTTCAGGGTGGCACCCGCGGCGATCACCTCGGCCAGCTTCGCCTCGATGTCCGGCACGTGCCAGTAGGCCACCGGTGAGGTGACGTCCTGCGGCCCGCGGCCCGGGACCAGCCCGATGTGCTGGCCCTCGGCCTCGAAGCCGACGTAATAGGACTCGTCGGCCTGCGGCGGCACGCCGAGCAGGGCGGCGTACACCGCCTTGGCCTTCGCCAGGTCGGAGACGGGATGCAGCACGGTCTTGATTCCCTGGGTGGAAGATCCGGTCATGGTCACTCCTGAAGTCGTGGGTCCGGGGGGAACCGTCCGGTTCGAGCGCGGACGAAAAGTTCCACGGCGACCACGCTAGCTGCGGCTTCGTGACCGGCGCTTCTCGATTCCTGACCGGTCAGGCCGCCCGCTCCGCCACGCACGACCCCGTACGTCGCGGCCGCCGGATACTCCCGGTCATCCGGACCGGCCGGGCCGGTAGCCGCCGCCGGGCTGCCGGGTGATGACGCCCAGGCGGTTGGCGGTGTTGATGAGGGCGATGAGTGACACCAGGGCGAAGAGCTGCTCCTCGTCGTAGTGCTCGGCGGCGACCGCCCAGGCCTCGTCCGTGACACCACCGGCGGCGTCGGCGATGCGGGTGCCCTGCTCGGTCAGCTCCAGGGCGGCGCGCTCGGCGCCGGTGAAGACCGTGGACTCCCGCCAGGCCGCGACCAGGTTGACGCGCACCGCGGTCTCCCCGGCGTGCGCGGCGTCTTTGGTGTGGAGGTCGGTGCAGAAGCCGCAGCCGTTGATCTGGCTCGCGCGGAGCACCACCAGGTGCCGGGTCGCGGCCGGCAGTGTCGAGTCCGCGATGACCACCTTGCTCGCCGAGGCGAGGTGCCGCATGAACTTCGCGGTGACGGGGCTGCCGGACAGGTCCAGTCGAGCATTCATTGCGCACTCCTTGCTGGGGAAACCGGTCGAACACCAGATGCCGGCGGCCCGGCCCTCGTGACACCGCGCCCACGTGACGTGCGCCATAGCCGGCCGGCGTCCGGTGTCGATCGTTCTCCGATTCCTTCTCTTCGCGGCGGTGGTGTCACAGAACGGCGGGACCTGGTGTCTTATGCACGTGAGTCGAGAGCGCAGAGAGGT
Source organism: Actinoallomurus bryophytorum (assembly GCF_006716425.1). Lineage (NCBI taxonomy): Bacteria > Bacillati > Actinomycetota > Actinomycetes > Streptosporangiales > Thermomonosporaceae > Actinoallomurus > Actinoallomurus bryophytorum. Next base: position 203,183 of record NZ_VFOZ01000003.1, read on the forward strand.
CGTGATGGGGGCATGAGCGAGCCCATGAGCGAGGACGGCCGCCCGGATCCCGCCACGGAGGCGTTCGTCGCCTACCGCAACCTGCTGTTCACCATCGCCTACGAGATGCTCGGCTCTGCCGCGGACGCCGAGGACGTCCTGCAGGAGACCTGGCTTCGGTGGGCGGGCGTCGATCTCGGCGCGGTGCGGGACCGGCGCGCGTACCTGGTCCGGATCACGACCCGGCAGGCGCTCACCCGGCTGCGTACGCTCGGCCGGCGCAGGGAGTCCTACGTCGGGCCCTGGCTCCCCGAGCCGCTGCTGACCGCGCCCGACGTGGCCGAGGACGTCGAGCTGGCCGACAGCGTCTCGATGGCGATGTTGCTGGTGCTGGAGACGCTCACGCCGACCGAACGGGCGGTGTTCGTGCTGCGCGAGGTGTTCGACCTGAAGTACTACGAGATCGCGGAGGCCGTCGGCAAGAGCCCGGCCGCGGTCCGCCAGATCGCCCACCGGGCGCGGGCACACGTGGCCGCGCGCCGACCGCGGGGGACCGTCTCGCCGGCCGAGATGCGAGGTGCGCTCCAGGCGTTCCAGCGGGCGGTCGAGACGGGTGACCTGCAGAGCCTGCTCGACATCCTCGCACCGGACGTCGTCGCCCTGACCGACGGCGGCGGGGTCAAGCGGGCCCGGCTGCGGCCCATCGTGGGCGCCGCCAAGGTGGCCCGCGTCTTCACCGCCGGCGCGGTGAAGGCCGGCGCCGGGATGTCGTTCGAGCCGGCGCAGGTCAACGGCGGTCCGGCCCTGGTCGTACGGCTCGACGGGGAGATCGACGGCGTCGTGGCGATGCGGGTCGAGGGCGGCCTGGTCACCGGGCTCTACCTGGTGCGCAATCCCGAGAAGCTGTCGCGTGTGGAGCGTGAGACGGCCGTGAGCCGCTGAGCCCCCTGAGGCGTCAAGACGGGCCGTCGGCCGCATACGAAAGAGGGCCCCGCCGTACGGCGGGGCCCTCTTTCGTTCGGTCGATCAGCTGGCGAAGTCGAGCAGCGGCTGGGCGTTGCTCGGGTGCCGCAGCTTGGACAGCGACTCCTTCTCCAGCTGGCGGATCCGCTCCCGGGTCAGGCCCAGGTGCTTGCCGATCTCGTCCAGCGTGCGCGGCGTGCCGTCGTACAGGCCGAAGCGCATCGCCATGATCTTCTCTTCGCGGGCCGACAGCACGCCGAGCGCACGGCGCAGCTGGTCGGCCATGAGCTGCCGGTCGACGAGCTCGGAGGCCTCGGGCGTGTCGGTGTCCTCGATGAGGTCACCGATCCGGGTCTCGCCGTCCTCGCCGATCGTGGAGTCCAGGCTGATCGGCTGGCGGCTGGTGCGGAGCAGTTCCTGGACCTGCGCGGGGCTCTTGTCGAGCTCCACGCCCAGCTCCTCGGGAGTCGGCTCGCGGCCGAGACGCTGGTGCATCTCCCGCTCGACGCGGCTCAGCTTGCTCAGCATCTCCAGGACGTGCACCGGGAGCCGGATCGTACGGGCCGAGTCGGCGAACCCCCGCTGGATGGCCTGGCGGATCCACCACATGGCGTACGTGGAGAACTTGTAGCCCTTGGTGTAGTCGAACTTCTCGACCGCGCGGATCAGGCCGAGGTTGCCCTCCTGCACGACGTCGAGCAGCGACAGGCCGCGGTCGGCGTACTTCTTGGCGACCGAGACGACGAGCCGGAGGTTGGCCTCCAGCATGTGAGCCTTGGCCCGCTGGCCGTCCTCGGCGACGAGGCGCAGGTCCGCACGGGCACGTGCGGACAGCCTGCCGCCGCTCTCCAGCTTGTGCTCGGCGTAGAGCCCGGCCTCGATGCGCTTGGCGAGGTCGACCTCCTGAGCCGCGGTGAGCAGCTGGCGCCGGCCGATGGCCTTCAGGTACGTGTGCACGGAGTCGCCCATGACCGATGACTGGTCATCGAGATCCGTCGGGGCGTCCACCTCGAAGTCGTCGGCCTCGACCGGGGTCACCGGTTCGGTCACGGCCTCGTTCCCGGCCGGTCCGCGATCGGTGCGCCGCTCTGCCGGCTGCTCTGCCGGCTCGGCGGTCTCGGCCTTGCCGGACCTGGCGGTACGAGTGGTCCTCGTCGCCGTCTTGGACCGGGCCGGCTTCGCCTTGGACGGGGCGGGCTTGGCGGGCGGAGCCTTCTTGACAGTGCCCGTACCCTTTTTCTTGGTGGACGTGGCCTGCTGCTTCTCGGCGGTCTTGTCCTCGCTGGCCAGCCGGACTCCGGCATCGGTCAGCTCGCGGATGATGGAGCGGCCCTGCGCGGGGGTGATACCGACTTCCTGAAAGGCCTTCCGCACCTCGTCAAGCGAGAGGTGCCCCTGGGAATGGCCACGGTCGAGAAGCTCCTCGAGAGGCGTCGTGGTCGGCGCTGCGGTCGCAGCAGCGGCGTTTCGCGACATGAGGACACCTCCCTCCCTTCGTATCTTGGCGGCATGGGACGTGTGTCATGGCAAATGCGCGCACTATCCGAAACGCGCAGTTGTGTCTGGGTTGTTCCCGCACGGCGGAATCTTTCACGTGCCCGGGGGCGGCTCCACCGTAAAGTCTGACGTTTCCGGCCGCCGTGCACTGCGCCGTTCTGACCGGTGACAACGTCCGCGGACGCCGTCACGTCCGGTCCCGGCACCCTGGTCATCGCGGCCCGCCGGTCGCTCTGTGTGACAAGGGCCACTCTTGTCACACCCGCACGCGCACACCGGCCCCACCGCGCTCGCGGTCCCCACGGGCCGGCACCCGCCTCAGCCGTCGATCTCCACCTCGGCCTCGATCTCGACCGGGATGGAGAACGGCAGCTCCGCCATCCCGACCGCCGACCGGGCATGGCTGCCCGCGTCCGGTCCCCACAGCCGCAGGATCAGGTCCGAGAAACCGTTGATCACCGTCGGCGTCGCCGTGAAGCCCGGTGCGGTGTTGATCATCCCGAAGACCCGGAGCCACGCCGTGACCCGGTCCAGGTCGCCGAGCTCGCGCCGGAGACTGGACAGGATCGCCAGCGCGGTGAGGCGCGACGCCTCATAGGCCTGCTCCGGCGTGACCTGGTCGCCGACCTTGCCGAGCGGACCGGCCAGGGACCCGTCGGGGAGCAGCGGGCCGTGCCCGGAGACGAAGGCGCGCCCGCCCCGCACGCGTACCCAGGGGAAGGGCAGCACGGCACCGGGCGGCAGGCGCATCGGCTCGGGGAGGACGAGGCCGAGCTCGGCCAGCGTGTTCTCGATCAGCACCTGGTCTCCTACGGACGCGACTGGATCACGGTCGACCTGAGCGTGCAGGTCGTGACCGTACGCCGAGTCTGGCAGGTCCAGTGGTCGACGACGGCCAGACCGGCCGTGCCCTCGGCGGGGACGGCGGGGTCGTTGTACTTGCCGAGGACGCGCAACGCCGTCGCGCAGGTCGTACGGCCCCGCACGACGACCACGCGCGCCGACGAGCCGGCGATCGTGGTGATCTTCCCGCAGATCTCGCCGGGGCGCGCCGCGTGCGGTCTGCCGGTGGGCGACGGCGACGGTTTCGGGATCACCAGGGGAGGGCCGGAGGGCCGCTGCTTCGGATGCCCACCGGCCGAGCATGCCGCCAGCCCGAGCAGTGCCAGCACGGCCAGTCCACGACGTACGACCACGACGAGGGATTCTCTCAGAACCGGCCACGCAGCCGGACCCGGTCCGGCTTTCCCGATGCCAGCAGCGGAATCTCGGCGACGAGCTCCACGGCGCGGGGAGCGGCGTGGGCGGGCAGGGTCGCACGGACGTGGTCGCGCAGTTCCGCGAGCGTGACCGAGCCGACCACGACCGCGGTGACCAGCTCGCCCCACTCGGGGTCGGGCCGTCCGACCACGACCACGTCCTCGACGGCCGGATGAGTGCGCAGGACGTGTTCGACCTCGCCGGCGACGACCTTCTCGCCGCCGGTGTTGATGACGTCGTCGGCCCGTCCCCGCACGCGCAGGGTCCCGTTCTCGACCACGCCGAGGTCGCCGGTGACGAACCAGCCCCCGTCCATGACCGCGGCGGTCAGGTCCGGCCGCAGCCGGTAGCCGCCGAACAGGACCGGCCCGGCGAGCCGGATCCGCCCGTCGTCGCCCACGACGGCGGAGACGCCGTCGAGTGGCACGCCGTCGTACACACAGCCGCCGCACGTCTCGCTCATGCCGTACGTCGTCAGGATCCGCCCGCCGTCGGCCCGCGCGGCCGCCAGCAGGTCCGGGGGAGCGGCGGCACCGCCCAGCAGGATCGAGGAGAACGCCGACAGGTCGTGGCCGAGCATGCGGCGCAGCTGCGTCGGGACCACCGAGATGTGCTCGACGCCGCTGGACAGCGCGGCCTCGGCGGAGAAGCGCTCGTGGATGACCGGTGTCGTGCCCGCGAGGATCGACCGGGTGAGCACCTGGACGCCCGCGATGTGGTCGGTGGGCAGGCAGCACAGCCAGCGGTCACCGGGGGCGGCGCCGACACGCCGGAGCGTCGCCGCCGCGGAGGAGGTCAGCGCCTCGGCGGACAGCTCGACGATCTTCGGCTGCCCGGTCGAGCCCGAGGTCGAGATCAGGACCGCGGCGTCGGCAGGGCGTCCGGCGCCGAGGGAGTCCGTACCGGCGGCGGTCTCCACCGCGGCCGGAGCGAGCGCGTCGACGATCGAGCGCAGCGCCGGCTCGGGCAGCCCGGGGGAGAGGGGGCAGATCGCGGGGCCGCTGCCGTCGAGGGCGGCCTCCAGGCGGCGGGCGAGGAGAGGGCCCGGCGGCAGGACGACGGCGTGAAGGGTTCGGCTCATGGCAGTCGCCAGGCTAATCGAGGCCGGTTCCGCGGGTTGAACCAGGTGATCCAAGATCGAACTTACTATGTAAAGGCGGGCGGCCGGTTCGCTCCCCCCTCGTCTCTTACAGAGCCCCCTCTTCGCCAAGGCAGGCGGCCGACCGCTTGAATGGCAGGGCGCCGACGGCAGGAGAGGACAGGCATGGTCTCGGAGTTGTTCGACCCGGACGCGTGGCGGGCGGTGGAGGGCTTCGACCTCACCGACATCACCTACCACCGGGCCACCGATCACGGCACCGTACGTATCGCGTTCAACCGGCCCGAGGTCCGCAACGCGTTCCGCCCGCACACCGTGGACGAGCTCTACCGGGTGCTGGACCACGCACGGATGTCCAGTGACGTCGGCTGCGTGCTGCTCACCGGCAACGGGCCCTCGCCCAAGGACGGAGGGTGGGCGTTCTGCTCCGGTGGCGACCAGCGGATCCGTGGCCGGGACGGCTATCGCTACGCCGAGGGAGAGACGGCCGCGACGATCGACCCGGCGCGTTCGGGGCGGCTGCACATCCTGGAGGTCCAGCGGCTGATCCGGGTCATGCCCAAGGTCGTCGTCTGCGTCGTACCCGGCTGGGCGGCGGGAGGAGGCCACAGCCTGCACGTCGTGGCCGACCTCACGCTGGCGAGCCGCGAGCACGCGCGCTTCAAGCAGACCGACGCCGACGTCGCCAGCTTCGACGGCGGTTTCGGGTCGGCGTACCTGGCGCGGCAGGTCGGGCAGAAGTTCGCGCGGGAGATCTTCTTCCTGGGGGAGACCTACGACGCCGAGGCGGCGCACCGGATGGGCATGGTCAACGCCGTCGTCCCGCACGCCGAGCTCGAGCGTACGGCCCTGGAGTGGGGGCGAAAGATCAACGGCAAGAGCCCGGCGGCGCAGCGGATGCTGAAGTTCGCCTTTAACATGATCGACGACGGACTGGTCGGTCAGCAGGTCTTCGCCGGTGAGGCGACCCGGCTGGCGTACATGACCGACGAGGCCGCCGAGGGCCGGGACGCGTTCCTCGAGAAGCGCGATCCGGATTGGTCCCGTTTCCCCTGGTACTACTGACATCCGGTGCGCGGGTCATCGGCGTGCGGTCGTAGGGTTGGGCGAACGTGAGGGATACGGATTAAGGGGTCAGGCCATTGCGGGTGTTCGCCATCCCGATGCGCACGCGGTTTCGCGGCGTCACTCGAAGAGAGGGAGCGCTCGTGCGTGGCTCGGCCGGGTGGGGGGAGTTCTCCCCGTTCCCCGAGTACGGCCCGGCCGAGTGCGCCCGCTGGCTGGCCGCCGCATGCGAAGCGGCCGATGAGGGCTGGCCCGAGCCGCTGCGGACGCGCATTCCGGTCAACGTGACGGTGCCGGCGGTCGGCGCGGACGCCGCCCACGCGATCACGCGCGGATCCGGATGCCGTACGGCGAAGGTGAAGGTGGCCGAGCCCGGGCAGGACGAGGCGGACGACATCGCGCGCGTCGAGGCGGTACGCGACGCGCTGGGACCCGGCGGCCGGGTGCGGGTCGACGCCAACGGCGCCTGGGACCCCGACACCGCCGTACGGATGATCACGGCTCTGGGCGAGCTGGAGTACGCCGAGCAGCCGTGCGCGACGCTGGAGGAGCTGGCCGAGGTGCGCAGGAGGGTGGACACCCCGATCGCGGCCGATGAGTCGATCCGCCGGGCCGAGGACCCGCTCCGGGTGCGCGCGGCCGACGCCGCCGACATCGTCGTGCTGAAGGTCCAGCCGCTCGGCGGAGTGCGGGCGGCACTCGCGGTGGCGGAGGCGTGCGGGCTGCCCGTGGTCGTCTCCAGCGCCGTGGAGACGTCGGTGGGGCTCGCGGCAGGACTGGCGCTGGCCGCCGCGCTGCCGGAGCTGCCCTACGCCTGCGGGCTCGGCACGCTGTCCCTGCTGGAGGGCGACGTCGTACGTGAGCCGCTGGCAGCGGTGGACGGTGCGATCGAGGTACGCCGCCCGGAGGTCGACGAGGACTCCCTGGGCCGCTACGAGGTGGAAGATGACGGCTGGCTGCGGCGGGCCGCGGAGGCGCGGTCCGTCCTGGACGCGCGACGTGCTGAGCGTGGGGTGGTGTTGTGAATCCGGCGACCGCTCTGGCGACCGTCCTGGTGGACGAGCTGGTGCGCTGTGGCCTGACCGATGTGGTGCTGGCGCCCGGGTCGCGGTCCGCGCCGTTGGCGCTCGCGTTCTACGAGCAGTCCAAGATCCGCATGCACGTGCGGATCGACGAGCGGTCGGCGGCGTTCCTGGCGCTCGGCATGGCCAAGCGAAGCGGCCGGCCGGTGGTCGTGGTGTGCACGTCGGGCACCGCGGCGGCCAACTTCCATCCGGCGGTCGTGGAGGCGCACGAGTCCGGGGTGCCGCTGCTGGTGCTGACCGCGGACCGGCCGCCGGAGCTGCGCGAGACGGGCGCGAACCAGACGATCGACCAGATCAAGCTGTACGGCTCGGCGGTGCGGTGGAGCTGTGAGGTCGGCACTCCCGAGGAGCGGCCGGGCATGGTCGCGTACTGGCGTTCGCTCCTGAGCCGCGCGTGGCATCTCGCGATGGGCCCGGACCCGGGCCCGGTCCACCTGAACCTCCCCTTCCGCGAGCCGCTGACCCCTGACGGGGACGAGTCGTGGTGCGAGCCGCTGGACGGTGACGCGACGGGTGCGTGGACGAGGGTGCGGGCGGCGACACCCGGTTCGGTGCTGCACGTGCCGGCGACGCGGCGCGGGGTGCTCGTGGTCGGCGACGGGGCGGTCAACGTCAAGCGCTACGTCGCGGCGGCGTCGATGGCCGGCTGGCCGGTGCTGGCGGAGCCCAACGGCAACGCCCGCTACGGCGACCACGCCCTGTCGGCGCACCATTTCCTGTTGAGCGTGCCGGAGTTCGTGGAGCGGCACCGGCCCGAGGTCGTGGTGACGCTCGGCAAACCGGGACTGTCGCGCCCGCTGCTGTCCTACCTGCGGCGCGCCGAAGAGCACGTCGTGGTCACGCCGTCGCTCTCGCGCTGGCCGGACCCGGTGCGCTCGGCCACGCAGGTGGCCCAGGAGGCGGAGATCCCGGTCGTGTCGGGTGATGACGCGTGGCTGAAGGGCTGGCGCACAGCGGACCTGGTCGCGCGCCGCGCGGTGGACGCGGTGCTCGACGAGTCCGGTGAGCTGTCCGAGCCGCGGCTGGCCCGTGACCTGGTGTCGGCGATGCCGGGCGGGTCGCTGCTGCTGGCCGCGGCGAGCATGCCGATCCGTGACCTGGACCAGACGATGCATCCGCGGCGGGGCATCCGCATTCTGGCCAGCCGCGGGGCGAGCGGTATCGACGGTCTGGTGTCGACGGCGATCGGTGCCGCGCTCGCGCACGGCAACCGGGCGTACGCGCTGCTGGGCGACCTGGCGTTCCTGCACGACCAGAACGGTCTGGTCATCGGACCCCAGGACCGCCGGCCCGACCTGGCCCTGGTGGTGATCAACAACTCCGGTGGCGGGATCTTCTCGCTGTTGCCGCAGTCGGCGTTCCCCGAGCCCTTCGAGCGGGTCTTCGGCACACCGCATGACGTCGACATCGCCTCGCTGGCGGCGGCGCACGCCCTGCCGTACACACGGCTGGAGTCGATGGACGGGCTGGCCAAGGTCATGGCGGGCGAGGGGCTGCGGATCGTGGAGGCCCGCACGGACCGCGCGGTCAACGCGGCGCTGCACGCACGGATGCGGGAGGCCGGGCAGGACGCGGTACGCGCGTCGCTGCGGCTGTGACTCAGGCGATCCCGGCGTCGTGAGCGTCGCCGGCGGCGGCTCACGACGCGCGGGCGCGGAGGCGGCGTAGCATTCGGGCGTCCTCGAAGCCCACCTCGCGGGCCGCGGCCTCCACCATCGTTCCATGGTCGATCAGGTGCTGGGCGCGTTCCAGCCGCAGTATCTGCTGGTAACGCAGGGGGGTGAGCCCGCCCGTGGCACGGCTGAACAGCCGGGTCAAGGTGCGTTGGCTGACGCCGACGCAGGCGGCGAGGTACGCCAGCGGCAGTGGCTCGGCGAGCCGCTCGTCGATGAGGTCCTGGACACGGTGAACGGCGTCATCCAGATGAGCGCGGTGCCGCAGCATGACGCTGGCCTGCGGTTCATGCCCGTTACGGCGGGTGTAGATGACCATGTCCCGCGCTACCTGGGCGGCGAGCGCCGGGCCGTGCCGGACGGCCAGCAGATGCAGCGCCAGGTCGATGCCACTGGCGACTCCCGCCGAGGTCACCACCCGGTCATCGACGGTGAACAGCACGTCCCGCACCACCGTCGCCCGGGGATAGCGGGCCGCCAGCTCATCCTGGTGGTGATGGTGCGTGGTGCACCGGCGTCCATCCAGCAGTCCGGCCTGGCCCAGCGCCTCCGCTCCCGCGCACACGCTGGCGACGGTGCCCCCGGCGGCGTGGTGAGCGCGCAACCGCTCCACATCGGCTGGGCTCAGCCGCGGCCCGCCACGCAGTGTGGGCGCTTGCCAGCCCGGCACCACGACCAGGTCGCCGGGGCCCAGAGACGGCCACTGGACGTGCGTGGTCAGCGGCAGGCCCTGGGCACTGCGCACCTGCTCCCGCTCGGCGACATAGCTGAGCCGGTAGGCGTGCCCGAAGTCTGCTGCCGTCCCGAACGCCTGGGCCGGTCCGGCCACGTCGAGCAGGTGAACTCCGGGCAGCAGGACGAACACGACATGGCTCACGCCTCGGATGTTCCCAGCTCCGCTTCCAGCTCGGCCACCGTGGCGATCCGAGCGAACCGGTCACGCAGGACGACCTCCGTACGCTCGATGATCGCCTCGGCGCTGAGCCCGCCGTACGGGCTGGTCGTGGTGGCATCGGTCACGAAGACGACCTGGTACCCGAGGTCACTGCCGACCCGGGTCGTGGTCTCCACACACTGCTCGGTGCGGATGCCGCAGACCACCAGCTCGCGCACGCCCGCCTCGGTCAACAACTGTTGCAGGTTGGTGGTGGTGAAGGCGTTGTGGGAGGTCTTGTGGAGTACCCGTTCGCCGGGCATGGGCTGTTCCAGTTCCTCGAGCAGCCGGACGTGGCCCTGGGCCGGGTCGAACACACTCTGGCTGCCAGGCTCGGTGTGAAGCACCCAGACCACCAGGTCGCCGTTGGCACGGGCAAGGCGGACCAGCCGGTTGACGGGCTCCGCGATCTTCGGGTCGGCGATCTGCTCCCAGCTCGGGCGGGCCCGAAACGACTCCTGGACATCGATCACGATCAGCGCTCGGTTCATGGTCTCCAGTCTGACCAGGACGAGCACCGGGCCGACAGGCCTGATCCAGGCCCATTGCGGAACGATCCGGTCAGCCCGCCGTGACTTCGGCAATTTTGATGTCGTGAGTGTCACCGGCGGCGGCGAACTCCAGGAGGCGCGCGGCCTCGGCGGTGACGGCGCCGGGGTCGGGCAGTGATGCGAACGGCTCGATGGTCAGGGTGGCGGTGCCGCGGGCGCGGGTGAGCTTCCAGGTGCCGTGGACGAAGCCGTCCACCAGGAACGCCGGGCGTGGTGAGTCGTTGGGGGTGGCCAGCCGGTCGCGGTGGCCGCCGGGCAGTACGCGGGTGCGGTCGGCGTGGGACCGCAGCAGGTTGTCGTACTCGGGCAGGAAGCGCGGCGGGGCCGGTGTGCCGGGGTCGGGGCGTGGCGCGTCCGGCAGGTCGAACACCTCGTTGCCGTGCTCGTCGTGGAAGACGCGCAGCCGGGGACGGAGCCCGTCGACGACCTCGCGGAGCCGCGTCAGGCCGGACCAGACCTGGATGTCACGGGGCGTCGCCGGGCCATAACCGGCGAGGTAACGCAGGACCAGGTCGTCGAGCGCGGGCGCGGGGTCGAGGCGGCCTCCGAGCCAGGTCTCGGCCGAGGTGTGGGTGGCCTGTCCGCCGTGGCCCCAGAGGCCGCGAGGCGGCACCTGCACGAGCGGGACGAGGGCGCGGATCACGTGGGCGAGGTCGGCGGGGGCGTGGCCGGGCCAGCGTTCGGTGAGCGCGGCGCCGAGCTCACCGAAGGTGCGGGGGCGTTCGTCGACCAGCTCGCGGCCGGCGGCGGCGATCGCGTGCAGGTCGAGGCCGGTGAGCCGGCGGCCGGCACCGCTCCGCAGCGCACGGTCCAGGAGGGGCTGGAGCAGGGGCCGTAGGGTGCGGCAGTCGGCGGCGGTAACGAGGTGGATGGTGCCGCGCATCAGCGCGATCCGTACGACCTGCCGGCCGGTGATCAGGCCGGCGAGGTCGTCGGGGCGGAAGTCGCGCAGCCGCGTCCACAGCCCTACGTAGGGGGCGAGCGGTGCCTGCGCCTGCATGCCGACGAGGCGTTCGACGGCCTGGAGGGCGGTGTGCCCGGCCGGGCGCAGGAGCGACTGGCGTTCGAACAGGGCGCGGTTGAGGGCGTACCGGTCGAGCACGTCAGCGGGGGACACGGGCGGTCAGGCGAGCAGCGCGGTCCGGAGCGCGGTGGTGTCGTCGTCGGTCCAGCCGTGGCGCCGCAGCCAGCCGAGCGGGCCGCCGTCGCGCTCGTCGAGGACGCTGAGGAACTTCTCCATCGTGTACGGGTGCGGCAGGTGGGTGTCGGCGGGCCGCGAGTCGAGGTCCTGGGCGTAGGTGGGGCTGGAGCGGAGCCGGGCGAGGATGGCCTCGATCCGCTCGCCGGTCGCGGCGTAGTCGGCGACGATCCGTTCGCGGGGCACGCCGACGACGTGCAGGGCGAGGGCGATGACGACGCCGGTGCGGTCCTTGCCCGCGGCGCAGTGCACGATCGAGGTCCCCTGGGACATGACGCGCAGCGCGGAGACGACGGAGTCGGGCCGGTCGGCGAGGTAGCCGAGGTAGTGGCCGACGCTGCGCTCGCTCTCGTGGCCGCCCTCTTCCGGGCGATCCTGCCAGGGGAGGATCTTGTCGGTGTCGATGCCGTTGCCTTCAACGGAGGTGTCGGCGTCGACGTCGGTCAGGCCGCCGCCTTCGGCGAACAGGGACAGGCGGTGGACGGTCACCTCGGGTTCGCGGGTGAGCGGGCCGGGCCCTTCGAGCTCGACCTCGGTGTCGCTGCGCAGATCGATGACGTGCCGCACGCCGATCTCGGACACGAGGAGGTCGACGTCCGCCGCGGTGAGCCCTTGGAGGTTGTCCGAGCGCAGCAGCAGGCCGGTACGGATGGTGTCACCGCCGGCCGTGGCGAGGCCGCCCAGGTCGCGGACGTTGACGGCGCCGTCGAGTTCGATCCATCGAGTCATGCTGCCGACCCTATCTGGGGGAGATGTCATCTCCTGGGCGGATTCAGGCCGTGGCAATGACCGGTGGGCGGGCCGCGGATGTCGGGCTTCTCAAGATCCACGGTGGCCGGGGAGGGCATGACCGGCGGTGGAGAATCCGGCCGGGTCGATCGAAGACGGTGCCGCTCCGCGTGGTTTGAGCATGAACTTACTATGTAAAGGCGGGTGCTTAAATGACTTCACATCAGCCCTCTTAAAAAAGTCCACCACCAGGCAGACAGCCGTCCGCGCGGTGTACCGGTGCGGCCGCGACGCACGTGCGAGCGCCGCGGTGACTAGAAGGTGCTGCGGTCATCGCTCCGCGGGTCTCGGACGAAGTGCGGGTCGTAAACGCCGGCACGCGCCGTGCGTCGCCAAGGGCGGGCCTTGGTGAGGGCGACTTCGACGCTCTCCGTGCTGTGGTCGAGGTCGGCGACCGCAAGGGAAGGCGTCCCGTCCCGTGGACACCGGGCGAGCCATTCCCCGCCTGGACCGATCACTCCTGACGGCGTGATCGTGCTGTGCTGTGTGGGCACAGAGAAGCCGATCCAGTAGCCGTTGGCCGCTGCGTGCCCCTGAGCCTCGGTGGCGAAGATCGCGCCGTCGTCCGGCGCCCCTCCCGTGGAGGAGAACAGGACACAGTCGACGTCGAGCCGCTCGTAGGCGCCGAACAGCTCCGGGAAGTGGACCTCCATGCCGAGCGAGCACCCGAACCGCACACCGTCGACCTCGAACGTGACGGGGCCGGAGCCGGGTGCGTACATGTACGAGATCTTTGTCTTCGACAGCAGGCGTTCGTCGTAGCGGGTCGCCACGGTCCCCTCGTCGGAGATGACGTACAGGCTGTTGTGGGGGCGGTGTGGCGGAGTCAGGCGATGCACCGAGCCGAGGGCGGTCCAGAGCCTGAGTTCGCGGGCGAGCTCTGCCGTTGCGTTCAGCTCCTGCCGCAGGGCGTCCCACGCGAACCGGTCCCAGTCCGCCGGGCCGACCGTGTCCGGCCCGGTGGCGGACATGATCCGCTTGTGCGGGGAGCAGGTGGCGCCCTCCGGGAAGTGCACGACCCGCGCGCCGGCCTTGTGTGCGTCGCGCATCAAGCGGCGCACCTCACGTCCGCTCTCGCGCAGTTCGTCGCCGCTGCGCGGGTCGTGCTGGACGTTGGTCTGCGCGACGGCGAGCCGCAGGGGTTTCGCCTCCGGCCGGCCGTCAGCCGGACGGAAGTGCTGGAGGGCGGCGGTGTAGGACTGCCCGGTCTTGGCGGCACGGGCACGTACGAGGCGTTTGAGATTGGTGTTCGCTGTCATCTGTGGCCTTCCGCATCTCGACCGGAGCCCCCCAGCGACCACGCCCGAGACGATCGGACCACGACAGCGGCCTGAGACAACAGCCCCTTTGCCTCCGTTGAAGACCGTGCTGGGGGACGGCCGGGGGAGGTTCGGCGTAGGCCACGCCGACGCCGATGATGCCGTGGTGACCGGTTCTCGTCAAACAACCGGGTGTTGGCCTCGACTCGCTGAGATCTACGACTCGAGTAGGGCTCTCGCACGCTGGGCGGCCAGTGCGGCGAGCGGTTCCATCGGTTCGGATCCGGCCGCCGGGGGCAGCGGTGGTGGGGGAGGGAGTGGCCGTGGCGGGAGCGCGTACGCCTCGGCGGCGGGAGTTCCGAGGGGCGGGGTGCGGTGCTGGAGCTCCTCCAGCAGCTCGCGCCGGCCGCGCCCGCGCAGCAACAGCAGCACGAACGGGTCCTCGTCCAGCAGCCATGACGCTTGGTAGCACAGCGCGGCGGCGTGCTTGCAGGGGTGCCCCCAGTCGGGGCAGGCGCAGTCGGGCTCGAGGTCGCCGATGCCGGGCAGCAGGGGCACGCCCGCGTCCTCGGCGGCGGTGGCGAGGTCACGGGGCATCTCGTCGTCGAGCAGTGCCGCGATGTGCCCTGACCGGGCGGCGATCTCGTCCAGGAGGCGTTCCCACTGGGTGTTCGTGAGCCGTTCGACGTGGATGACGGCCTGGTGGGGCAGGTCGTGGTCGTCCTGGACGAGTGCGGCGATGCGGCCTGGGCTGATGGTGATCGGGCCGACGCGTCCGGCTCGGGCGTACGCACGGCCCCTGGTCAGCAGGGCCTGGTCGAGTGAGGTGTCCTCGATCGCCCTGATCCAGGCGTGGCCCCACCATGACCGGGCGAACCGTCGGCTCGCGCGCTGCCGGGCGAAGGCGGGGAAGCCGCGGATCCGGTCCTGCCGGCCGTCCGCGGTCATCGGGGGTCCTCGCGCAGCGCGACGAGGTCGGCCAGTTCGTCGTCGGACAGCTCGGACAGCGCCGCCTCGCCGGAGCCGAGCACGGTCTCGGCGAGGTCGCGTTTGCGCCGGAGCATGCCTGCGATCCGGTCCTCGATGGTGCCTTCGGCGATCAGCCGGTGGACCTGGACGGCCCGGGTCTGGCCGATGCGGTGGGCGCGGTCGGTGGCCTGGTCCTCGACGGCCGGGTTCCACCAGCGGTCGTAGTGGATGACGTGGTCGGCGCGGGTGAGGTTGAGCCCGGTGCCGGCCGCGCGCAGTGACAACAGCAGGACGGGGATGTCGCCGTCCTGGAAGCGGCGCACGATCTCCTCACGTCGCGGTACGGGTGTGCCGCCGTGCAGCAGGGTGGCGGGCAGGCCGCGGTGGGTGAGGTGGCCTTCGATGAGGCGTGCCATGGCGACGTACTGGGTGAAGATCAGTACGGTGCCGTCCTCGGTGCGGATCGTGTCCAGGAGCTCATCGAGCAGGTCGAGCTTGCCCGAGCGGCCCGCGAGAAGAGAGCCGGTCTCCTTGAGGTAGTGCGCGGGATGGTTGCAGATCTGCTTCAGGGCGGTGATCAGTTTCATGACGAGTCCCCGTCTGGCCATGCCGGTGCCGGCCCTGATCCGGGTCATGGTCTGGCGTACGGCGGCCTCGTACAGTCCGGCCTGTTCGCGGGTGAGTGAGACGGGCCGGTCGGTCTCGGTCTTGGGTGGCAGTTCGGGCGCGATTCCAGGGTCGGACTTGAGACGGCGCAGCAGGAAGGGCCGGATCAGCCGGGACAGGCGTTCGGGCGTGGCGGTGTCACCGGCCTCGATGGGCTCGGCCCAGCGGGCCGCGAACGCGGTGCGGGTGCCGAGCAGGCCCGGTGTGGTCCAGTCGAGTACGGCCCACAGTTCGGACAGGTTGTTCTCGACGGGTGTGCCGGTGAGCGCGACCCGTGCGGCGGCGGGGATGGTGCGCAGCGCCCTGGCGGTGCCCGAGGCGGGGTTCTTGACGTGTTGTGCCTCGTCGGCGACGAGAAGACCCCAGCGGTGGGCGGCCAGGCGTGCGGCGTCGAGCCGCATCGTGGCGTATGTGGTGAGCACGAATCCCTCGTCGGTGAGTTCCCGGTGGCCGCCGTGGAAGCGTCGTACGGGCGTGCCGGGGGCGAAGCGTTCGATCTCCCGCTGCCAGTTGCCGAGCAGCGATGTGGGGCACACGACGAGTGTCGGCCCGTACGCCGCGGCGCGGCGGTGCAGGTGGAGGGCGATCAACGTGATCGTCTTGCCGAGGCCCATCTGGTCGGCGAGGCAGCCGCCCAGCCCGAGTGAGGTCATGCGGGCGAGCCAGCCGAGGCCGCGCAGCTGGTAGTCGCGCAGGGGCGCGGTCAGCTCGGCGGGCTGGCGGACCGGATCGGCGGCGGGTTCGGCGATGCGCTCGCGCAGCGCGGCGAGCCTGCCGCGGGCGGCGACCTCGACGCGGGTGCCGTCGACCTCGATCGTGCCGGCCAGCGCGGCGCCGAGAGCGTCGATCGCGGTGATCGGTTTCTGGGTGCGCTCGCGTGCCCGGTGTGCGAGCTCGGGGTCGAGCAGGACCCACTGGTCGCGGAGCCGTACGACCGGGCGGTGCGCGCCGGCGAGCAGGTCCATCTCGGCGCCGGTGAGGGGTTCGCCGCCGAGCGTGAGCCGCCAGTCGAAGCTCAGGAGCCGATCGTCGTCGAACAGGCCGCTGTCGTGGGCGCCGGGGAGGGTCTCGCGGTCGCCGAGGACCGCCATCGAGGTCAGGTTCCGCGCGAGCTCGCGCGGCCAGTGCACCTGGACGCCTTCGGCGCCGAGCCGCCGAGCCGCGTCGCCGAGCAGGGCGGAGGTCTCCTCGTCGGTGAGGGAGAGCGTGTCGGGCAGCGGCCGGCGCAAGAGTCGCTCGAGTGGCGGCCACGCCCTTGCCGCGCGGCGTACGGCGAGGGTCACCTCGAGCCGGGCGCGTGGCCCGAACCCGTGGACGTCGCCGGCCCACAGGGTCGCGGCGTCGGCGATCTCGGCACCGCGGTGGACCTGCACCACGAGGCGCAGGTCCCCGGTGGCCGGGTCGATCAGCTCGGCGCGCAGCGAGATCCGCAGCGCGCCCTCTTCGGTACGGGTGGCCGCCGGCGGCGGGCCGAGGGGCGGCCGGCCGGGTGCGCGGGGCATCTCGTCGGCGACGGCGTCCAGGAACGCGCGGACGAGGCCGGCGGGGTCGGGCAGGTCGAGGGTTCCGGGCAGGGGAGTGGCACGTGCCTCGGGCGGCAGGGCCGCGGCGAGCGCGGCGAGGTGTTCGAGGTCGGCGGCGTCCAGTGGTCCGGCGTGCCAGACGCCGTGGCCGTCCGTGGACGTGAGCGGGCGGATCCGGCCTCGTGCCACGAGGTCCAGCGCGGCGAGCGCGGCCGCTGCCCAGAACGCCGTCGCGGGATGCGCGGTGGTGTGCCGGGCTCGCAGCAGGATCGGCAGCGCCGCGCCGGGCGGCATCCGCAGGGCCGGGACGGTGACACGGGTGATCGAGCCGTCGCGGGGGACGGCGACCGTGATCTCACCGGGTTCGCCGTGGTGCGGCGCGGGCGGGCGGGCGCCGTGTGGGTCCCAGAAGGCCAGCCGTCCGTCACGCGGGGGGTCGGCGGGTTCGAAGACGGCGGCGCACCGCATTAGCCGAGCCTCGGTGCTCATCGGCCCAGCCGCCGGTAGCGGCGGACCGACAGGGGCAGGAACACCGCGGTGATCAGCAGCGGCCACGCCACGGCCAGTGGCAGTGCGTGCCGGGCCGGCCAGGTGTCCTCGGCCCAGCCGGGGTTGCCGAACAGCTCTCGTGCCGCCGAGACCGTGGCCGACAGGGGGTTCCAGCCGGCGATCGCGCCGAGCCAGCCGGGCATCGTGGCGGGCGCCGCGAAGATGTCGGACAGGAAGCCCAGTGGCCAGACGAGCACCTGTACGGCGACGACCGACTCGGGGCCGGTGGCGGTGAGGCCGAGGTAGATGCCGGCCCACAGCAGCGCGAAGCGCAGCAGGAGCAGCAGCGCGACCGCGGCCAGTGCCCGCCCGGCGCCGTGGTGCCAGTGCCAGCCGACCGCCAGACCGCAGGCGATCATGACGGCGAGACCGAGCGCGGCGTGCAGCATGTCGGCGGCGCAGCGTCCGGTGACGACGGCGGAGGAGGCCATCGGCAGGGACCGGAACCGGTCGGTGATGCCCTTGGCCGCGTCGGTGGCGATGCCGGTGAAGGTGGTCTCGAGGCCGAAGACCATCGTCATGGCGTACATGCCGGGCAGGAGGAACTCCCGGTAGTCTCCGCCGCCGGGCACCAGCATCGCGCCGCCGAACAGGTAGCCGAACATCAGCACGGTCATGACGGGGAACAGCAGCCCGAGGACGACCTGGGCGGGCCGGCGTGCCCAGTGCATGAGCGTGCGGTGGGTGAGGGTCCAGCCGTCGGTCACTGCCGTCAGGCGAGGCGGTGCGGCGGTCATGCGCTCACCCCGGTCGTGGTGTCGGCGGGATGGCCGGTGAGGTGGAGGAAGACCTCGTCGAGGGTGGGCCGGCGCAGCGCGATGTCCTCGGCGGCGATGCCGGCGTCCTCCAGTGCGCGCGCGGTGCCGATCAGTGCGGAGACGCGGTCGTGTACGGGTACGCTCACGCGGCGGGCGGCGCGGTCGATCGCCGGTTCGGCGCCGCTCACCCGGCCGAGGATGCCGGCGGCCGCGGTGATCCGTGCGGCGTCGCGGACGACGATGTCGAGGCGGTCGGCGCCGAGCCGGGACTTCAGGCGTTCGGGTGCCCCTTCGGCGGCGACGCGCCCGTGGTCGATCACCGAGACGGTGTCGGCGAGCTGGTCGGCCTCGTCGAGGTACTGGGTGGTGAGCAGGACGGTGGTGCCGTCGCGGACCAGCGCGCGTACGGCGTCCCAGACTTCGGCGCGTGCGCGCGGGTCCAGGCCGGTGGTGGGTTCGTCCAGGAACAGCACGGCCGGGGCCATGATGAGGGTCGCGGCCAGGTCCAGCCGGCGGCGCATGCCGCCGGAGTAGGTCTTGACCTGCCGGTTCGCCGCCTCGGTGAGCGCGAACCGGTCCAAGAGCTCGTCCGCGCGAGTGCGGGCGGCGCGGGCGCCGAGGTGGTGCAGGCGGCCGAAGACCCGTAGGTTCTGCCGGCCGCTGAGGACCTCGTCGACGGCCGTGTGCTGGCCGAGCAGGCCGATCCGGCGGCGGACCTCGGCGGGGTGGCGGGCCACGTCGATTCCGGCGACCTCGGCGTTGCCGCCGTCGTGGCGCAGCAGGGTGGCCAGGATCCGGATCACGGTGGTCTTCCCGGCGCCGTTGGGGCCGAGCAGGCCGCGTACGGTTCCCGGCGGCACGGTCAGGTCGAGGCCGTCGAGTGCGGCGGTGCCGCCGTATCGCTTGCGCAGTCCTTCGGTGCGGATCGCCGCGTCGCCCATGCCGCTCCCTAATGCCGTACGCCGTACGCCGTACAGAGTCCAACAATAACGTACACCGTACGGAGTTCGAACCGGGATGGCGTGCGGGCGAGTACTGCAAAATGGCGGGGTGACGACGGAGTACAGCGGTAGCGGCGACCCGGTGCGCAGCATGGAGCTGCTGTGGGGAGGCCGCGCGACCGGGACGGCCGGGCCGCGGCGCGGCCCGAGGCCACGCCTGACGGTCGAGGGGATCACCCGGGCCGCGGTCGAGGTCGCCGACGCCGAGGGCCTGACGGCGCTGTCCATGCGGCACGTCGCCGAACGCCTGGGTGTCGCCGCGATGTCGCTCTACACCTACGTGCCGGGCAAGGCCGAGCTGCTGGACCTGATGCTGGACTCGGTCAGCGGCGAGACCGCGCGCCCCGGCCAGGTGGCCGGCGGCTGGCGGGGCCGGCTGGAGCAGGTCGCACGGGAGAACTGGGCGCTGTACCGCAGGCATCCCTGGCTGGTGCACATGGCGGCCGCGCGGCCGGGACTGGGGCCGAACATGCTGGCCAAGTACGACTACGAGCTCGGCGCGGTCGAGGGCATCGGGCTGACCGACGTGGAGATGGACTCCGTGCTCACGCTGGTGCTGGGCCACGTGACCGGCGCGGCGCGCGGGCTGGTCGACGCGCAGGAGGCCGAGCGGCGTACCGGGATGACCGACCTGCAGTGGTGGGAGGCGCACGCGCCGCTGCTGGAGAAGGTCTTCGACGCGGAACGCCACCCGACCGCGGCGCGGGTGGGCGCGGCGGCCGGGGCCGCGCACGAGGCGGCCTACGACCCGGAGTACGCCTTCGAGTTCGGCCTGCGCCGCGTCCTGGACGGGATCGGCGTCCTCATCGGCTCACGCGCCTGAGGGGGTCCGTCAGGTGCGCGTCGCCGCGGTGTCGTGCCGGTGCTGGGGGCCGAGCACACGCAGCATGTCCAGCGCGTCGGTGCCGCCGGGCGGCGGGGTGAAGACCCGCAGTCGCTGGTCCGTGGCGGGCGTCGCCAGCACTTCGCAGTCGAACTCGATCCTGCCGAGCTCGGGATGCACGAGCCGGTACGGGTGCGACCTGCGCACCGCGACCTCGTGGCGGTCCCAGAGTGCCGCGAACTCGGCGCTGGCCGCGCGGAGCCGCGTGACGAGTGCGCGTGACGCCGCGTCGTTCCCGCGGTGGGTCACCGCGGCGCGCAGGTCGGCGACCAGCTGCCGGGCCTGCTCCTCGTGCTCTTCGGCGGCGAAGTGGTTTCGCACGTCCGGCTCGGTGAACCAGCGCAGCACGATGTTGCGGTCCTCCCGTGCCACCGTGCACACGCACCCGAACAACGCCTGCGCCATGTCGTTGTGCGCCAGCAGGTCGCCCAGGTCGCTCAGGACCTGCACCGGGACGCTGTCCAGCCGATCGAGGACGTACAGCATGCTCGGCCGCAGGTACTCCCCGGCCCGTGCCCCCTCCGGCGGGCGGTGCCCGGCGAGGAGGTACAGGTGGTCGCGCTCGTCGGTGGTCAGCCGCAGCGCGCTCGTCAGCGCGGCCAGCATCTGGACCGAGGGCTGCGGGCTCCTGGCCTGCTCGAGCCGCATGTAATAGTCGGCCGACATCGCGGCGAGCGCCGCGACCTCCTCGCGGCGCAGTCCCGGAGTACGCCGCCTCGGCCCCTCGACCAGTCCGACGTCCCGTGGAGTCAGCCGCGCACGGGCGCGGCGCAGGAAGTCGGCGAGGTCGTCGCGGTTCATCCCCATGTCGCTAGTGATATCACCGTTCGTCCCCTGGATCCTCGGACCGCCGATCCTAGGGAGACCGCTCCGTTCCTGAGCCGCCGGCGGGACGGCAGGGTCGAGGTGTGGCCATCCGAGGCCCATCCGAACTCCGAACGAGGAAGAGCGGTGATCACGCGATGAAGGCGGTGCGGTTCCACGAGTACGGCGGGATCGATGTCCTGCGGGTGGAGGAGGTGGAGCGTCCGGTGCCCGGCCCTGGGCAGGTGCTGGTCGAGGTCCGCGCGGCCGGGATCCAGCCCGGTGAGGTCCATATCCGCGCCGGCGAGCTGCACGAGCGCTGGCCGGCGACGTTCCCCTCCGGTCAGGGCAGCGATCTGGCCGGCGTCGTGGTGGAGCTCGGCCCGCATGTGCGCGGCGCCAGAGTGGGAGACGAGGTCCTGGGCTTCACCCACGCACGGGCGAGCCACGCGGAGTACGTCGTGGTGAACGACGTGAACCTGACCCCGCGTCCGGAGGGCCTGTCCTGGGACGCGGCCGGGTCGTTGTACGTGGCCGGCACGACCGCGTACGCCACCGTGTTCGCGGCCGACCCCGGACCGGGCGACACGGTCGTCGTGTCCGGTGCGGCGGGCGGCGTCGGGTCCCTCGCGGTGCAGCTCGCGCGGCGGCGCGGCGCCACGGTGATCGGGCTGGCGAGCACGCCGAATCACGCCTGGTTGAAGGAGCACGGCGTCGTCCCGGTCGAGTACGGGGAGGGCGTGGCCGGACGGATCCGGCAGGCCTCGGGCGGGACCGTCGACGCGTTCATCGACACGGTCGGCAACGGCTACGTGGAGCTGGCGGTGGAGCTGGGCGTACGACCGGCGCGGATCGACACGATCCGCGACTGGCAGGCCGCGGCCAAGGTCGGTGCGCGGACCGACGGAGAAGGCGCGGCGGCCTGCGCGGTCGTGCTCGGCGAGCTGGCCCGGCTCGCCGCACGCGGGGACCTCGAGGTGCCGATCGCCCGCACCTACCCGTTGGAGCGGGTGCGGGACGCGTTCGGCGAGCTGGAGCGGGGACACACCCACGGCAAAATCGTGCTCCGCCCTTAGGACCTGTCCCGAAGTCCTCGGTATCGGCATGGAGCCCACCCGCATGGAGCCCACCCGCATGGAGCCCACCCGCATGGAGCCCACCCGCATGGAGCCCACCCGCATGGAGCCCACCCGCCCGGGGGGTGCCATCCCACTCACATTGTCCAGCCGGAACAGCTGCGGGTGGAAGTAGAGCGAGATTCTGTGGATAACCCCGGGGGTGGCGCCACCCAGGCGCCACCCCGGGCCGCGCCACACGGCACAGGGGGCGCCACACGGCAACAGCATGACCAGGAGAAAGACCCTAGGCGTCCCGCCAGAGGGGGGTACTGCGGGGGCCCGTACGGGGTCCGGGCCTGCGGCCGTCAGGTGTTGGCCGGCAGGTCGGTGCCCGCGCCGCGGCGGCGGAGGGTGACCAGGTCCTGGCGGGCGTCGGGGAGGGTCTGCTCGTCGGCCCCCTCGACGACGAAGCCGGCGTCGGCGATCATCTGCAGGTCGTCGGCTCCGGGCTGGCCTTCGCTGGTGAGGTAGTCGCCCAGGAAGATCGAGTTGGCCAGGTGCAGGGCCAGCGGCTGGAGCGTTCGCAGGTGGATCTCCCGGCCGCCCGCCAGCCGTACCTCCACGTCCGGGAAGACGAACCGGAACATCGCCAGGATGCGCAGGCACCGCTGCGGGGTCAGATCCCACCGGCCGGCCAGGGGTGTGCCCTCGAAGGGGATCAGGAAGTTCACCGGCACCGAGTCGGGGTCCAGCTCACGCAGGGCGAACGCGACGTCCACGATGTCCTCGTCGGTCTCGCCCATTCCGAAGATCGCGCCCGAGCACGGGGACAGCCCGGCCTGCTTGGCCTCGTTCACCGTCCGTACCCGGTCCTCGAAGCCGTGGGTCGAGCAGATCTGCCCGTAGTTCTCCTCGCTGGTGTTGAGGTTGTGGTTGTAGGCGTCGGCGCCCGCCTCGCGTAGCCGTTCGGCCTGGCCCGGCTTGAGCAGGCCCAGGCAGACGCACACCTCGACCTCGGGTGCCGTGCCTTTGATCGCGGCGACGGTGTCCGCCACCCGGCTGATGTCGCGGTCGGCGGGCCCGCGTCCGCTGGCCACCAGGCACACGCGCTTGGCTCCCGCCGCGATCGCCCGTTCGGCGTTGCCGGCGGCCTCTTCCGTGCCGATCCAGGAGTACTTCAGGATCTCGGAGGTGGAGCCGAGCCGCTGGGAACAGTAGCCGCAGTCCTCCGGGCACAGGCCGCTCTTCATGTTGACCAGGTGGTTCAGCTTCACCCGCCGGCCGAAGAACCGGCGGCGTACGCGGGAGGCGGCCCCGACCACCTCGAGGATGTCGTCGTCATCGGTCTCCAGGACCGCGAGAGCCTCCTCGCGGGTCGGCGGTCGCCGCAGCAACGCCTTGGCCGACAACGACCCGAGCAGCTCTTCCACACCAGACTCCGTCATGGAGACCATCGTGCGGAACGGCCGGCGGACTGCACAAGGATCACCGCGACAAGATCACTCGCAGGCACTTTGTACGCCGGCGAGGATGGAAGGCGGGCGCGCGCCGTGGGTGTCTCAGCCGTCGATGGCGTAGCGCATGGCACGGAACTTGCTCTGCGCCTCGGCCAGCTCGGCGGCCGGGTCGGAGCCGGCGACGATGCCGCCGCCGGCGTACAGGCGGGCGCGGGCGCCCTCGATCTGGGCGCAGCGCAGCGCGATGCCCCACTCGCCGTCGCCGCGTGCGTCGATCCAGCCGACCGGTCCGGCGTAGCGGCCGCGTTCCATCGTCTCGAGTTCGCGGATCAGGTCCAGGGCGCTGTCGGTCGGGGTGCCGCCGACCGCGGGCGTGGGGTGCAGGGCGGCCACGACGTCCAGTACGGAGCGTTCTTCGGCCAGGCGGCCGCGTACGGGCGTGGCCAGGTGGATGACGTTGGACAGGCGCAGCAGCTCGGGCTCGTCGGGCATGGTCAGCTCGTGGCACAGCGGCGCGAGCGCGTCACGGACCATGTCGGCGGCGTAGGAGTGCTCCTCGCGGTCCTTGGCCGAGGCGAACAGGGTCGTGGCCAGGGATTCGTCGGCGGAGTCACGGGCGATGGTGCCGGCCAGGACGAGGGACTCGACCTCGCCGCCCATGCGGCGTACGAGCAGCTCGGGGGTCGCGCCGACCAGCCCGGCGCAGGCGAAGGTGTAGCAGGAGGGGAAGCGGTCCGCGAGGCGGCGCAGCAGGACGCGCGTGTCGATGGGCGCGTCGGCGGTCGCGAGCAGGTCCTGGGCGAGTACGACCTTGGACAGGTGCCCCGCGCGGATGCGTTCGACGGCGGCGGCCACGGCGCGCATGTGGTGCGGCGCGTCGACCTCGCCGTCGGACCAGCGGATGCCGGAGGGGGCGACCGGGCGGCGCAGCAGCGCCAGCGACTCGGAGTGCTCGCCGATCGTGGTGTACCAGGAGCGGCCGTCGCGGTGTCCCAGGACGACACGCGGCACGATGAGGACCGACTCGCCGGCCTTGGCGTCGAAGGAGAAGCTGCCGAAGGCGACGGGCCCTGAGCCGGGGACGCCCAGCGGGTCCTCGACGGTGGCGGTGCCCAGAACCGAGGCGAGCCATTCGCGGGCGCGGACGAAGCGGTCCTCGCCGCCGGGCAGGACGAGGCGTGCGGCCTCGCCCCAGCCGACGAGGCCCTCGCCGTGCCGGACCCAGGCCAGCGCCTCGGAGTGCGGAAGGCGCGCCACCAGGTCCTCGGGCGCGGAGACGGCGGTGGTCCGGACGACGAGCCGGTCGGAAACTCCCACAGCGACGTTCACAACGAACCACTGTACGGGAAAATTGAACCTGTTCAAACAGGGGGGCCGGTTGCGCCTGGCGGGGCCGGAGTTGCCTTTCCGACCTGCGCTGATACCGCCGTTCTCCGGATCCTAGCGTGCGTTCGGGCGACAGGCCCGGCAGGTCGTGACATATCCACTTGTTCGTGGAACTCTCTAGATATATCGTTAACGTATCTAGAGAGTCGTCAGAGGAGTGGACAATGGACAGCTGGCCACCGGGCCCCCCGGATCTCGCCGCGTTCTTCGCCATGGGCGGGCCGCCTCAACGCCCCGGGCCGCCGGGTCCGTACGGGGAAGGCCCGCCCCCACGGCCCGGCCCGCCCACCTTCTTCAGGCTGGGTCCCCCGCCGGCCGGCGCGGCGCCGAAGGTCAAGAAGGGCGACGTGCGCGCGGCCGCCCTGGCGCTGCTCACCGAGGGCCCGCGCAACGGCTACCAGATCATCCAGGAGATCAGCGAGCGCAGCCACGGGATCTGGCGACCCAGCCCCGGCTCGGTCTATCCGGCGTTGCAGCAGCTGGAGGACGAAGGGCTGGTACGGGCCGAGGAGGACGGCGGGCGCCGTACGTACCGGCTGACCGATCAGGGCCGCGCCCACGTGGCCGACAACCGTGAGGCGCTCGCCGAGCCCTGGGCGGCGGTGGCCGGTTCGGTCACCGAGGAGATGGTCGACCTGCAGACGCTGTTCGGGCAGGTCGGCATGGCGCTGCGGCAGGTCGCCGAGGCGGGCACGCACGCCCAGCACGAGCACGCGCGGCGCATCCTGGCCGAGACACGGCGCTCGCTGTACCGGCTGCTCGCCGAAGATCCTGAGGGGGACGATTGACCACGCCGAACGGGGGCCCGGCCGTCGCGGTCGAGGGCCTGTCGAAGAGGTACGGCGACCTGGAGGCCGTGAAGGGGATCGGGTTCGACGTGCCGCCGGGGGAGGTCTTCGGCTTCCTCGGGCCCAACGGCGCCGGCAAGACCACCACGATCGGGATGCTGTGCACGCTGGTCCGCCCGACCGGCGGCGCCGCGCGCGTGGCCGGGCACGACATCGTGGCCGAGCGCGACGAGGTACGGCGCAACATCGGCCTGGTCTTCCAGGACCCGACGCTGGACGCGTACCTGACCGCCGAGCAGAACCTGCGCTTCCACGGCGAGCTGTACGGCCTGCCGAAAGACGTGATGAACGAGCGGATCGCCCTGGTCCTGGACATGGTCGACCTGACCGACCGCAAGGACGGCAAGGTCGAGACGTTCTCCGGCGGCATGAAGCGGCGGCTGGAGATCGCGCGCGGCCTGCTGCACTCCCCGCGGGTGCTGTTCCTGGACGAGCCGACCGTCGGCCTGGACCCCCAGACCCGCTCGGCGATCTGGGGCTACATCAACCAGCTCAAGGACACCGAGGACATCACGATCTTCCTCACCACGCACTACATGGAAGAGGCCGAGTACTGCGACCGCATCGCGATCATCGACCACGGCGAGATCGTCGTCCTGGACACGCCGGAAAAGCTCAAGGCGAGCGTCGGCAAGGACCGGGTGCAGATCGTGACCGGTGACGACGAGGCCGCGATCGCCGCGCTGAAGGACCGCTTCGGCATCGACGCGGGCGTACACGAGGGCGCGGTCACCTTCGCGGTCTCCTCCGGTGAGGAGTTCGTGCCGCGATTGTTCTCCGAGCTCGGGGTGGCGATCCGCTCGGTGCACGTCGCCCGGCCCTCACTCGATGACGTGTTCCTGAACTACGCCGGCACCACGATCCGCGACGCCGAGGGGGGCTCCAACGAATGGGCCCGCCGGATGATGAGGAGATGAGCGATGGCGACCGATCTGCAACCCGTCATCGAGACCGCCCCGGTCCGCGTCGCGCGGCACACCCTGGGCCACGACCTCGGGGCGATCAAGATCGTCCTGCACCGTGAGCTGCTGCGCTTCTTCTACGACCGCACCAGGATGATCTCCCAGCTGGTCCAGCCGGTGTTGTACCTGCTCGTCCTGGGCACCGGCCTGGGGTCGCTGGTGTCGGGCGGCGGGAACGTGAACCTGAAGACGTTCATCTTCCCCGGCGTCATCGCGATGTCGGTGCTGTTCACCGGGATGTTCTCGGCCGGCTCGATCGTGTGGGACCGGGAGTTCGGGTTCTTGCGGGAGATGCTCGTCGCGCCGGTCAGCCGCACCTCGATCGTGGTCGGCAAGGTCCTCGGCGGCGCGGTCGTCGCCACGGCCCAGGGCGTGGTGATCCTCGCGCTGGCCGGTCTGGCCGGAGTGCCCTACGACCCGGTCATGCTCGTCCTGCTGGTGTTCCTGATGTTCGTCGGGGCGTTCACGATCACGGCGTTCGGGGTGGTGCTCGCCGCGCGGATCAAGAGGATGCAGTCCTTCTTCGGCGTCATGCAGATGGCGATGATGCCGATGATGTTCCTGTCCGGCGCGCTGTTCCCGCTGTCGGGCCTGCCGGGCTGGCTGAGCCTCCTGACCCGGATCA
This sequence comes from Actinoallomurus bryophytorum, assembly GCF_006716425.1. Taxonomy (NCBI): domain Bacteria; kingdom Bacillati; phylum Actinomycetota; class Actinomycetes; order Streptosporangiales; family Thermomonosporaceae; genus Actinoallomurus; species Actinoallomurus bryophytorum. Next base: position 230,024 of record NZ_VFOZ01000003.1, read on the forward strand.
ACCCGCTGACCTACGCGGTGGACCCGCTGCGCCACGTGGTGTTCACGCACATCCACGCGAGCGCGCGGCTCAAGGCGAGGTTCAACCCCGGCGTCACGTGGTTCGGCTGGCACGTGCCGATCCTGCTGGAGGTCGCCCTGGTCATCGTCCTGGGCGCCGGTCTGCTCGCCGTGGCGATCGCGCAGTTCCGCCGTACCGACTGAGCGGTCAGCCCGGGTGGATCACGGTCACGCCGGTGGACGGGGCGGTGCCCATCGCCGCCAGCGCCGCCGGGGCCTGGTCGAGGCCGATGGTCCGGGTGATGAGCCGGTCCGGCCGCAGAGTCCCGGCGACGACCAGGTCCATCATCGGGCGGTACGCGTGGGCGGGCATGCCGTGGCTGCCGAGCACGGCCAGCTCGAAGGCGATGACCCGGCCCATCGGCAGGCCGGTCAGCTCCTCCGGCAGCAGGCCGACCTGGACGTGCCGGCCGCGGCGGCGCAGGCACGCGATGGAGTCGGCGCAGGTCGGCGCGCTGCCGAGGGCGTCGAGGGAGACGTGCGCGCCTCCTCCGGTGATCTCGAGGATCGCCTCGGGGACACCGTCGGGTCCCCTCACGGTGGCCGATGCCCCGGACGCGCGGGCCAGCTCCAGGGCGCCGGGGGACAGGTCGACCGCCACGACGCGTGCGCCGGCCGCAGCCGCGATCATCACCGCGGACAGGCCGACGCCGCCGCAGCCGTGCACGGCCACCCACTCGCCCGGCGCGACCCGGCCGTGCGCGGTGACGGCGCGGAACGCGGTGGCGAAGCGGCAGCCGAGCGCGGCCGCCGCCGCGAAGTCCATCTCCCCGGGCAGCGCCACCAGGTTGACGTCGGCGTTCTCGATCGCGACGTACTCGGCGAACGACCCCCAGTGCGTGAACCCGGGCTGGGTCTGGCGCTCACAGACCTGCTGGTCACCGGCGGCGCAGGCCGCGCATCGCCCGCACGCGCAGACGAACGGGACCGTCACCCGGTCCCCGGCACGCCACGCGGCGACGCCCGGTCCTGTCGCCTCGATCACCCCGGCCAGCTCGTGCCCGGGAACGTGTGGCAGCGTGATGTCGGCGTCGTGCCCCATCCAGCCGTGCCAGTCGCTGCGGCACAGGCCGGTCGCGCCGACCCGGATCACCACCCCGCCCGGCGGCGGGACCGGATCGGGCACCTCACGTAGCCGCGGCTCACGCCCGAACGCCTCATAGACCACCGCTCGCACCCGGCCGCTCCTCCCGTGTCCGGGCGTCACCGTACCCGGGTCAGGTGTAGTAGCCCTCGACCGGGACGCGCGCCTCCTCGTACAGGGCCGGGCCCTCCTGGGCTACGCCGGGCCATCCGGGGCCGGGTTTGAGGCCGGTGAGCTGCTCGTTGGACAGGGCGAACACGACGCGCCCCAGGCCGGAGCGTTCGATGGCGCCCGCGCACATCTGACACGGCTGGCAGCTGGTGAACATCGTGGTGGCGGCCGCGGTGGCGGGGTCGAGCTCGCGGGCCGCCCACCGTGCCAGTTTCAGCTCGGGGTGCGCGCTGATGTCGGCGTCGGTGATGGTCGTGTTGCGTTCCTCGGCGAGGACGCCGCCGTCCGGTCCGGCCAGCAGCGACCCGAAAGGCGGGTTGCCGCCCGCGCGCGCCGCGGCGGCCAGCTCGATGGCCCTGCGAAGGAGGGCCCGCTCGTCGGTCGTCATGATCACTCCGATTTCGTGGGGAGGGCGGCGGCGACGGCCGCCAGCGCCCGCCATGCCTGCCGCGGGTGGTGGGTCTCTTCGGGGTCACCGCCGAAGGGGTCGAGGACGACGGTGCCGGCGCCGAGCCGCCTCAGCCGGTCGATGTCGTCGAGGATCTGCTCGATCGTGCCCTGGCCGGCGAGCCGGCCGGGGTCCTCGATGGGTGAGGGGGACAGCCTCAGGGCGATGCGCGGCGCCAGGCCCGGCACCGGCCGTCCCTGCGCGTCCGCGGCGGCCTCGAGCCGCTCCAGCGCGTCCCGCAGCCAGGGGAGGGTGAACCGCAGCGGGTGCCACGCCTCGCCGAACCGCACCGCCCGGCGCAGGCCCGCGTCGCTGTTGCCGCCGACCCAGATCGGTATCGGCCCGTGGCCGTAGTCCGCCTCGTCCTCCCAGGCCGCGCGCATGGCCCGCAGGGCCTCGTCGGTCAGTTCGCCGCGCCGGCCGAACGGGACGCCGAGCGCCGCGAACTCCTGCCGGGCCCAGCCGACGCCCACCCCCAGGACGAGCCGCCCGCCGCTGAGCTGGTGGAGGTTGGCGGCCATCCGTGCCATCAGCAGCGGATGCCGGTACGGCAGGATGAGCACCGTCGTCCCGAGCCGGACCCGGTGGGTGATGCCGGCCAGCCAGGACAGTGTCGTGAACGGCTCATAGAACGGCGCGGGGTACTGCCTCGCGACGTCGGGCGTGACCGCGAGGTGGTCGGAGACCATCAGCAGGTCGAACCCCAGGCCCTCGACGGTCTGCGCCCAGTCGCGCAGCATGCCGGGGTCGGTGCCGGGCCCGAAGTTGGGGACGTTGACGCCTGTTCGCATCGCCTCAGGCTATCCAGGCGCTCCCGGCCGCCGGAAGGGATTCCTCCCCGCGTACGGGCTGTCCCGCCGTGGATCCGCCGGTATATTCGCCGGATGGCCGAGACTCTTGACGCGACCGACTGGGCGATCCTGGCCGAGGTCCAGCGGGACGGGCGCGTCCCGCTGACCGAGCTCGGCCGGCGGGTGAACCTCAGCGCGTCCGCGACGACCGAGCGGCTGCGGCGGCTGGAGTCGGCCGGGGTCATCACCGGCTACCGGGCCGAGGTGGACCTGGGCCGGGCCGGGTTCCCGGTGCTCGCGGTCGTCCGCCTGAAGTATCCCGGCAGCCACCACCAGCCCCTGCACCGGCTGCTCGGCGAACGGCCGGAGATCCTGGAGTGCCTGCGGACCACCGGCGATGACTGTTACACGCTCAAGGTCGCCGCGGAGTCCATGGGTCACCTGGAGAAGGTCATCGACGAGCTGGCCCAGTTCGGGAGCACCACCACCAACATCGTCTACAGCCAGACCCTGCCCTTCCGCGGCCCCCAGGCGCCCGCCGGGACCTGAGGCCCCGCCGCCGGGAGACGCGTGCCTGCCGGGCCGGACGCGGGCCGGGGCGCTACGGTCGGATGTGTGCGATTCGCCATCTCGATCCCGCAGCTCATCGCCGACGGCGCCTTCGACCCCGCGGCCTTCCGCCACCACCTCGCGCGCGCCGAGGCGCTCGGCTTCGAAAGCGCCTGGACACAGGAACAGGTCCTGGGCGCGGCCCCCACTCTGGGGCCGATCGAGACCCTGACGTACGCGGCCGCGTGCACGGAGCGGCTGCGGCTGGGCTGCGCGGTGTTCGTCACTCCGCTGCACGTCCCGGTCCACCTGGCCAAGAGCGTCGCCACGCTGGACCAGCTCAGCCGTGGCCGCCTCGAGATCGGGGTGGGGACCGGAGGGCGCGGCCGGATGTTCTCCGCGTTCGGCGTCGGCCCCGGCGGCCTGGTCGCCCGGTTCAACGAAGGACTGCGGCTGATGAAGGCGTGCTGGACCGAGCCCCGCATCACCTTCGAGGGCCGCTTCTGGCAGCTCGAGGACGCGGCGATGGAACCCAAACCGTTCCAGAAGCCCTACCCGCCGCTGTGGTTCGGCGGCAACCACCCGGACGCCCTGCGCCGGGCCGTGCGGCACGGCGACGGATTCTTCGGCGCCGGGTCCACCGAGACCGGGCGGTTCGCCGAGCAGGTGCGGCTCGTACGGGAGGCGCTCGCCGAGGAGGGCCGCGACCCCGGCGGCTTCGGCATCGCCAAGCGCGTCTACATCGCCGTCGACGACGACGGGGCACGCGCCCGGCGCGACATCGACGCCGCGCTCGAACGGCTCTACGGCAGGACGGGCCTGGCCCCGGTCGCGGTCGCCGGCACACCGGAGGCGTGTGCGCGAGGACTGCGGGAGGTCGCCGACGCGGGCGCGCAGATGATCCTGCTCAACCCGCTGTCCGAGGAGACCACGCAGATGGAGCGGCTGGCCGCCGACGTCCTGCCCCGGCTGTCCTGAGCCGGGCGTACGCACTGGTGGCTTCGGTCGGGTGATCACAGTGCGGCGACGGCCGGAACACCGACTTACTCCGACACCTGCCCGACCTGGACTATATGCCTTGACGGGTATATATCTGCCGGGCTATGTTCGCGGGCGTGGCAACGACATTCGACGTACTCGCCGAGCCGGCCCGGCGGCGGATCCTGGATCTGCTGCTGGAACGCCCCCGGCCGGTGGCGGAGCTGACCGAGGCCCTGGGCCTCACCCAGCCCGGCACCTCCAAGCACCTGCGAGTGCTACGCGAGGCCGGGCTGGTCCGCGTACGCGCCGAGGCGCAGCGGCGCTGGTACGAGCTGCGGCCCGAGCCGCTGGCCGAGATCGACGCGTGGCTGCGGCCCTACCGGCGGCTGTGGTCGGACGCGCTCGACGCCCTCGAACACCACCTGGACACCATGCCCGGCACGGCGCCGGACCGTACGGAGGACTCGTGAACGGAAGCCTGCACACCGTCGGCGGACGCAACGTCCTGAGGTTCGAACGCCGACTCGCGCATCCGGTCGAGAAGGTCTGGCGGGCGATCACGGACCCGGCCGAGATGGCGCACTGGTTCCCGGCCATCGTCGAGATGGACTTCCGCGTCGGCGGGAGGATCACCTTCGCCTTTCCCGGCGCCGAGATGGACGCCGCCGAGGGGTCGATCACCGAGCTCGATCCGCCGCGCGTCTTCGCCTTCAGCTGGAACGGCGACCCGCTGCGCATGGAGCTGCGCCCGGACGGGGAGGGCAGCGTGCTGACCTTCACCCACACCTTCGAGGACCGCCCGATGGCCGGCAGCTTCGCGACCGGCTGGGAGACCTGCCTCGGGGCGCTGGAGAAGATCCTGTCCGGCCCGGCCACGGAAGGGATGCTCAGGCCCGAGCGGTACGCCGAGCGGCACGACGCCTACGTGGCGGCGTTCGGGCTCGGCGAGGGGACCGTGGCCGATGACGAGCAGGGCTTCACGGTCCGGTTCGAACGGATGATCCCCCACCCGGTGGAGGACGTATGGCCCGCGCTCGCGGGCGCGGGGGAGTCCGGCGGGCCCTCGGTGGGCGGGCCGCCGCCGGTGAGAGCCACCAACGGGTACGTCTCGGCGGGCGTGCTGACCGCGGTCGAGCCGGGGGCCGTCCTGGACTACGGATGGCTCGACGGCGGTGAGCCGGCCGGCCGGGTCCGCTGGGAGCTGACCGGCGGCCATCCCGCCGGCACCCGTGTCGTGCTCACCCAGAGCGGACCGGCACGGCTCGCCGATCAGCGCGCGACCGCGCTCGCCGCCTGGCACACCCACCTGGAGGTGTTCGCCGACCACCTGCGCGGCATCGACCACTGCCCGTGGCCCAAGGCGCGAACCGAGGAGCTCAGGGAGCACTACGCCGAGACGATCGCCAGGTAGACCACGTCGGGTTCGCCCCGGGCGACCTGGACCGGATGCGCCGTGACGCCGGTGAACCGCTCCCGCAGCCGCGCCTCGAAGGCGGGCGCGGCGCCGGCGCTCCAGACGGCCAGGACGCCACCGGGGCGCAGGCGCCCGGCCAGCAGGTCCAGGCCCGCCGGCGCGTACAGGGCGGCGTTGCCGTCGGTGACCGTCCACTCGGGGCCGTTGTCGATGTCCAGGCACAGCACGTCATAGGCGCCGGGCGTCGCGGACAGCCATTCGAGCAGGTCGGTGCGTTCGATCCGCACCCGGGGATCGGCGAGGGCACCGCCGGAGAAGGGGCGCAGGTGCGTGGCGTGCCAGCCGATGACCGCCGGCTCGCGTTCGACCACGGTCACCGTACGGGTGGTCGGCGAGCGCAGCGCCTCGGCGAGAGAGAAGCCCACTCCGAGGCCGCCGATGAGGACGTCGGCGGGCCGTGCGACGCGCTCCAGCGCGGCGCGGACCAAAAGCCGCTCGGACTCACCGGCGCGGGTGTCCATGAGGAAGACGCCGTTGCTGATGATCTCGAAGTGCCGTCCGTCGCTCCGCAGCACCAGCTCGCCGTTCTCACCGGCGCACCGCTCATAGACCTCCACGTAGCGTGAGCCTAGTGCCGCCGTCACAGCAGGGGCAGCTGCTCGGCGGCCGGCCGCGGGGGAGCCGGCGGGGGAGGGACGATGCGCGGGCGCCGCGGGTTGCGGTGGTCGCCGATGCCGTATTCGTTGGCCAGCTCCGCGACCTTGGCCGAGATGCGCCGCTGGTAGTCCTTTGGCGCGTAGGCGCCACGCCCGTACAGGCGCTCGTACGGGGCCACCAGCTCGGGGCGGGCCTCGCGCAGCCAGTCCATGAACCACTCGCGGGCGCCCGGACGCAGGTGCAACACGATGGCCGACACGGAGGTGGCGCCCGCCTCGGCGATGCGCCGGACCGCCGACTCCAGCTGGCGCGGGGTGTCGCTGAGGTAGGGCACGATCGGCCCCATCAGGACGCCGCAGCCGATGCCGTGCTCGCCGAGCGTCGCGCAGACCTCCAGGCGTTTGAGCGGGCTCGGCGTGCCCGGCTCGATCAGCCGCCACAGCTCCTTGTCCACGAAGCCGACCGACACGGCGGCGCCGACCTCGGTGCGTTCGGCCGCCTCCTCCAGCAAGGGCAGGTCACGCAGGATCAGCGAGCCCTTGGTGAGGATGGAGAAGGGGTTCGCCGCGTCGCGCAGCGCCTCGATGATCCCGGGCATCAGCCGGTAGCGGCCCTCGGCGCGCTGGTAGCAGTCGACGTTGGTGCCCATCGCGATGTGCTCGCCCGCCCACCGGGGCGCGGCCAGCTCGCGGCGGACCAGCTCGGGGGCGTTGACCTTCACCACGATCTGGGAGTCGAAGTCGCGGCCCGCGTCGAAGTCGAGGTAGGTGTGGGTCTTGCGGGCGAAGCAGTAACGGCACGCGTGGCTGCAGCCGCGATAGGGGTTGATCGTCCAGGTGAAGGGCACGCGGGAGGCGCCGGGCACCTTGTTGATGATCGACTTGGCCCGTATCTCGTGGAAGGTGATCCCGCGGAACTCCGGGGTGTCGACCGTGACCGGCTGCCCGAACAGGCCCGGTTCCTGACCATCGAGTGACAACGCGTCCCAACGCATTCCCTCATGGTAGAACATGTGTTCGATCACCTTGCGGTGAACCCTCCGCGGGCGTGCCCCGTATGCCTCCAGGAGAGATCAGCCCGTACCCGGAAGGCCGCGCGATGACCACACTGCCGAAGACCGTCAGCACGCCGTTGCTCCGCACCGACTTCTCCGACGAGACGGCGTGGGAGGCCCTCCTCGCGGCGATCGCGACGCCGAACGAGGACGGGTTCATGGCGTACGTGGACTCCGTCGAGGACCCCGCGCACCGTGACCTGACCCTCGAGCAGGTCCTCGCGCTGGTGCCGGCAGAGTGCGAGCATCCGATCCTCATCGTGGCGGACCACGTCGCCCTCACCTCGCCGGAGATGCCGCTGCTGGTCATCGACCTGTGGGACGAGCGCGGGCGCGTGCTCCGCGTCGTCGTCGAGGAGCTGTCGAGTATCGAGAACAACCTGTCGATCTCCAACATGGACTTCGACGACTTCACCGCGGCCGCCGACGAGCACGGCGTCTTCCGCGGATTCTGACCCTCAGCCCGGTCCGGGCAGGCGTTCGAGGGCGCGGGCCAGGTCGCGTGGGGTGACGATGCCGACGAGGCGCTCGCCCTCGAAGACGAGCAGCCGGCCGTGGGCCAGCTTGGGCACCAGGTCGGCCAGCGACGTCTGCGCGCCGGTGCGCTCGGCGTCCTCCACGACCGCGCCGATCGGTGCTCCGGGCTCCTGGCCGCGGATCCGCTCGGCGGTCACGATGCCGCGTACGACGCCGTCCTCGAGCAGGGGATAGGCGGTGTGGCGGTGGCGGGGGAGCATCTCGCGCAGGAACTCAGCCGCCGTCATCGAGCCGGGCACGGTGAACGGGTCGGGCGTCATGACCCGGCCGATCGTGATGCCGTCCAGGCGGGCCTGCACGCGTGCCTGGCCGGCCTCCAGGCTCGCGGCCGCGATCAGGAACCAGCCGATGAGGATCAGCCACAGGCCGCTGAAGGTCCACAGCGACAGGTAGAAGCCCGCCACCATCGCGATCCAGCCGAAGCCGCGGCCGGCCAGCGCGGTGCGCAGCGTCGCCTGCGTACGGTCGCCGGACAGGCGCCACAGCAGGGCATGGACGAGCCGGCCGCCGTCCAGCGGCGCCGCCGGGATGACGTTGAACAGGGCGAGCACGACGTTGATCGCGGCCAGCCACGCGATGCAGCCGGCGACCATGCCGTTCATCCCTGCGACCAGGAGCACCGCCGACGCGCCGGCCAGCAGCATGCCCAGCAGTAGACTGACCAGCGGCCCCGAGCCCGCGATACGGAGTTCGGCGCCGGGGCTCTCCGGCTCGCCCTCGAACCTCGCCACGCCGCCCAGCAGCCACAAGGTGATGCCTTCGACGGTCAACCCGTTGCGCCGTGCGACGATGGCGTGCGCCAGCTCGTGCGCGAGCAGCGACGCGAGGAACGCCGCGGCGGTGAACAGCCCGCCGAGGATGTACATGACCGGGTGCAGTCCCTTGTAGGACTGCGGCAGGCGCTCGGCCCCCAGACCGTACGCGAGAAGGGTGAAGACGACGAGAACGGTCCAGTTGACGCCGACGCGCACGCCGACGATCCGGCCGAGCCGGAAGGTGTCGTTCATCCGCCGCCGCCCTGTGAGAGTGCCTCTCCTGAACCGATACCCGGATGTGCGCCGGGACTCTCCGGCAGAATGCCATCTCATGGGCGGGTCTCGGGGGCGAAGCACGGCCGTGGCGGCGATCGCTTTGATCGTCGCCGCCGGATGCGGGGGGTGCGCGGGCAGACACGACTCGCCGCCGGCGTCGGCCGCGGGCCTCCCGGCGGCCGAATGCGGCCAGACCGTTTCGGCGCACGCGACCACGCGGCGGACACGCGCGATGTGGATCACAACGGTCAACAACGGCGACTGGCCGAACAAGGCGGGCCTTCCCGCGGCCAAGCAGCAGGGGCAGTACCGCCACCTGCTCGACGTGGCGCAGAAGCTGAACTTCAACACCGTCTACGTCCAGATCCGCCCGGCCGCCGACGCGTTCTACCCCTCCCGTCTCGAGCCCTGGTCGCAGTACCTCACCGGAAAACAGGGCGGCGACCCGGGCTATGACCCGCTGCGTTTCCTCGTCGACGAGGCGCACAAGCGCGGGCTGGAGTTCCACGCCTGGTTCAACCCCTACCGGGCGAGCGCGCAGGCCGACCGGAACAGGCTCGCGCCGAACAGCCAGGCGCGGCTGCATCCGGACTGGGTGCACCGCTACGGCGGCGCGCTGTGGTTCGACCCGGGGCTGCCGCAGGTACGCGACCTGGTCGGCAAGGTCGTCCTCGACGTCGTCAACCGCTATGACGTCGACGGCGTGCACCTGGACGACTACTTCTACCCCTATCCGCTACCGGGCCAGGCGTTCCCCGACAGCGCCACGTTCAAGAAGTACGGCAAGGGTTATGCGAACATCGGCGACTGGCGGCGCCACAACGTCGACGCGCTCGTCCAGGGCCTGCACACCCAGATCCACCAGGCCAAGCCCGCGGTGCGTTTCGGCATCAGCCCGTTCGGGGTCTGGCGCAACAAGAGCAAGGACCCGGCCGGTTCGGCCACGGCCGCCCTGCAGAGCTACGACGACATCTACGCCGACAGCCGCAAGTGGGTGCGCAGCGGCTGGGTCGACTACATCGCGCCGCAGCTGTACTGGCCCGTCGGGTTCAAGGCCGCCGACTACCGGACCCTGGTGGCGTGGTGGTCCAAGCAGGTCGCGGGCACGCACGTCCAGCTCGTGATCGGGCAGGCGGCCTACCAGGTCGGGCAGCCCGGAGCCTGGAAGGACCCGGCCGAGCTGTCCCGCCACGTCGGGATCGACGCCAAGTACCCCCAGGTCGGCGGGGAGGCGTTCTTCAGCGCCCGCGACCTGGCCCAGGACCGGCACGGTTTCGCCTCACGGCTACTGCGCGACCACTACTCCCGCCCGGCGCTGCCCCCCGTCGCGGCGAGCACCGGTTCCCCGCCCTCCGCCCCGGCCCATCTGAAGGCCAAGGACGGCGAACTGACCTGGAAGGGCTCGGGCGCGGCCGCGTACGCGATCTACCGCACCCCGGCGAAGGGACCGGCCTGCATCGCGCCCGACGGCCGGTTCCTCGTCAAGGTCGTCGGCGGCGACGTGCACAAGACCTCCGACAAGACCGCCAAGCCGGCGCACTCCTACACCTACTACGTCACCGCCCTGGACCGGCAACACCGCGAGAGCCCCACCACCCACGGCGCGAACGTGACCAAGGGCCACTGACCCGCCCCGGCGTTCGGAGGACCGGGCCGGCGGTCAGCCGCCGAGGGCACGCTTCTGCGGATGGATCGTCTCGCCGCGGGCCAGCATTTCGACGAACTGGGTGATGCGGCGGGCTCGGGTCTCGGCGCGTTTGGCGTTCGCGACTCGATAGAGGACGGCGTAGCGGTTCTGGGACGTGAGGATGTCGAACATCGCCTGCGCCCTGGGTTCCGCGACCAACGCGGCGGCCAGGTCGGACGGCATCTCGATGCCGGCCTGTCCCGCGTAGGCCGCCTCCCAGCGGCCGTCGGCCTTGGCCCGCTCGACCTCGGTCATTCCGGCCGGGTGCATCCGGCCCTCGCCGACCAGGCGGGTGATGATGGCGACGTTACGCGCTGACCATGGACTTCGTATCCCACGGGGAGTGAAGCGCCGACAGTAGGTGATCTCATCCCGGCGTCGTAGCCGGCCATCGATCCAGCCATGGCACAGGGCTTCATCGAGCGCCTGGTCGTAGGTGAGGCTGGTGGGTTCGGTCGTGTTCTGCTTGGCGAGGACCAGCCACACTCCCGCGGAGCCGTCGTGGTGCTCGCCGAGCCACTCCCGCCAGGCCCGGATATCGGTGACGGTCAGTTCCGCCAGTTCGTCGCTCACCCGGCATCGGCGAGGCCGACCCCGCCGTGTGGGACGACATCGATGCGCTGCGGTTCGTCGCCGAGCATCGCCAGCACGTCGGTGATGCTCACTGCCGTGGACGTGGCGGCGCGGGCCGCCTCGAGTGCGGCGTTCGCGCTGGCCTCGTCGGCCCACACTTCGACGACGTACACGATGTCCGGACTGGTCTGATCCTGGTTGATCAGATAAATCTCACAGCCGGGGAACTCTCGCAGGCCGATCGCGACGGTGAGCAGGGCGGCCGCCAGCTCGTTCCCTCGTCCGGGGTGTGCCTTCATGGTCATCAACCGGCCTACGCGGGATCCGGTGGTCGCCGTCGTCATGGACTCTTCGGTCGAGGAGTTCTCGGTCATGTCGGGCAACGCTAGGGGATGACCCGGTCAGAAACGGTCCTGGTCATCGAGCACACTGGTGGCCGTGGTCAACACCTCGGCCCGGCTGCTGCAACTGCTGTCTTCGCTGTCGACACGACGGTCCTGGACATGCGCCGATCTGGCCGCGCGGCTGGAGGTCACCGAGCGGACGGTTCGCCGTGACATCGCCCGGCTGCGTGAACTCGGCTACGGCATCGAATCGGAGATGGGCCCGTGGGGTGGCTACCACCTCGGGTCAGGAACCAGCATTCCGCCGCTGATCCTCGATGACGAGGAAGCGCTGGCGGTGGCCGTCGGGCTGCGCACCGCCGCGCTCAGCGGAGTCTCCGGCAGCGACCAGGCAGCCCTGTCGGCGCTGCTGAAGCTGCGCCAGGTCCTACCGGCCCGGATCGCTCGCCGACTCGGCGAACTGGACACCGCGTTCACCCACACCGCGCGGCCGGACGACGGCCAGATCTCCCCCGCACTGCTGCTCGACCTGGCCACAGCGTGCCGACGCGGCGAACGCACCCGGCTGACCTACCGCGACCGGACCGGAACGACGTCCACCCGGCGAGTGGACCCCTACCGCCTCGTCTACACCGGCCGCCGCTGGTACCTCGTCGCCCACGATGTGGAACGGCAGGACTGGCGCACCTTCCGCGCCGACCGCATCATCGACGCCACGACCACGGGGGAGCCGACCGACCTGCCCGACGCGCCGGATCCGGCGCAAATGGTCAACACAGGCATCGCGCTGGGCCCGTACCCGGTGCGCGTGACCATCCGCCTCGCCGTGCCGGCCGAAGAGGCCCTCGCGCTGGTGCCGCCGACGGTCGGGGTCCACCGTCCGGACGGCGATGACGCCACGATCATCGACATCGGCGGGCCGGACGTCGACGGCCTGGCACGCTACCTGCTCACCCTCGGCCGGCCACTACGGATACTGCACCCCGATGAGGTCCGCCAGGCGTTCCTCGCCCGCACACGGCAACTCCTCCAGGACAACCAATGACCGGATGGCCTCCGAGCCACCAGGGCGGCGGGCGATGTCGCCGGCCGGGGCGGGTGGCTGTGGATCCGAGCGGCCGATTTGCTGCACACTGATGGCAAAACCACGCCGACCGAGGACAGTCATGGAGCCCGCGCCAACCCTTCCGGCGTACTACCGGCTCAAGCGGCGTCTGCTCGCCGACATCGAGGCCGGGCACTACGGCACCGGCGGGAGGCTGCCGACCGAACACGAACTGTGCGCCGCGTACGGCCTGAGCCGCACGCCCGTGGCGCGGGCGCTGTCGGAGCTGGCGGCCGAGGGCGTCGTGGTGCGGCACCGGCGGCGCGGCACCTTCGTCGACCCCGGCTGGATGGCCGCGCTGCGGGCCGCCCCGCAGGTGTCGGTCATGGCCACCGACGGCCAGTGGGCCGGGCAGCTGCGCGAGGCGATGGGCAACGAGCTCCGGCTGAAGATCACGACGGCGCCCTTGGGGGAGCTGCGGGCGATGTTCCGCCGCGCCATCGCCGAAGGACGCGGACCCGACTTCGCCATCGTCGACTCGGTCTGGGTGGCCGAGTTCGCCGAGTCGCACATGCTCACCCCGATCGGTGAGCTGGACCCCGCGTGGGCCGCCGAGCACGACGCCGACTTCGTCCCGCCGTTCGTGGACGCCTACCGCTTCGAGGGCCAGGGCGCCGTCGCCGTTCACGCGCCGGCCGACGTCACCGGCCTGTGGTACGACCGTGCGGCGCTGGGGGAGACCCCGGCGCCGCACACCTGGCGCGACCTGCGCGCCCTCGGCCGTACGCTCGCGGCGGGCACCTCGCGTGACCGCCACGCGCTGGTGCTGCCCGGCGGCCCGGCGGCGGGGGAGACCGCGACGTACGCGCTGGTGGCACTGCTGGTCGCGAACGGCGCGACCGTGTTCACCCCCGACGCGGTGACCCTCGACGGTCCCGCCGCCGTCGAGACGCTGAGGTTCCTGCGGCGCCTCGTGGACGACGGGGTGCTGCCGGCCGAGGTGGTCACCTACGACAAGGACCGCTCCGCGCGGATGCTCGCCGCCGGCCGCGCCGCGATGTTCGTCGGCGCCAGCTACCAGGCCGAGACGCTCGCCGAGGAGACCGGCACTCCGCTGGCGAACGTCTCCGAACGGTTCGGGTTCGTGCCGATCCCGGCCGGGCCGCACGGGCCGCCCGGAATCCTGTGCGGGGGGATGGTCTACTGCGTGCCGCGGCAGGCCCGCCATCCCGAGCTGGCGATGCGGCTGCTGCGCGCGGCGACCGCGCCAAGGTGGCTGGCCGAGGTCTGCAGCGAGACCGGCCAGCTGCCGCCCCGCCGCAGCGTGATCGACGCCCTCGCGCCGGTCTCGCCGTTCCACGCCGAGACGGCGGCGCTGCTCGAACACGCCGTCGTGCGGCCCGCCGCGCCGGCCTACGCCCTGGTGTCGGCGCAGCTGCAGACCATGCTGGAGGGCGTGCTGACCCGCAGGTGGAGTCCGTCGGCCGCGGTGACGCTGACCGCCGACCGGATCAGCGCGATCACCGGCCGTCCCATCGTGCGCTCCTGACACGCGAGGCACACGTACCCCGGAAGTAAGGCATTCGTCACCTCTGCCGCTACGTCTTGACGCCGTTCGCCCGCCCTTCCACATTTGCCACAACGCAATGCCAAATTCGCGGAGGTGCTGCGCATGCGGCGGCAATGGGCTCTCGTGATGACAGCGGTGACGCTCGCGGCGGGGTTGAGCGCCTGCGGTGACAGCGGATCCTCGGACGGCAAGACGATCAAGGTCGCGTACCAGAAGTTCGGGAACTTCATCGGTGCCGACGAGCTCTTCAAGAAGATCAAGCCGGTCTTCGAACAGCAGAACCCCGGGGTGAAGCTCAAGCTCATCCCGGTGGAGGCCGACGAGAACTCCTACTACACCAAGCTCGGCCTGATGCGGCGCTCGAAGGCCACCGCGCCGGACGTCGCCTACGAGGACACCTTCTTCGTCAACTCCGACGCCCAGGCCAAGTTCCTCATGCCCCTGGACTCCAAGCTGAGCGCCTGGTCGGACTGGGGCCAGTTCGTCGACGCGGCCAAGGCGGCCGGCAAGGCCGGCGACGGCCACACCTACGGCGTGCCGATGGGCACCGACACCCGCGGCCTCTGGTACAACAAAAAGATCTTCGCCAAGGCGGGCCTGCCCGCCGACTGGCAGCCCAAGAGCTGGAACGACGTCCTCACCGCGGCGCGCCAGATCAAGGCCAAGGTCCCCGGCGTCATCCCGCTCAACGTCTACGCCGGCAAGGGCGTCGGCGAGGCGTCGGCGATGCAGGGCTTCGAGATGCTGCTGTACGGCACGGCGAACAAGCTCTACAACGACCAGACGAAGAAGTGGGTCGCGCCGAGCCGTGGCATGAACGACTCGATGAACCTCCTCAAGACGATCTTCTCCGAGAAGCTGGGCCCGACGCCGCAGCAGGCGCTCGACGCGCACTGGAGCGACAACGTCCAGGGCCAGGAACTGCCGGAGGGCAAGCTGGCCATCGACCTGGACGGCTCGTGGCTGCCCCAGGCGTGGATCCCCGGCGGCGCCTCGGCCTGGCCCGAGTGGTCCAAGACGCTCGGCACCACGCCGATGCCCACCCAGAACGGGCAGGCGCCCGGCAAGGTGTCGCTGTCGGGCGGCTGGCTGCTGTCGGTCGGCGCCAACACCAAGAACCCCGACGCCGCGTGGAAGCTCGTCCAGCTGGCCATGAACAAGGAGAACGCCCTGTTCTTCTACCTCAAGGCCACGCAGGTCTCGGTACGTAACGACGTCACCAGCGAACCGGCCTACCTGCAGGGCAACCCGACGCAGAAGTTCTGGACCGACCTGGTGTCGGTGACCCAGTACCGGCCCGCCTACAGCGTCTATCCGCAGATCTCCAACCAGCTCCAGGCGGCCACCGAGTCCGTGGTCACGGGCCAGGCCGCACCGGAGAAGGCCACCAACGACCTGGCCGGCCAGATCAAACGGCTCGCCGGACCGGACAAGGTCGAAGGGGCTCCCTGATGGTCGCGGTGGGCCTCCCGGAGCCCACCCGCGCCGCCGCCCGCCGCCCGCGCAACGTGCGCGGGCGGCGGGCGGCCGGCCGGATCCTGCCGCTGGTGCCCGCCCTGGCCCTGCTGGCGCTGTTCTTCCTCGGCCCGATCCTGTGGTGCGTCTACGCGTCCTTCACCGACGTCGCCCTGACCGGCGCCACCGCGAGCACGCCGCACCTGGTGGGGCTGCGCAACTACCGGCAGATGCTCCACGACCCGCAGTTCCGCCAGTCGCTGTGGCTGACCGTGGTGTTCGTCCTCGGCTCCGCGGTGATCGGCCAGAACGTCGGCGGCATGGTCCTGGCGCTGCTGATGAAGTCGCGCCGCCGCATCGCCCGCGCCGTCGTCGGCGCGATCGTGGTCGGCGCGTGGGTGACGCCGGAGCTGGTCGCGGGGTTCGTCTGGTACGCGTTCCTGTCCGATGACGGCACCCTCAACGCGATCCTGCACGCCGTGGGCCTGCACGGAAAGAGCTGGCTGTACGCCACGCCGCTGCTGGCGGTGACCCTGGCCAACATCTGGCGCGGCACCGCGTTCTCCATGCTCGTCTACTCCGCGGCGCTGTCGAACGTGCCCGACGATCTGCTGGAGGCCGCCGCGGTCGACGGCGCCTCGGCCTTCGCCCGGCTGCGGCACATCACCCTGCCGCTCATGCGCCGGGCGGTCATGACCAACCTGATGACGATCACGCTGCAGACCCTGGCGGTGTTCACCCTGATCTTCGTGATGACCGGCGGCGGGCCCGGGACCAAGACCCAGACGCTGCCGGTCTACATGTACCAGTCGGCGTTCAAGTTCTACCAGCTCGGGTACGGCGCCGCGCTGGCCATCGTGCTGCTCGCCGTCGGTGGCGTCTTCTCCGTCGTCTACCTGCGGATGATGCGGGAGGACGTATGACGACGGCCACCCGCAGCGCGCCGCGCCTGTCCACGACGGCCCCGCGCCGCCGTAGCGCCGCGGCGGCCGCCTACCTCGTGCTCGGGCTGATCGCGCTGGCGTTCCTGGTCCCGTTCGCGTGGCTGTTCCTGTCCTCGGTCTCCGAACACGCGACTCTGGACACCTCGGTCCCGGACCACCTGACGTTGCGCAACTTCGCCGACGTGCTCACCGGCGACAACCTGCACGCGCTGGTCAACAGCCTGGTGCTGTCGCTCGGGTCGGCCGTGCTGACCCTGGTGCTCGCGGCGCCGGCCGCCTACCCGCTGTCGCGCTACACCCGAAGGTTCGGCCGTCCGATCCTCCTCATCCTGCTGTTCGCGACCGGCCTGCCCATCACCGCGATCCTCGTCCCGGTGTACGGGCTGTTCGTCCAGCTCGACCTGCTCGACTCCATCCCCGCGACGATCCTGTTCCTCACCGCGACCGGGCTGCCGATGGCGATCTGGCTGATGAAGAACTTCATGGACGAGGTGCCGATCTCCCTGGAGGAGGCGGCCTGGGTGGACGGCGCCTCCGGCCTGCGGGCGCTGCTGCGGATCGTTCTGCCGCTCATGCTGCCCGGCACCGCGGTGGTCTTCACGTTCACGTTCGCGCTGACGTGGGGGAACTTCTTCGTGCCGTTCATCCTGCTGGTCGACCCCGCCAAGCAGCCGGCCTCGGTCGTCATCTTCCAGTACTTCGGCCTGCACGGGACGGCCTCCTACGGCCTGCTGGCCGCCTTCTCGATCCTGTACTCG
Source organism: Actinoallomurus bryophytorum (assembly GCF_006716425.1). Classification (NCBI taxonomy): domain Bacteria; kingdom Bacillati; phylum Actinomycetota; class Actinomycetes; order Streptosporangiales; family Thermomonosporaceae; genus Actinoallomurus; species Actinoallomurus bryophytorum. The sequence goes on from NZ_VFOZ01000003.1 coordinate 247,176, forward strand.
ATGCCCGTGGTCGTCCTGTACACGGTGGTCCAGCGTGTGCTCGGAAACGCCTTCGCGCTGTCCGGAGCCGTCAAGGGCTGAGCCGGGGGAGCGCGCGGTCACCCGTCCGGTACGGCGCCGGAGGGGCTCTTGGCGTACGCGTGGTGCGGCCGCCCGGCTAGGCGGGGCGCTTCGTGCGTCCGCGCCGTACGAAAACGACCTGTATCAAGGTAGTTCCCGAAGGTTTCCCCTAGGAGGCAAAGAGGGGATGATTCGAGGAAATGTGTGACCCCCTGGAGGTGCGGCATGGCGCTCTCGATGGAAGAGGAGCGGATCCTCACAGAGATCGCATCTCAACTAGGACAGGAGGATCCGGCGCTGGCCGGCCGCCTGGCCGGCTTTGGGCGCCTTCGCAGGCGCCGGCGCATCAGGTCCATCGCGGCGGTCGTCGTCGCGATCCTCGTGATCGCCTCCCTGGTGGGAGCCGCCTTCGTGACGATCCCCACCTGACAGACGTGAGCGCCCCCGCCGGGTGACTCCGGCGAGGGCGGCACGCCAAGGGCCCGGTGTGGTGGTCGCCTCTCGGCGAAATGCACAACGCGGCTCCTGCTCCGGCCGAGGCCGGACGGTATTCCACGAAGGCGATAGGTGAGGCCCGGGGACACATGCCACACCGGCACCTCAAGCCTAACTTGCCTCTCACAGTGGATATTCCTGCTCCGTCGCCCCGCCGGTCCCCTCCGTCACATGGGACCCAGGAGCAATAACGCCGGGGCGGACCACCGATGGCCTTCGCGGCCGGCCCACCGGTTTTCACCACGTATGCAGGCCGGGCGGTTCTCCGACCTGCCGGATCCCGTTGAGCCGATGTTCAGGATCATCGTGTTGACTGACCTGGTCACCCGCTGTCGAGACCAAGGTCCCCGCCTTGACCACCACCGCCACGGCCGACGCGATGCCGGCCGCCGTTTCACCGGCCCCGCCGCGCCCGGGCGCGCGCGACCCCTATTTCGACAACGCCAAGTTCCTCGCGGTCGTCCTCGTCGTCATCGGCCACGCCTGGGAGCCGCTGCGGGGGGCGGACGTCGGCGGACGGGTGCTGGAGGCCGCGCAGACGTTCGTCTACGCGTTCCATCTTCCCGTCTTCATCGTGATGTGCGGCTACTTCTCGCGCGGGTTCACCGCCGGACAAGACCGTACGCGCAAGCTGGTCGGCGGGATCATCGTCCCGTACGTGATCTTCAGTGCCGCCTATCCGCTGTGGGCCGGGCTCCTGTCGGGCAACCACGTCGGCTGGGACCCTCTCGAGCCGTACTACCTGACCTGGTTCATGCCGGCCCTGCTGCTGTGGCGGCTGTCCACGCCGCTGTGGAAGCAGATCCGCTACCCGATCACCGCGGCGCTGGTGATCTCGATGCTCGCCGGGTTCGACACGCTGCCGAGCATGCTGAACGCCGCCCAGGTGCTGTCGTTCCTGCCGTTCTTCGTCGTCGGTCTCACGCTGCGCCCGCACCACTTCGCGTTCCTGCGGCGCCGCGTGATGCGGATCGTCGGCGCGGCGCTGCTGGTCCTGGGCGGCGGGGCCGCCTACGCCCTCGCGATGACCGTCGACCCCGAATGGGTGCACTGGCGGCGCAGTTTCGTCCAGCTCGGCGTCGGCGCGCCCGCCGGTGTGGGGTTCCGGCTGCTCGCCCTGGCCGCGGCGGTGGCGCTGACCATCGGCTTCCTGGCCGTGGTGCCGGGCAGGCGCACCTGGTTCACGCGCTTCGGGTCGGCGAGCATGTACGTCTACCTGCTGCACGGGTTCGCCACCCTGTTCCTGTCCTACCAGGGCTGGTACTACCGGATCAGCGGCGCCGAGGTCGTGCTCGTGACCATCGGCTGTGTGGCACTGGCGGTGCTGCTTTCCAGCGGCGCCGCGCGCACGGCGTTCCGCTGGGCGGTCGAGCCTCACCTGAACTGGCTGTTCACCCCCAGGGTCCCCGAGCCCGCCGCCGTGGCCGGGCCACGGCCGGACGGCCGCACCCGGGGTGACTCCGGCGATCAGCGGACGATGAGGGCCTGACGGCTGATGGGCAGGCGCGTCGCCGCGTCGAAGATGGCGGCGACCTGTTCGGGCGTGTAGCGGGCGCGACGGTTGCGGATCCACCCGGAGAGGCGGTGGGCGCGCAGAATGGTGACGCCCTCGGCGCCGACGTGACCGCGGCGAAGGTCGCCACCCCACACGATCGCCACCGGCTCGACGGCGATGTCGTCGCCGAGGCGCTCCCGCAGCATTTCGGCGGTTTTATCGGCCATCTCGCGCAATTCGGCGGCCACCTTACCGCCCGGCCGATCATCGATATATAGGGTCCCTCGGTATTGTGCTATTTCGGTCTCCGGAGGAACTGCCCTGTTATCGACGAGCATCACGCCGGTGCTGCCGATGACCAAATGGTCGATCTGGCCGCGGCCCGGGACGCTCCGGCCGTGCAGCACCTTGTATCCCCGCCATTCGAGGGCCAGCCGCAGGACCCGTGCCGTCCGGCGCTCTCCCCGCTGCCCCTTGCGCCACACGCTCGAGGCCAGGCGCTGACGCCAGTGCCACAGAGCGTCGATGCCGGCGGCCAGCGCGGCGGCGAGCAGCCCGAACCAGAAGGCGACCGCCACGGTCCCGAGGATCAGCGCGGCCGCGGCGATGCCACCGCGGATCTGGAGCCGGCGCCGCAGGCCCTGTGCCCACAGCTGCTCGTGCACGGACTGCGGAGACCCGCCGACGAGCGCGGGGTTCTCCTGGACATAGATCGACTTACCGAACATTTTCAGCAGCCTTTCCGCGACGGCGCCCTCATTGTTACTTGTTTCGCGGCAAGGTGCACTAGCAGGTAATAGATGGTTGGCCAAACAGGGCTACATTACAGAATGTGTAATGCGAGTGTTGATAAAACTTTCACCGCAAGCGGAAGGCTGGGACGGAACGGCACCAAGGGTCCGATGGGGGCGGGGGTGGCCGGGTCCGGTGCGGACGCGCCGGGGGAGTTGACCGATCATGGCGGTACACGCGAAGCAGAAGGGGAAGCCGCCATGGACCCATCGACGGACCGGGCCGTGGACTCCACGGCGAGCGCGGCCGAGCTGCTCGCCCGGCTGCACGCGGCACAGAACGCCTTCTACGCCGGAGGTGGTGACGCCGCGCTGCGCGCGGTGCTCAGCCCGGACGTCTCCTGGCACGTCCCCGGACGCAACGCGATCGCGGGCGACTACGAGGGCATCGAGGCCGTCCTCGGCCACTTCGCCAGGCGGCGCGACCTGGCCGCGGGCACCTTCCGGCTGCACCCCCGCGACCTGCTGACCGGGGACGGCGAGTGGGTGACCGCGCTGACCGACGGCGAGGCCGTCATCGGAGGCCGGAGGCTGGGCTGGTCGACGGCCGGCCTCTACCGCCTCAGCGGCGGACGGGTCGCCGCGTGCCGGCTCCTGCCCTTCGATCCGGAGGTGTTCGACGCGGTGTGGGCGGGCGAGGCCATGTCCGCGGCGGCCGTCTCGACACCGGTCGTGCGGGTCCGGCCGCGCCACTGCGACGCCCAGGGCATGGTGTACGCCGGGCGGTACCACGAGTTCTTCGAGGACGCCTTCCTCGACTGGCTGGACGAGCACGCCGGCGGTTATGAGCGACTGCGGTCCGGCGGCGTCGACATGGTCGTGGTGGCGAGCGGCTGTGACCACCGGCGCCCCGCGCGGCTGGGGGACCGGCTCTCGATCGAGACCCGGCCGGGCCGCGCCGGATCCACGTCCTTGACGATGTCGTTCACGGTCAGCGGCCCCGAGGGCGAGGTCGCCGCCGGCCGCATCACCTACGTGGCCGTCGGGGCCGGCGGCGGGTCCGTCCCCCTCCCCACGACGCTGGCCGCGGCGTGCCGACCGGAGGGCTGAGCGGCGGAGCTCACGGCGCCCGTCCGGCCGGCGCTCGGCGGGGCGTCGATTTGACCTAGAGCGTGCTCGAAATCCTAACTTCGTGGTCAGTCACCGAGAGAGCCTCACCGGCGAACCCTCAGCAGTGCTCCCCGATTGGACCTGAATGCCCGAACTCAGCCAACGTCGCCGATTCCTCGTGCTCGCGATCTGCTGCGCCAGCGTGGTCGTCGTGGTGATGGACATCTCCATCGTCAACGTCGCTCTGCCGGCGATCCGCCGGGACCTGCACGCCTCTGCGTCCGGCCTGCAGTGGACGGTCGACGCGTACACCCTGGTGCTGGCCGGCTTCTTGATGCTGGCCGGGTCCACCGCCGACCGGGTCGGCCGCCGCCGCGTCTTCCAGGTCGGCCTCGCCGCCTTCGGGCTCGGCTCGCTGCTGTGCGGCCTGGCGCCGAGCACCGGCTGGCTGATCGCGGCACGCGTGCTGCAGGCCGCCGGCGGCACGATGCTCAACCCGGTGTCGATGGCGATCATCGCCAACACGTTCCCCGACCCGGCCGAGCGGGCCAGGGCCATCGGCGTGTTCGGCTCGATGTCGGGCCTGTCACTGGCGCTGGGCCCGATCCTCGGCGGTGCCCTGGTCGACGGCCTGGGCTGGCGCTTCATCTTCTGGGTCAACGTGCCGATCGTGGTCGCCGCGATCGTATGCACCGCGCTGTTCGTGCCCGAATCCCGCGCTCCCCGCGCGCGCCGGTTCGACCCGGTGGGCCAGCTCCTGGTGATCCTGGTGCTGAGCAGCGTCGTCTACGCGATCATCGAGTCCAGCGCGCTGGGCTGGACCTCGCCGGTCATCATCGGCCTGCTCGCCGTCGCCGCGCTGGGCGTGCTCGCCGTCCTCGGTTACGAACGGCGCCGCGCCGACCCGCTCCTGGAGCTGCGCCTGTTCCGCAGCGTGCCGTTCAGCTCGGCGATCCTGACGGCGCTCTTCGGCCTCTGCGGGTTCGGCGCGTTCCTGTTCGTGACCACCCAGTACCTGCAGGACGTGCGCGGCATGTCGGCGCTGACGGCCGGGCTGTGCCTGCTCCCGGTCGGTGTCCCGGTCGTGCTGCTCTCCCCGCGCACCGGCCGGCTGGTCGGCTCCCGCGGTCCCCGGCTGCCGCTGCTGGTCGCCGGGGCCGCCCTGGCCCTGGGCGGCGGCGCGTCGGTCCTGCTCGGGCCGGACACCCCGCTGCCGGCCGTACTCGCGATCTATCTGCTGTTCGGTGTCTTCCTCGGCACCGTCAACCCGCCCATCACCAACACGGCGGTCTCCGGAATGCCCCGCTCGATGGCCGGGGTGGCCGCCTCGCTGGCCTCCGCCGGCCGCCAGAGCGGCACCACTCTGGGCGTCGCGATCTCCGGGACGATCGTGGGATCGGCCCTCGCCCACGGCGGGACGGCGTTCACCCGCGCGGAGCACGGCGTGTGGTGGCTGGTACTCGGGCTCGGCCTGGGCATCCTGGTCCTGGCGCTGCTCAGCACGGGGCGCCGGCCCGTGGACAGTGCCGGGCGGGCGGCGGCACTGTTCGAGGACGTGGACACCGCCGCGGACGCTGTGGGGCGCCGTACGCCCGTGTAAGACGTACGGCGCTGGTCCCACGAGGACGCCGCCCCGGGTGAGGAAGGGCACGTCTGCGCGGAAGTGAAAGTCCGCTGCGGGCCAATGCCTGCTGGTATCGCGCTGTACGGCCCGCGCCTTGCGACGCGTCGAAGCCGCCAGCCATTGGGCGAGCGGGTGTGCCCGCAGCGGGTGCCAACGGTGGGCCCCGGCCGCCGAGGCGGAGAAAGGGCCACACCTCCATCGTGACTCGCGGATCGCCGAAACGGTAGCTATCCCGCCGAACTTCCTTCGAGGAGCACCTTGGCCACCAGCTTGGGATCATCGGCCATGGGCACGTGCCCGCACTCGCGCAGCCACACGAACCTCGCGTTCGGCAGGGCCTGCTGGGCCCGTACGGCCTGGCCGGTGCGCAGCAGCCGGTCGCGCGTGCCCCAGGCGATGGTCGCCGGTACGTCCCGCAGCGCGCCGTTGAAGGTGATGCCGCGCCCGGCCTTCAGCGTCGGGGAGAACCCGGCGGCACCGTGCAGCGCGGCGGCGTCGGCGACGAGCGTCTCGACGTCCATCAGGTCGGGCCGGCCGTAGATCATGCCGAACATCAGGTTCCGGCGCCGCGGCGACCGCGCGAGCCAGCGCATCGCGACCGGGGGGAGACCGGCGCCGAGGCGGGAGGCGCGCAGGACGGCCGCGGCGTACCTCAGCTCCATCGGGGTGAAGAAACCGGCCGGGGACAGCGCGGTGACCGACCGGGCCAGACCGCGGTCGGCCGCCTCCAGGGCGAACAGGCCGCCGAGCGAGTTGCCGGCCATGTGCGGGCGGTCCAGGCCGAGCTCGTCGATGAACTCCCCGAGCACCGTGACGACGGTGCCGAGGTCGTACGGCACGCCGGGCGGCAGGGGAGGAGAGGCGCCGAAGCCGGGCAGGTCGACGGCGATGACGTCGCGCTCTTTCGCCAGCAGGTCGATGACCGGCTCCCACGCCTGCCAGCGGTGGCCGATCCCGTGCATCAGGAGCAGCGGCGGGCCGTCGCCCCGCCGCTCGAAGACGATGTCCACTTCGCCGAGATTAGACCTTAAGTTACCGGCCGGTCACCGTGATCGCGGTCACCCTCGCGCCGCTGTGCGGCCGGGAGATCGTCCGGAAGGGCACCCAGACGGTCAGGGTTCGAGCTCCGCGGCGACCCCTTCGAAGTCGCTCGGGTCCAGGGTGATCCCGCCCTCGCCGTGGAACACATGCGTCTCGCCGGCCTGGCTGAGGTGCCGGCTGCAGGCGCGGTCGAGATAGGCCTCGACGAGCCGGGCGTTGGTGAGGCGCCCGCGCCCGCGCAGCCGTGCCAGGTCGCGGCGGGCCACCTCCCAGGCCCCCCCGGTCAGCCGCAGGTGCCGTTCCGTCGCGAGCAGCGAGGCCAGCTCGGCGCGCGTCTCCAGGCCCGACAGGTCCGGCAGGCGTACGGACCGGAAGTCGGTGACGAGCTCGGGGCTGACCTGGCTCAACGCGGCCAGCCGCTCCGGCGCGCACGTGGCCGTCACGGTCGTGTCGCTGACGCCCTCGACCCGGGCACGGTACAGCGCAGAGGCGTACGCCGCGCCGCGGTCGTCATCCAGGATGAGCGAGTCCAGGCCCTCGATCAGCAGGGTGTGGCCGCCATGTTCGGCGAGCAGTTCCCTTAGCTGCCGCGGATCGGTCTCGGCGAGGTCGTCGGAGTCCAGGGTGCGTACGTCGCCGCTGCTCACGCCGCCTTCGGCGAGCGCGCGGGCGATCATGCGGGTCAGCCGGCGCTGCCCGCAGGAGATCTCACCGACCATGAGCACGGCCGGGGCGGAGGCGCTGGAGACCTCCTGCCCGCGCAGGCTCTGCACCCACTTGCCGCGGCGGCGGAGTTCGGTCAGCAGCCGTTCGACGTCGTCGGCGCCGGGCAGGAACGCCATGCCGTACGCCTCGACCGGCTTGGGCGCCCGGCCCTCGGGACGGCCGGCATCTGCCGGATCGGGCGTGACCGAGGTCGGCGGCACAGAGGACTCACCCGGGCCGACCGTGGTGGGCGGCGAGGTGGACTGCGGGGACTCCGGCCACGCGCCCGTACCCTGCTGCTCCGGACCGGCCGGGTCGGCGACGGGGTCGGGGTCGGCGACCGGGTCGGCGCCCGGCCAGGCCGACGTGGCCTCGTACCCGTCGGCCGACGGCGGCGTGGCGGACTCCTCATCGGCCCTGCGCTGCTCGGCAAGGTGCGCCCGCGCCGCCTCGATGATCTCCCACGGGGTCATCGACTCGCCGGCGACCGGGTCGGGCGCCGCGACGATCGCGTTCATCAGCGCCGACGGCACCGTGAAGCCCGGCCTCGGCGGCGCCACACCCGCGAGGCGGCACCAGGCCAGCGCGGTCGAGTACGAGGCGGCCAGCAGGTTCCGCAGGATCTGGGGCTCGGCACCGGCGACCGCGTCGGGCAGCGTCCCGCCGACCGGCCAGAGCCGCCGCAGCGGATGGTCCGGCTGCGCGAGCGACTGCAGGGTGCGGGCGCCTTCCGGGTCGAGCCAGGGCAGCACGCTCATGATGGCGCCGGGGACGCTCTCCAGGTCCGCGGCGAGCAGCGCGAACGCCACGCGCCTGGCCTCGCCCGGTCCCGCCGCGGCCGAGGGCAGCGCCGCCGCGGCGGCGGCGAGCTCGTAACAGGCGAGCCGGAAGTGATCGCCGGGCGCCGTCTCGCGCAACAGTGTGACCCGCAGCGGCGCCGGGCAGCGGCGCAGCCACTCCTGGTAGATCGCCGCGTCACCGAACCGGATGCCGCCGTGGTCGCTCTGGATCATCTGCAGGGTCGAACCGGCCATCGCGGCCAGGGCGTCGGCGCGCGGCTGGAAGGCGGCGCCGCCGCGCAACGACTCGGCGGTCTCCCAGATCGTACGGACGATGTGGGCGGCGGCCATCGGGTCACCGGCCCGCAGGCGGTCGGTGTAGGCGCCGACGATCAGCGACAGGTCGGGCTGGAGGAACCAGCGCGGGCCGGCGTCGACGCCGCTGAGGGAGTGGGCGAACAGCCCGAAGATGGGGTGGTCGGCGTCGGCGACCGGCGCGCCGGCACACCACAGCACCGAGAACAGGCTGACCGCCACCGGACTCGGGACCCCGGGCGCGAACTGGGGGTCGCGCATCGGGAACTGCGCCGGGTTGACGGCGCTCGCCGTGGCCAGCGTCTGCTGGAGCCGTGCCGACAGCGCGGGAGGCGGCGGGGCCCCGAAGAGCCCGTCGGCGGCCAGCGGGCCGGGCGTCAGGTCGGGGCCGGTCGTCACGAGCGAGGGAGGTACGGGCGGAATGCCGGCGCCGGGAGGTGCGGGCACCATCGACTGGCGCGCGATCGGGTCGAGGGGCGGTGGGCACAGCTGCCAGTTGCCGTCGAGGCCGCAGCGGTACCAGCGGCCCCAGAGACCGAACAGCCACCATTCGCCGGGCCCGGCGAGCATGCGTGAGGTGACCGCCTGCGCGCGTTGCTGCGGGACGGCGCTCATCCACCATGGCGAGGCGGTCATGGCGCGGATGTCCGCTTCGATCGCTGCGAACGGGTCTGCGGGTGATGCGCCGGGTACCTGCCAAGTCACCCTGGGCATGGTAGTCCGTCGCGCGAATCCGATTGTCGTAGGTAAGGAGCATGATGTACCTATGCTCCTTATGCGTGAAGAAAGAGGTGTGTGATGGAGGCCGCACGGGTGAAGGCGTGGGGCCTGGGATTCGGGGTCTTCTCCTCGGTGGCGTTCGGGACCTCCGGAGCGTTCGGCAAGGCGCTGATCGGCGCGGGCATGTCGCCGCTCCAGGCGTCCTGGACGCGTGTGGCCGGCGCGACGGTGGTCCTGGTGCCGGTGATGCTGGCCCTGAGATGGCGCGTCGCCGGGGCGGCCGTACGGCGGTGCTGGCGGGTTCTCCTCCTGAACGGCCTGATGGGCGTGGCGGGCTGCCAGTCCTTCTACTTCGTCGCCGCCTCGCGCCTGCCGGTCGGGGTCGCCATCCTGCTGGAGTTCACCGGCCCCGTCCTGGTCGTGGCCTGGACCCGTTTCGTGCTGCGCACGTCACTGCCGCGCTCGGCGGCGGTGGGTGTCGGCATCTCCCTGATCGGGCTCTCGTGCGTGGTGGAGGTGTGGTCCGGGCTGCGCCTCGACCTGCTGGGCGTGCTGGCCGGGCTCGGGGCGGCGGCCTGCCAGGCGGCCTTCTTCCTTTCCGCCGAGCGTGCGAGCGGCCAGATCGACCCGCTGGTGATGACCGCCGCGGGCTTTTCGATCGCGACGGTGGCGCTCGTCTTCGTCGCCCCGCCGTGGCACATCCCCTGGCACGTGCTCACCTCCGACGTCGCCGTCGGCCGGCACACCCCGCCCGGCTGGCTTCTGCTCGTCCTGCTGGTCCTGGTCAGCACCGTCGCCGCGTACATCACCAGCGTCGCGGCCGTGCAGCGGCTGTCGGCGGCGATCGCGGGCGCCGTGGGCTACGTCGAGGCGGTCGGCGCGGCCCTGTTCGCCTGGCTTACTCTGGGCGAGCACCTGTCTCCGGTCCAGCTCGCCGGGGGCGTGATCGTACTGGCCGGCGCGTTCGTGGCCCAGCGGTCCGTCGCCTCGCACGAGCCGGCGGCCGGGGAGATGGCCGCCATGGAGCTGGCCGGTGTCACGAGCACCGCCGATGAGAGGTCCAGGACGACCTGATGAGCGATCTGAACCAGCTGCCCGCCGACCTGCCCGTCCCCGAGGACGACGGTGCGGCCGACCATCTCACCGGCCTGGCCGCACCGCCCGTCGAACTGCCCGACACCGCGGGGGAGACCGTCCGCATCGACGCGCTCGGCGCGGGCCGTACGGTGCTCTACGTCTACCCGCTCACCGGCCGCCCCGGCACCGACCTGCCGCAGGGCTGGGACGCCATCCCCGGGGCCCGCGGCTGCACCACCGAGGCCTGCGACTTCCGCGACCACCACCAGGATCTTCTCGCGGCCGGGGCCGGGCGGGTGTTCGGGCTGTCCAGCCAGGACCTCGCCTATCAGGAGGAGGTCGTCGAACGGCTCCGCCTGCCGTTCGCGATGCTGTCCGACCTGACCCTGAGCCTGGCGGGCGCGCTGGACCTGCCCACGTTCGAGGCCGGCGGGCGGACGCTCTTCAAACGCCTGACACTGATCATCCGGGACGGCGTCATCGAGCACGTCTTCTACCCCGTCTTCCCGCCGAACGAGCACGCACGGCAGGTCCTCGCCTGGCTCCGCGACAACCCGGCGTAGAGACGCGGGCCATCACGCGTGGCGGCGGATGAAGGTACGGGTGCCGACCGTGACCGCCGCCACCGCGAACGCCAGCGAGACACCGGCGCCGGCCGCCAAGGTGCCCGAGGCGTAGTGGCCGGCGAAGGCCGCCCGCATGCCCTCCACGACATAGCGGAAGGGCGTCGCGCGAGAGATCGCGTCCAGCCAGCCCGGCGCCGCGGACATGGGCAGCAGCGCCCCGGACAGCAACAGCATCGGCACGATGAACGTGCTGGCCATCGGCGCGAACACCTCCTGGCGGCGCAGCACCAGCGCGAAGGCGTACGACAGCGCGGCCAGGCTCACCGCGAGCGGCACGAGGAGCGCCGCGCCGATGGCCAGCCCGGCGGGCGGCACCCGGAGGCCGAACGCGAAGCCGACGGCGACGACGAGCGCCGACTGGCCCAGCAGCACGACCACGTTGGTGAACACCCGGCCCAGGAGCAGCGCGATGCGGCTCGCGGGGGTGACGCGCTGGCGTTCGAGCACGCCGAACCGCGCGTCGAACACGATGCCGAACCCGGCCAGGCCGGAGCTCAGCAGGGCCAGCTGCATCAGCACGCCGGGGACGAAGACCTGCCAGCTGCCGGGCCCGATGTAGGTGGTGAGCAGGGGGCCGAACAGCGCCAGGTTGAGCACGGGCTGGAGCACCCCGAAGACCAGGCCGGCCTTGCTGCCCATGGTGAGCCGGAGCTGGTGGGTGAAGATCAGCCAGATGTCACGCAGCACGACCGGCCTCCCGCGTGGTCAGGGCCAGGAAGACGTCGTCGAGGGTGGGCCGGGTGAGCCGGATCGAGCGCGGCAGGACCCCCTGGGCGTCCAGGGCGCGGGTGAGTTCGATGAGGATGCGGTCGCCGTGCTCGACGGTGATCCTCAGCGTCCGCTCCTCGGCCCGTACGCTCCGCACGGCGGTGAGCCCGGCGAGCGCGTCGCGGGCGCGGCGTGCGTCTCCGTCGATCTCGACCGTGACGATGTCGCCGGACAGCCGGCGCTTCAGGTCCTCGGGCGTGCCCGCCCCGATGATCTCGCCCCGGTCGATGATGAGGATCCGGTCGCAGAGCGCGTCGGCCTCGTCCAGGTAGTGGGTGGTCAGGAAGACCGCGGTGCCGTGCTCGTCGCGCAGGTCACGGATGTGGCGCCAGACCTCGCCGCGGCTCTGCGGGTCCAGGCCGGTCGTCGGCTCGTCCAGGAAGATCAGCGCCGGCGTGTGGACGATGCCCAGGGCGATGTCGAGGCGCCGCCTCTGACCGCCGGACAGCGTCCCGATCTCCTGGTCGGCGAGCCCGAAGCGCTCCAGCAGCTCATGCGCCCGCGCCCGCGGGTCCGGCACCCGGTACAGCCGTGCCTGCAGGACCAGCTCCCGCGCCGCGGTGCAGGCGGGGTTGGTGCTGCCGCCCTGGGCGACGTACCCGATGCGGCGCCGTACGCCGGCCGGGTCGGTGGTCAGGTCGCGGCCGGCCACGGTGGCGGTGCCGGCGGTGGGGCGGAGCAGGGTCGTGAGCATCCGGAGAGTGGTCGTCTTGCCGGCGCCGTTCGGGCCGAGGAACCCGACGATCTCTCCCGCTCCGACGGTGAGGTCGACGCCGCGTACGGCCTCGGCACCCGGAAAGGACTTGGCGAGGCCGCGCGCCTCGATGACGTGATCCATGCCGCACACCCTGACATAATTTTGGGGTCACCACAAATTTGGAGTTACACCAAAGTGGGTACCATCGTCGGCGTGGCAGAAGAGCTCAGCCTCCGCGAGCGCAAGAAGCGCGAGACCCGGCAGCGCATCGCGGACGTCGCCATGGGGCTGTTCATGCTGCGCGGCTTCGAGAAGGTCACCGTGGCCGACGTGGCCGAGGCCGCCGACGTCTCGGTCAACACGGTCTTCAACTACTTCCCCACCAAAGAGGACCTGTTCTTCGACCGGCAGGACGCCGCGGTGCAGAGCCTGGGCCGCGTCGTGGCCGACCGGAGGCCCGGCGAGTCCGCGGTGCGGGCGGTGCGCCGGGACTTCCACGCCGCACTGGACGAGCGCGACTGGCGCTACGGCATCACGGGCGGCAGCCCCGACTTCTCCCGCATGGTGAACGAGAGCCCGGCCCTCGTGGCCCGGATGCGCCAGATGGGCGACCTGCGCGAGGAATACCTCGCGCGGGTGCTGGCCGAGGAGACCGACGCCGGCCCCGACGATCCGACCCCACGCTTGGTCGCCGCCCAGCTGGTCGCGCTGACCCGCGTCGTCGCCGGGGAGTTCCTGCGGCGGCGCCTGGCGGGGGAGAGCCTCCAGACCGTCCTGCCGCCGGTGCGCGCCGCCGCCGACCGCGGATTCGACCTGGTCGAGTCCGGTGTCGGCGCGTACGCGGTCAAGGATCCGCCTCCGGCGTAGCCCGGCCCCGAACCCGGGTAGGGATCCGAGGGGGACCGGGCGGTGGCATCACGTCCGGAAAAGGGGGTCCCGTGCGAGTCGTCGTCGATCTCACGCGCTGCCAGGGCTACGGCCAGTGCGTCTTCATGGCACCCGAGGTGTTCTCGATGACCGGCGCCGAGGCCCTCGCGTACGACCCGGAACCCTCCGAGGCCCAGCGCGGGCACGTGCTCCGCGCCGCCGCCGCCTGCCCGGTCCAGGCCCTGCACGTCGACCACGTGGGCGCGCCCGAACCGGACCACGAACCAGGCCCGCACCCGGCGCCGGACGGCGACGACTTCAAACGCACCGGCCGGATCGTCATCGTCGGGGCCTCCCTGGCCGGCATGCGCGCGGCGGCGGTCCTGCGCAGGGAGGGTTTCGCCGGGTCGCTGACGATGATCGGGGACGAGCCGGGCGAGCCCTACGACCGGCCACCGCTGTCCAAGCAGGTGCTCACCGGGCAGGTGCCCGCGCGCAACACCGTCCTGCCCCCGCTCGCCGGCCTCGGCGCGGAGTGGCTGTGCGGCGTGCCCGCCACCGGCCTGGACCTGGACCGGCGCCGGGTCCGCCTCGCCGACGGCCGCGACATCGGGTTCGACCGGCTGCTGATCGCCACCGGGACCCGTGCCCGGCCCTGGCCGGACGCGGCGGAGGCGGCCCTGGACGGTGTGGTCACGCTGCGCACCGCCGAGGACGCGACCCGGCTCCGGCGGCGGCTCACCGGTGCGGGCCGGGTGCTGGTCATCGGCGCCGGGTTCACCGGGTCGGAGATCGCCTCGGTCTGCCGGCACCTGGGCCGCCCGGTCACGGTCGCCGAACGCGGGGCCGCGCCACTGGTCGGTGCGCTGGGCGGCGTGATCGGCGCGGTCGCCGCCGACCTGCAACGCGCCCATGGCGTGGACCTGCGCTGCGGGGTCAGCGTCACCGCGCTCGAAGGCGACGGCGGGCGGCTGCGGCGGGCCCGGCTGTCCGACGGCGACACCATCGAGGTCGACCTGGCCGTCGCCGCGCTCGGCGCGGTCCGCAACGTCGAGTGGCTGGAGGGCTCGGGGCTGGCCGCCGGGCCGTGGGGGGTGGCCTGTGACGCCGGCTGCCGTGTCTTCGACATCAACGGCCTGGTCACCGACGACGTCTTCGCCGCCGGCGACGTCGCGCGCCTGCCCCATCCGGTCTATGAGTACCAGTTCCTGACGCTGGAGCACTGGGGGAACGCGGTCGCCCAGGCCGAGGTCGCCGCCCACAACATGGTCAGCGGCCAGACCCGGCGCTGGCCCCATCTGGCCCTGCCGGTCTTCTGGTCCAGTCAGTTCGGCGTCGACATCAAGTCGGTGGGCGTGCCGACGTTCGCCGACGAGGTGATGATCACGCAGGGGACGGTCGAGGAGCACCGGTTCGTCGCGGTGTACGGCTACCGCGGGCGGATCACCGCCGCGGTCACCTTCGACCAGGGCATGTGGCTGGAGTTCTACCAGGGCCTGATCGAGCAGGCCGCGCCGTTCCCGCCGGAGTTCCGCACCGTCGACCGGCCGGAGGCGACCAGCCCGGTCCCGGCCGAGGTGCCCGACCGGGTGGCCGCCAGCCACGGCGCGACCGTCGTGGTGACCGGCCACGACCCGGCCGAACGCCGCGCCTGGCTCGTACACCGGTCCCGATGACCGCACAGGCAGGAGGTCACATGGGTGAGGGAATCAGAAGGCACAGTCCCCTGGTCACTCCTCCGACGAAGGAGGAAACATGACCGAGAATCGTGCGTTCGGGCGGATCCTGGATCGCGCCAACCGCGCCGACCCGTACCCGCTGTACGCCGAGCTCCGCAAGACTCCGGTGACGCTCCAGGAGGACGGCAGCTACGTCGTCAGCACCTACCGCGAGATCGTCGCGCTGCTGCACGACCCGCGCATCAGCTCCGACCGCCGCAACCTCGACGAGAGCTTCGCGGCACGCGAGCCGGGCGTGTCCGGGCAGCCGCCCGCCTTCATCGCGCTCGACCCGCCAGACCACGACCGGCTGCGGCGGCTGGCGATGCGCCACTTCGGTCCGCCCGGCACGCCGGACCGGGTCGAGAGCATGCGGCCCGAGCTCGCCGCGATCGTCACCGGGCTGATCGACGCCCTCGCCGGGCGGGAGCGCGCCGACCTCGTCGAGACCGTCGCCTACCCGTTCCCGGTGACGGTGATCTGCCGGCTGCTCGGCGTGCCGCGCGAGGACGAGCCGAAGTTCCACGGCTGGTCGACCGAGATCGTGGAGACCATCGGCCCCGGCGAGGACGACATGGCCGAGCGCCAGCGCAGGCGCGACCGGGCCACCGGCGCGCTCGGGGACTATCTCGGCGACCTCGCCGACGCCCGCCTCGGCGATCCCGGGGACGACCTGCTGTCCGGCCTGCTGGCCGGGGGCGGCGAGCAGGGCGGCATGTCGCGCGCCGAGGTGGTCACGACCGCGACGCTGCTGCTGGTCGCCGGGCACGAGACGACCGTCAACCTGATCGCGAACGGCATGCTCACCCTGCTGCGCCACCCCGAGACGCTGGAACGGCTGCGGCACGAACCGGACCTGGTCTACGGCACGGTCGAGGAACTGCTCCGCTACGAGCCGCCGGTGCACTTTCCCGCGACGCGGGTGGCCCTCGATGACATCACCGTCGGCGACACGACCATCCCGCGCGGCGCGCCGATCGTGCTGGCACTCGCCGCGGGCAACCGTGACCCGGACTACGTCAGCGCCCCCGAGCGCTTCGACCCGTGCCGCGAGGCGAACCAGCACCTGGGCTTCGGCGGCGGCATCCACTACTGCTTCGGCGCTCCGCTGGCCCGGCTGGAGACGCAGGTCGCCCTCGGCGAGCTGGCGCGGCGGCTGCGGAACCCGCGGGCGGTCGCCGACCCGCCGCCGTACCGTCCGAGCTCCTCGCTGCGCGGGCCCCGCCGGCTGGTCGTCGACTTCGACGGCGTCAGACCGACGCGTTGAGCGCCCCGGCACGTGCGGCGGCCAGCGCCCCGCCCGCGGCACGGTCGGCCACCGCGGCGTCGACCGGCTCATGGGAGACGAACAGCCGGTAGTAGACCGGCGCGACCGCGGCGCGTACGACCTCGGCGGGGTCGACGTCGGCGCTCAGCTCGCCGCGCGCGACGGCGCGCGTGACGATGGCCGAGGACTGGTCGTGGCGGGCCATGAAGAAGGCGTGCAGGGCACGGGCGGCGTCGGCGTCGTGCATCGCGGCGGAGACGAAGGCGGTCGAGACGGGGCCCTCGCGAGG
Source organism: Actinoallomurus bryophytorum (assembly GCF_006716425.1). Lineage (NCBI taxonomy): Bacteria > Bacillati > Actinomycetota > Actinomycetes > Streptosporangiales > Thermomonosporaceae > Actinoallomurus > Actinoallomurus bryophytorum. The sequence continues at coordinate 263,560 of NZ_VFOZ01000003.1, forward strand.
ATCGGCGAAACCGTCGGCGACCAGCCGGGCGAGCGCGCGCAGGTCGCCCTCGATCGTGCCGGTGTCGGGCACCGGCCACGGCTCACCCCCGGCCAGCTCCAGCGCGTCGGCGATGAGGCCAGCGACGTTTCCCCACCGCCGGTAGACCGTGGTCTTGTGCACCCCTGACCGGGCCGCCACGCCCTCCACGGTCAGTGCGGTAAAGCCCCTGTCGGCGACCTGCGCGCCGCAGGCGGGCCTCTGGTCGAACCCTCCGGCGCGGACCTGCTGGTGACGTTCGTGCGGATCGGGCCGCAGCGGCAGGTGCCGGTGGGCGGCGCCCAGCTGTTCGAGGACCGCAACGCGATCTCGCATCCGATGCGGCAGGTGGCGGACACGCAGGTGTGGCACCTCAGCGTGGTCGCACCGCGTGGGGTCACCACCGTCTACCAGTACCTGGTGGACGACCCGTTCCTGGACGCCGACCACGAGGACCTCGCACTGCTCGGCCGCCTCGTGGCCGAGTCACGCGAACGCTCCTACGCCGACCCGTTCAACCCCCGCCGCCTCTTCCCGCAGGCCGCGAAGATCGCCGGAGCCGGTGGGGAGGGCGCGATCGCGTCGGCGGTCGTCGCCTTCGTGGACGACCGCCGGACGGCATGAGCGCCCGGATGACCGAGATGGCCTGCCACCCGGCCACGACCCGGATGCCCACCGAGGAGCTGCTGCCGCTGCTGCGGTCGGCGTACGACCTGTCCGCGGAGGTGGTCGTCGGCGGGAACAGCCTCGGCGGCCTCGCCGCCTGCTTCGCGGCCTACGAACGCCCCGACGTCTTCGGGGCGGTGCCGTCGGTCTCGGACAGCCCGCTGGTGGGGCTTCCTGTCCGCGCCGGAGGGCTGGGGCAAGGACGGCGAGCCGGAGTGGCTGACCCGGCAGTACGCCGCGGCGCCACGAGGGCCGGTCCGGTTCTGGGTCGACGTCGGCCTGCTCGAGACCGGCGCGTCACCGCTGTCACCGGGCGTCGACCAGCGCGCCGCCAACCGGCATCTGCGCACGGTCCTCCAGGCCAAGGGCTACGACGTGACCTACCACGAGGCACCCGGCGGGCACGACTTCGCGACGTTCCGCCGCAGCGCGGTCAAGGGCCTCCAAGCCCTGCTCGGTACGGGATGACGGGGCTCCTGCCGATCGGCCGGCGGGGACGCCGTCCACTCTGCTCCCTGGCCGAGGGCGTGGCGGCGGATATGGTGCGTCAGTGGAGGAAATGAGTCGCCTGTTCCGCTCGGCCGCCGACCACGCGGCCGGATACCGGCGGTCGTTGCCGGACCGGCCGGTCGGAGTACCCATCGACCAGAGTGCGCTGCTCGACGCGTTCTCCGGCCCGTTGCCCTCCGCCCCCTCGCCACCGGAGCAGGTGCTGGCGGACCTGCTCGCCGCGGCCGGGCCCGGTCTCGTCGCCACCGCCGGCCCGCGCTACTTCGGGTTCGTCATCGGCGGCGCGTTGCCGGCGGCGACCGCGGCCGACATCCTCGCCGCCGGCTGGGACCAGAACGCGCACAACGCCGTCACGTCGCCGGCGGCCATCGCGGCCGAGGCCGCCGCGGGCGCCTGGCTGAAGGACCTGCTGGGGATCCCGCCGTCCGCGTCGACCGGTTTCGTCACCGGCTGCCAAGCGGCCAACACCGTCGGGCTCGCCGCCGCCCGGCACCAGGTGCTGGCGGACGCGGGCTGGGACGTCGAACGCCGCGGGCTGCTCGGAGCGCCGCCGATCCGGGTGATCGCCGGGGACGAGCGACACGCGACGATCGACCGGTCGCTGCGGCTGCTCGGGCTCGGGACGGACGTGGTCGAGCCGGTGCCCGCCGGGCCGAACGGCGCCATCGACCTCGGGTCGCTGCGGTCGCTGCTGCGAGCCGGCTCCCCGGGCCCCACCATCGTGGCTCTTCAGGCCGGCAACGTGAACACCGGCGCCTGTGACCGGCTACGGGAGGCGTGCGAACTCATCCACCGGCACGGTGGGTGGGCGCACGTGGACGGGGCATTCGGGCTGTGGGCCGCGGCCGGCTCCGCGACCCGGCATCTCGTGGACGGAGTCGAGCTCGCGGACTCGTGGGCCTGCGACGGTCACAAATGGCTGAACCTCCCCTACGACTCGGCCTTCGCGTTCTGCGCCCGGCCCGACGTGCACGCGGCGGCCATGTCCTACGCCGCCGCGTACCTGGTCGGCTCCGGCGGCGCCCCGGCGGGATCGGAGCTCACCGTCGAGTCCTCGCGCCGGGCCCGCGGGTTCGCCGCGTGGGCCGGACTGCGCGAACTGGGCCGCGACGGGGTCGAGGCACTGGTCGACCGCTGCTGCGCGCTGGCCCGCCGGTTCGCCGACGGCCTGGCCTCGGCCGGGTTCGAGGTGGTGAACGAGGTGGTCCTCAACCAGGTGCTGGTCGCCTTCGGCGACGACGCGCGCACCGACGAAGTGGTGGCGGCGGTGCAGGCGGACGGCACCTGCTGGGCGGGCGGTACGACCTGGCGGGGACGGCGGCTGATGCGGATCTCGGTGTCGAACGCCACCACGACCGAGGCGGACGTGGACCGGTCGATCGCCGCGATCACCCGCCTCGCCGCCTGACGCCGGCCATACTCCACCCTTCGACGCGAGGGGCGTTGGGACCGTGTACCTGGGAGAACCCTCGTCCGGACGGTGGCGGTTCCTCTAGCATTGCCCGACGTGTCTGAAACTCCTTCCGGCTGGTACGACGATCCGTACGGCACCCCCGGCCTGCTGCGCTGGTGGGACGGCGGGCAGTGGACGGAGGAGACCGAACGCGCGCAGGGCCCGCAGCCCGCACCCCTGTACGACCCGCCCGTCCCGCTCTACGGGCAGCCGGAGCCCCCGTACGGGCAGGTCCCCGTACAGCCGGCCCGTCGCAACACGCTGCCCTGGGTGCTCGCGGGTGGTGCCGGGCTGGTCGCCGTGGTGGTCGCGATCGTCGCGGTGATGTTCATCGCGGGCGACGACGGCGACGGCGGGTCCGAGCCGACGGCCTCGCCCTCGGTGACCGCGAGCGCCTCCGCCTCCGCCACGGCGCAGGTGACCCGGTCGGCCGTCATCGGCACGGTCACCGACGGCAAGGCGGGCATCTCCTACGACCGGCTGGGCCCGCCGTGGACGCCCGCCGACAGCGGCTGGCTGCGTACGGACATGTTCAGCGGAGGTCAGGTGTCGGTCGTGCAGGAGCCGTTCGAGCAGTACGAGAGCTTCAACGCGACGAGCCTGTCCGGCGTCCCGCGCGCCGCCGAGAGCGCCGGCTACACCGGCCCGCAGAACCTGTCGACGGTCGACCGGAACGTCACCGCGCGGATCATGCACGAGAACTTCGACCTCGCCGCCGACCGGACCCCGATCTTCTCCGGGGCGCGCGCCGTGGACGGGCACCAGGCGTGGCTGGAGCGGTTCCGGCTCGACTTCACCGCCGCCAAGACGCGGCACTGGAAGTTCTCGGCCGACACGGTGGCCATCATGGTCGTCGACCTCGGGAACCGGCGCCTGGGGGAGCTGTGGGTCTCGATACCCGACACCTTCGCCAACCAGGGCGACCTCGACCAGGTGCTCGACTCCGTCAAGGTCGGCTGACCCGTTCCGGCGTCACGGTCCGACCTGGACGCCGTCCCTGATCGCGGCGTCGATGCCCTTGACGATGCGCGGCCAGCCGCCGCCCATGAAGCGCCGCCCCACCACCTGGTAGGGGTCTTCCGGATCGAAGCCGTCGTGGGTGAGGAACAGGCGGGTGCCGGCGCCCTCGGACTCGAGGACGAAGGTCACCGTGGAGTCGAGCCCGCTCGCGTCATCCGGATCGGCGCACCAGCTGATCTTGAGCATGCGCTCCGTCTCGAAGTCGAGGACCTCGCTGTGGCCGATGCCGCCGAACCCCGCCTTCGGCTGGGGTGTGCCGTGGAAGGTGAAGGTGTGGCCGATCTCCAGCTCGAAGTCGTTCGGCATGAGCCACCGGGCCAGCAGGGCGGAGTCGGTCAGCGCCCGCCACACTTTCGCGGGCGGGTGGGGCAGGAACTCGTCGACGCGGATCGTCCGCGGGTCGTCATTCACAAGTGCTCCTCATCAAGGACGTCGCGAGGCGGCGCCGCCGACCATCACCGCAGGTCCGGCACGCGGCGCCGGGGGCGTTCGAGGCCGGTCTCCGGCCGTAGCGGAGACAATAGGTAGGGAATCTCCTACCTGTCAAGCGTAGGAAATTCCCTACCCGTATGTCCGATAAGCGACGCCTGTGGCATGCTCCCGTGCATGGTGAGGCGGCTGCTTGCAGGGATCCTCGCGCCCGTCATCGTGTTCGTCGCCTTCTACCTGTGGGGGCGCGGCCACCCGTACACCGTCAGCCGGTCCGTCGAGATCGCCGCACCCGCCGACCGGGTCTGGGACGTCCTGACCGACCTGCGCGCCTATTCCCGCTGGAATCCCGAGATCACCGTCGTCGACGGCCAGGCGGTCAAGGGCCGGACCCTGACCCTGCGCGTCCACTCCGACCGCGGCGTCTCCACGATCCGCCCGACCGTACGGGCCGCCGAACCCGGGCGTGAGCTGCGCTGGGCGAACGACTTTCACGAGATCGGCGGCCTGGCCGACGGCGAGCAGCGGTTCACGATCGAGCCGGCCGGTCAGGGCAGGGTGAGGTTCACCCAGGCCGAGACCTTCCGTGGCATCGCGGTGCCGTTCATGCACGGCACCATGGACGCGGACTGCTCGCGTTTCGACGCGATGAACGCCGCGCTGAAGAAGCGCGCCGAGTCAGGCAAGTGACCCGAGCATCCGCGCCGTATCGGCGGGCCGCGACAGCATCGGATAGTGCCCCGTCGGCAACGACACCACCTGCGGCGGTCCGTCGAACCCCGCGAACATCGGGTGCCGGTCCGCGATCATCTGCCGTACCTGCGGCTCGGGGAAGATGCAGGTCACCAGCGTCTCGGGCACCGACGTGTGGTGGTCGCGCCGCAGCGGCTGCCGGGCCGTGGCGAACGGCTGCGGCACGCCGCGCTCGCGCAGCAGCGCAAGATCGGCCTCGCTCAGCCCGGCCTGGTTGACCGGGTCCTCTCCGGTGAAGGCCGGGGGAGGCAGCCGCCAGCCGTCACCCTCGGTTGCCACCCGCTTTTCGATCTCCTCCTGCGCCTCGGGCGGATTGACGTCGAACTGGGCCATCCCGTCCGGCAGCGGCGCCGAGTCAAGGTAGACCACGCGCGACAGCCGCGTGGGAATCCGGTCGGCGGCCAGCGCGACCGGCAGGCCGCCGCCGCTGTGCCCGACGAGGATCACCTCCTCCAGCCCCGCGTACTCGATCGCGTTGACCACGTCGGCGGCGTGGGTGTCCAGGTCCACCTCGGGCGTTGCCAGGTGCGCCCGGTCGCCGAGCCCGGTCAGCGTCACCGGATGCACCTCATGGCCGCCCGCCCGCAGCTCCCGCCCGACCGCGTCCCACACCCAGGCGCCGAGCCAGAACCCCGGGACCAGTACGAATGTCGCCATCACGCATTTCCTTTCCGTTCGGTGTGCCCCCGACGCTAGAGGCGAATCCGGACAGGGTCCGCCCGGTATAAATGGCATATTCGCCGGGGAATGACGGGAGAGGCGATGTCGCATCCGACCACGCGCGTGCTGGCCATGCTGGAACTGCTCCAGACACGCCGTGAGCTGACCGGCCCTGAACTCGCCGACCGCCTCGGCGTGGACGAGCGCACCGTACGCCGGTACGCCCTGCGCCTGGCCGAGCTGGGCATCCCGGTGGAGGCACGGCGCGGACGCTACGGCGGCTACCGGCTGCTGCCCGGGTACAAGCTGCCGCCGCTGATGTTCACCGACGACGAGGCGGTGGCGGTCGTGCTGGGCCTGCTGGTCGGGCAGCGACTCGGGATCGCGACGGACGGCGCCCTGGACAAGATCCGCCGCGTGCTGCCCGCGCAACTGCGGGACCGCGTCGCCGCGCTGCACGAGACCCTCGGGTTCACCCTGATGCCGCGTGAGGGGGCGATGCCGGACGCCTCGGTGCTGCTGGTGCTGGCCGCCGCGGCGCGCGACCGCCATCGCGTACGCCTCACGTACCGCTCGTGGAAGGGCGAGGACAGCGAACGCGAACTGGACACCTACGGCCTGGTGTTCCACTCCGGCCGCTGGTACGCCTCGGGGTTCGACCACCGGCGCGGGCAGGTGCGCACGTTCCGGGTGGACCGGGTCACGTCGGCGGTGCCGCTAGAGGCCACCTACGCGGACCCGGGCGGGTTCGACGCCGTCGCGCGGGTGACGGAGTCGCTGGCGTCGGTGCCGTACGCGCATGAGGTCGAGGTCGTGCTGGAAACGCCCCTAGCCGATGCGCGCCGCCGGATCCCGCCGACCGTGGGCACGCTCAGCGAGACCGAGGGCGGCGTCCTGCTGCGGACCCGCGCCGAACGCCTGGACGGCATGGCGCAGCTGCTGGCCGGGCTTGGGTGCCCGTTCGTCATCCGGACGCCGGAGGAGCTGCGCGGGGCCGTACGGGCGCTGGCCGAGCACCTCGTTGAGTACTCGGCCGGGCCTTAGCCGTCGTCGCCCCGGGGCATGAGCAGCCAGCGCGCGAAACAGCCGTCGTCTCCCAGCTCGGTGTACCACCGCACGCGGAGCGTGTACGCACCTCGGTCCATGGCGACCAGGAGACCGGGGGCGATGCCGCGCGGCGTCCGCGGTCTCGTGACGGGTGGCGGTCCCGGGTCCGCGCGCACCAGCTCTGCGCCGTCCGGCCCCGTACCGTCCAGGGCGGCGCTGAACAGCGCGAGCGCGCCGCTGCCCACCTCGATCACGTCGCCTGGGGTGTCCTCCCCAGTGGGAAAGCCGAGCGCGGTGCCGAGAAGCGAGCCGTAGTCCGCGCCGGAGACCTGAACGACGGCGAGCGCATCGTGCCCGGCGGTGAAGACCTCGAGCCATCCTTCGTCCCCGACGACTCCGTCGGTGCCCACCAGCGCCGCCCGGTCCGGCCCCACCGGCAGGCCCGTCACCTCCCACCCGAGGTCGCAGATCTCCTCGAAGGCGTCCTCGTCGGTGCCGCCGTGCCAGTGCTCACGCAAGCGCGCGTCCATCGCCAGGAACGGCTCACCGTTGGTCCAGATCCGCCCCACGTGCGTCCATGAGAGCCGCATGGCCGACCATTATGGACCGGAGCGCAGCCGCGCATCCGCGTCCTCACCTCGGACGGGCCGGTGGCCCCGGACGGCTGAGCTAGTGCACGGAGAAGCCGCCGTCGACGAAGATCGATTGGCCGGTGACGTAGGCCGAGGCGGTGCTGGCGAGGAAGACGGCGGCGCCGGCGAAGTCGTTCGGTTCGCCGTTGCGGCCGATCAGGGTGCGGGCCGCCATCGCGGCGTGGCGTTCTGGGGGGATGTGGGTGACCAAGGGGGTGATCACGAAGCCGGGTACCAGCGTGTTGCAGCACACGCCGCGTGCGGACCAGGCCTCGGCCTGTGAGCGCGTCAGGGCGACCAGTCCGCCCTTGGAGGCGCCGTACGCGCCGCTGTTGCCGAACGCGCGGAACGACTGCTGGGAGGCGACGTTGATGATGCGGCCGTGCCCGCGACCTGCCATGCCCGGCCCGAACCGCTGGCCGAGCAGGAACGGTGCGTCCAGGTTGACCGCCATGGTGTGGTCCCAGGCGGGCTCGTCCAGCTCGTCCATGGGCGGCCGCAGGTTGATACCTGCGCAGTTCACCAGGATGTCCGGTTCGCCGAACGCCCGTTCCGCCTCGTCGCCGGCCCGTGCCACCTGTGTACGCTCGCCCAGGTCGGCTACGACGTAGGCGGCACGGCCGCCGCCGGACTCCAGGTCGGCGACCGTCTCTCGCAGGGCGGCCTCGCGCCGGGCGATGAGCACGACGCTCGCTCCCGCCCCCGCCAGCGCACCCGCGATGCCGCGCCCGATGCCGGAACTTCCGCCGGTCACCATGGCCACCCGGCCCGTAAGCCCGAACGTCTTCTCGAGGAACCCCGTCACGGCCGAAACGCTATCGGTTCTGTGGAAACGGGCCGCACCTAGCCAGGCCGGACGTCCACGGTAAGCGTGGCGACCTCGACACAATCCCCACCGGTGTCGCCGCTGCGGCTGCTCTTACGCCACTGGTCAGGCGACAGGTCGAGGGCGCTCATAGACTCTCCAAAGTCACGTGGAGTAATTTTAGGGATTCATCTGCGGAGACCGCTGCTCCCCTGATCAAATCGTAGCGCAGCTTGTATTCCCGGACGATGGCACGATCGGCCGTGATCTGGCCGCCCACGTGCCCTTCCGCGTATACCGCCTCCGGACCGTCATCGAATCCCAGAATGGTGAACGCTCCCATCAGCCCGGGATAGGCGCCCTTGCCACTCGGAACGATCTGCATTGTCACGTTGGGCAGTTCCGCCACCTCGGTGAGGCGATGGATCTGCCCGCGCATGACCTGGTGGTCGCCGATCGTCCGCCGGATGGCCACCTCATCAAAGATGGCGACGATGCGCGGTGGCTCCGGCCGATTGAGGATCTCCTGGCGGTCCATGCGCTTGTTGACGAGCTGTTCGATCTCCTCGAGACCGCGGCCCGCCCTCATTACCTCGTAGGCGTACTCGCGGGTCTGGAAGATTCCTTTGATCACGTTGGGTTCGAAGACATGCATCGTGGACGCCGCGGCTTCACGCGCGACGAAATCGTTGAAGCCCGGTGGCAGTGCGGCGAGGTGACGCGTCTCGTTGATCAGTTTCCAGAGGCGTACGAACACGCCGTTGGTCTCGAAGTGGGTGTCGGCGTCCTCGGCGAACTTCTTCGACGGGATGTTCTTGCTCGCCTCGAACTGGCTGATGAGCTGCGGGGTGTATCCCAGCGTCTCGGCGAGTTCGATCTTGGAGGAGCCCGCGTCGCACCGCCAGGCGGCTAACTCGGCGGCGAACGCCCGGACCGCGGGCAGATCGTACGGGTCGCGCTGTGCCACCATTCCGGAACCTCCGGGAGGGGAGACCGCGTCGAGCGCGGTGAGTGACAGGTCGTTGCATAACGTAACCGGCCGGCAGGGTATCGGGGCGCCATTCAGTTGTCGTGGCCAATCCTCCTGAGTCTCCGCAGGTCAGCGATATACGTCCGTGGAGACCTTTCAAAAGCGGAATTTCCGCGAACTCGACCCCGGGCTTCGGGAGACATCAGTGTGACCATCGCCTCTTATCCGTGAAGGAGCCATCTGGTGAGACGACATTGGGTCGCAGTGTGACGGGCGCGGACACCGCACGGCAGGCGTCCGGCCATGACATCCACGAACAAGACGCCGCCCTGATCCGACGTTCGTGGCACGACCCGGAGGCTTTCGCCGGATTGTTCGACCGCTACGTGGAGCAGATTCACCACTACGTCGCCCGGCGGCTGGGCACCGATGCCGCCGACGACATCGTGGCGGAGACCTTCCTCGCCGCGTTTCGGCGGCGGCATTCCTACGACACCGAACGGGCCATGGCCCGCCCCTGGCTCTACGGCATCGCCACCAACCTGGTCGCCAGGCACCGGCGCAGCGAACAGCGGTACCTGCGCGTCTTGCACCGTACGGGCATGGATCCCCTACCCGAGCCCATGGCGGACGCCGTGGCCGCCCGGGTGACCGCCCAGATGGATGAACGGCGGATGGCCAAGGCGCTCGGGCGACTGTCACCGGACGACCGGGACGTCCTGCTGATGGCGGCCTGGGGCGGACTCAGTTACGAGGAGATGGCGCAGGCCCTTGAAGTGCCGATCGGCACCATACGGTCCCGGCTGCACCGGGCGCGCAAGAAGATGCAGGCGGCGCTCGGGGCCGACCCGACGACGCGGATTCAGGAGGTGTGATTGTGAATGACCCTAGAGCGGCCGATATAGCCAGGATCGCTGGAATGCGCTCGGACATTCCGCCAATCACATCGGAGGCGGAACGCACCGCGCGGGCCGCATTGATGCGAGAGATCCACGGACCGGTACGTTCGGCGCGGCGGTCCGTACGGCCTTGGTGGAGCCGCCGATCGGCGGTGGCGGCCATGGTGACCGTGGCGGTCGTGTCCGGTCTCGCCGTGGTGCCGTCGGTTCTGCCATCCGGCGGGCCCCGCGTCATCGCGCCGGCGGCGAACGCCCAGGAACTGGCCGAGCGCGCCGCCCAGGCCATCGAGAAGCAGCCGCCCCCCTACCCCCGCAAAGACCAGTGGCTGTACATCAAGTCCCTGGACTGGAGCGACGGAGACCGTACGGGGAAGCCGACGGTGAACCAGTACTGGTTCCGCGGCGACGGCGCCCTGGAGGCCATGCCGCCGAAGGACAGCGGCTTCATCGGCACCTTCAAGAGGGACAAGACCCTGTGGCCACCGGTGCTGGACCACGCAGAGGTCGCCGCACTGCCCGGTGACCCGGATCGCCTGCTCGCCTGGATCAACACGAAGGTAGACGCCCATGAGACTGTGATCGACCAAATGGAAGCTAGATACCTGCGCCGCAATCCAGGCGGCAAGTTCTTTGCCAACCTTCCAATGCGGACCCGGCTGGACCAGACAATGAGTCTGATACGCGCACTGTTCGCCAATTACCCCCTGCCGCCAAGGGTGAGCGCGGGCCTTTTCCGGGTTTTCCCGAAGATCGGCGGTGTGGGCTTCCAGCGTGGCGTACTCGACGCGGCGGGACGGCGCGGTGACGCTTTCACGTCCCTTTCGGGCGACGGCAAGTTTCGCGAACAGATCATCGTCGACTCCCGCACCTACCACTACCTCGGATCGGCCTTTACCGACGCGAAGACGGGAAGGCCAGTAAATCGCGACGCCCTGCTGAAGACGGCCGTCGTGGACAAACCGTGGCAGCAGCCTTCTTCAGGCGGATAAGCAGGTTCCCCTTGCGAACGGTCAGTGGCGGCGGCTCCGCGGTCCCCAGCACGCTGACGCCACTGACCGTTCCGTTGTGGCTATCGACATGACCCGTACGGCTCCGGTTCCGTGAGCGGGGTGGCGGAGCCGGGTACCGGGGCCGGCGGAGGTCGGTCCGGCGACGTGCCGGCCGTGGCGGGCCACCAGCGGCGTGACGCCAGCGCGGCCAGCCCGGCGCCGGCGGCGTTGAGCAGTACGTCGTCCACGGAGGACACGCGGTCCAGCCGCAGGACGTACTGCGCGACCTCGACCGAGACCGAGCAGCCCGCCGCGAGGGTCAGAATCCGGGGTACCGACGCCAGCGAGGCGAACCGCAGCGGGGCGAAGAACCCCAGTGCCGCGAACACCAGCAGGTTGCCGACGACCTGGCCCGTCGCGGTCCCCGGCCCGGCCGCGAGCACGTGGGACAGGTCCCGCAGCGGTACCAGGCTCACCCGGGCGGTGCCGGCCCGGCCGCCCGGCGACATGATCATCCATACCCACGGCACCGTCCCGTAGACGATGCCGACCTCGGCCAGCGACATCCGCCACGCCCAAGCCGGCGCGGTGCCGGTGACGCGTCGACGGCCTGCCAGAGCCCACACCACCAGCGCGGCCAACGGGAGCGCGGCCACCGTGATGACCACCACGCCGGTGAACGTCCCGGACACGCTGTGCCACCCCTTGATGATCACGCTACCTCCGCTTCCGCCCGACCGTCCTCATGGAGGGACTCGCCACCATCGTCACTTCGGTCAGGGCTCGCTCAGCGGGCATCCGGCAGGCGGCTGGGTGCCCACAGCCGGTCGGCGTCGCCCGCGGCGAGCCGGCCTCGGTAGACGTCGATCTTGTGGTCGATGAGCTCGAGGTTCTCCTGTATCTCGGCGAGCTTGGCCATCACGTCGGCGCGGTGGGCTTCCATGAGGGCGAGGCGTTCTTTCTCGTTGCCGCGCCCTGCTGACACGAGCCGCGCGTAGCGGCGGATGGTCTTGATGGGCATGCCGGTGGCGCGCAGCCGGGTGCAGACGAGGATCCAGTCGAGGTCGAGCCGGTGGTAGCGGCGCCGGCCGCCGGCGGTGCGGTCGATGGGGGTGACGACCAGCCCGGCGCGTTCGTAGTAGCGCAGGGTGTGCACGCTGACGCCGGTGCGGCGAGCTGCCTCGCCGATGCTCAGGCCCTCCTGCGGGCCGGAGCGTGCGGGTCCGGATGCGGGTCCCGGGTTGACCTCGAGCATGCTCTAAATCCTAACGTCGAACCCCACCGACGATCATCTGAGAAGGGGCGTCATGTCCAGCTCTACATCAACACCCGGGAGCGAGCTGAACGGGATCCGCGTCCTGGTGACCGGCGCCACCAGCGGTCTGGGCGCGACGATGACGGCCGCGCTCGCCGAGGCCGGCGCACGGGTGATGGTCACCGGCCGCGACCAGGCACGGGCCGAACAGGCGGCCGAGGAGCTCGGCCCGCCGGTGATCCCGTGCCGCCTCGACGTGCGTGACGAGCGCTCGGTCGCCGCCTGTGTCGCCCGGGCTCACGACGCGTGGGGCGGCATCGACATGCTCGTCAACAACGCGGGCATCGGCATGCGTACGGTCAACCCCCGTTTCCTGTCGGAGCCGCAGCCGTTCTGGGAGGTGACGCCGGCCGGCTTCCGTGACGTCGTGGAGACCAAGGTCGTCGGCTGTTTCCTCATGGCCCGCGCGGTGGTGCCGCCGATGCTCCGCCAGGGCGGGGGGCGGATCGTCAACATCTCGATGAACGAGCGGACGATGGTCCGCGGTGGCTTCGTGCCGTACGGGCCGTCGGGCGCCGGCGTCGAGGCGTTGTCGCGGGTGATGGCGGCGGATCTGGCCGGCGGCCCGGTGACCGTCAACATCCTGCTCCCCGGCGGGGGCACCCGGACCGGGATGGTCCCCGATGACGCTCCCGCCGAGGTCCGGGCGCGGCTGCTGGACCCGGCCGTGATGGCCCCGCCGATCGTGTGGCTCGCCTCGGACCAGGCGGCCGGCGTACATGACCGGCGCATCGTGGCGAACGAGTTCGACCCGGCCACGCCATGAGGGTCGAGCGGCCCCCTCGATGATGTCGTCGTGCGCGTCACCCGGCGCAGGTGAGCCCGGCCGTCCGACATAATCCGAGGCTGAGGCGTCGCGGTGGGCAGGGCGGGAGAGCCGACCCGGCCGCGGCCGGGTCGGGAGGCCGCACTGAGCACCGTCGTCGCCGAGGTCGTTTCCGTCGTGTCGCTGCTCGCGGTGCTGGCGTTCGCCGTCGCGCGTCCCCGGCGGCTGCCGGAGGCCGCGGCGGCAGTACCCGCGGCCCTGCTGGTCGTGGCCGTGGGCGCGGTGTCGCCGTCGGAGGCGTGGGGGCAGGTCAGGCAGCTGCTTCCGGTCGTGGGGTTCCTGGCGGCCGTGCTGGTGCTGTCCCAGCTGTGCGACGACGAGGGGCTGTTCACCGCCGCAGGTGACCTGCTGGCGCGGGCCTGCCGGGGACGGCCCGAACGGCTCTTGGCCGGCGTGTTCGTGGTGGCCGCCCTCGTCACCGCGGTGCTCAGCCTCGATGCGACCGTCGTACTGCTCACGCCGGTGGTGTTCGCGACGGCCGCGCGTGCGGGCGCGCGTCCCCGGCCGCACGTCTACGCCTGCACGCATCTGGCCAACTCGGCGTCACTGCTGCTGCCGGTCTCGAACCTGACCAACCTGCTGGCCTTCCACACGAGCGGGCTGTCCTTCGCCCGGTTCGCCGCGCTGATGTCGCTGCCGTGGCTGGTCGCCATCGCGATCGAGTACCTGGTGTTCCGGCGTTTCTTCCGCACCGACCTCGCGGCCGGCGCCGGCACGAGCGCCGAACCGGCGGCGGAGCGCGCGCGCCTTCCGGTGTTCACCCTGGTGGTGCTGGCGCTGACCCTCGCCGGCTTCGCGCTGGTCTCCCTCGCCGGGCTGAACCCGGCGTGGGCGGCGCTGGGCGGCGCGCTGGTGCTGTCGGTACGGGCGCTGGCGCGGCGGCGTACGAGCGTGCGCGGCCTGGCCGGGTCGGCGAGCCCGCTGTTCTGCCTGTTCGTGCTGGCGCTCGGGATCGTGGTCAAGGCGGTGGTGGACAACGGCCTGGGCTCCGCGGCCGGGAGGGTGCTCCCGCACGGTTCGAGCCTGCTCGCGCTGCTGGCGGTGGCGGCCGTCGCCGCCGTCCTCGCCAACCTGATCAACAACCTGCCCGCCGTGCTGGCGCTGGCGCCGCTGGTCGCGGCCGGCGGGCCCGGCCCGGTGCTGGCCACGCTGATCGGGGTGAACCTCGGCCCCAACCTCACCTATGTCGGGTCGCTGGCCACCCTGCTGTGGCGGCGGGTCCTGCACGAACGCGACGAGGAACCGGCCCTGGGGGAGTTCACCCGCCTGGGGCTGGCGGTGGTTCCGGCCACGCTGGCAGGGGCGACGGTGGCACTGTGGGCGATGCTGACGGTGATCGGAGGTTGATGCCATGTCGGTGATCATCTGGGTGACGGAGGGCACGTGGCGGGCGGCCGTCGACGCGGCGCGTACGCTCGCGCCGCCCGGCGCGGAGTTCACCCTGCTCCACGTCATCGGGCCCGAGGCGGCCGGTGCCGCGCACGGGGCGTTCGCCGGGCTGCTCGGCCGTGGCCGTCCCGGGCGCGACCCCGGTGACCGGCTGAAGGAGCTGTCGGAGACCGCCGCCGAGGAACTGCTGGCGGCCGCGGCCGAGCTCCTCGGCGGGCCGGTACGGACGATGCGGCGCCGTGGACGCGTCGAGCAGGAGGTCGTACGGGCCGCCGAGGACGCCGACCTGCTGATCTGCGCGCGTGACGGCGACCGCGAGCGGCTGGGGCCGCGCAGTCTCGGTCCCGCGACGCGTTTCGTCATCGACCACGCGCCGTGTCCGGTGCTGGTGGTCTGGCCGCAGGAGGCGCCCGGCCTGGACTCCCTGCCGCCCCCGCCACCACCCCCACCGCCGCACCGGCGGCACTGACCCGCAGGTCAGGGCGCCGGGTCCTCCACCGGGGCCTCCGGGCGGCGGTTGCGCACCCGCTGGGTGACGATGACCACGACGACCAGCCCGATCGAGATCCACAGGCCGTAGTGGGAGATGGTCTTGGCGACGTCCACGGCGTCCTGGCCGAGGTAGTAGCCCAGACCGGCGAGCAGCGAGATCCACAGCAGGGCGCCGAGGGCGTCCAGGAGCACGAACGTCAGCAGCCGCATCCCGGTCCAGCCGGCGACCACGAAGACGAGGGCCGCGGGGATCGGCAGGTAGTAGGCGAGCACGACGCCGAGCCAGCCGAGCCGGCGGCCGTATTTCTCCGCCCGTACGACCAGCCGCCCGCCGCGACGGCTGCGGCCCGCGAAGATCGTGAGCATGCCCCGGCCCCAGCGGCGTCCCGCCCACCAGAAGAACGGGTCGAACATGATCATTCCGGGTACGGCCGCGGCGACGGCGACCGCTATGGGGACCTGTCCGACGCGCGCGAACGCCCCGGCGGTCACGATCGAGGTCATGCTGCCCGTGAGCAGCTCCAGCAGCACCGGATGGTGACCGATGAGCAGCGGCCGGATGGGGATGAGAGCCAGGGCGTAAAGACCGCTCGCCGCGATGCCGAACCAGCAGATCAGATCGGCGCGCTGCGGCCGGCCGGCCCAGGGAAGGCCGGGCTGCGGGGGCTTCGGCGCCCTGTCCTGGGCCGTTGTCATTCTTTGATCGTAGGGCGCGGCGGCAGGCGCTTCGCGCATCCGTCCGCCCGTGTTCGGCCGCTTCGGTGCCCGCTGGGCCCATCGTCGCCGGAGGCACACCGAGCATGGTGTCGTTTTTCCGCTAGCTTGGGTGGGTGGCCATAGGTGATGCTCACCTCATGCATGAGGACGTGGAACGCTGTGTGCGGGCCGTGCAGTCCAAGGACGCACGCTTCGACGGCTGGTTCTTCACCGGGGTGGTCACCACCGGGATCTACTGCCGGCCGAGCTGCCCGGTCGTGCCGCCCAAGGTGGCGAACATGCGTTTCTACCCCAGTGCCGCGGCGGCTCAGCAGGCCGGGTTCCGGGCCTGTAAGCGGTGCCGTCCCGATGCCAGCCCCGGCTCACCGCAGTGGAACGAGCGCGCCGACCTGGTCGCCCGCGCCATGCGGCTGATCGCGGACGGGATCATCGACCGTGAGGGCGTGCCGGGGCTGGCGAGCCGCCTGGGCTACAGCATCCGCCAGATCGAACGCCAGCTGCGCGCCGAGCTCGGCGCGGGGCCGCTGGCGATCGCGCGGGCCCAGCGTGGGCAGACCGCCCGGCTGCTGATCGAGACCAGCACGCTGCCGATGAGCGACATCGCGTTCGCCTCGGGGTTCTCCAGCATCCGGGCGTTCAACGACACGGTGCGCGAGGTCTTCGCCCTGTCCCCGACCGAGCTGAGGGCCCGCGTCGGGCGCGGCCGCCCGCCGGAGACCGCCGGGACCCTCGCGCTGCGCCTGCCGTTCCGCGCGCCGCTGCTTCCCGACAACCTGTTCGGCCACCTGGCGGCGACGGGCGTACCCGGGGTCGAGGAGTGGCGCGACGGCGCGTACCGGCGCACCCTGCGTCTTCCGCACGGACCGGGGATCGTCTCCCTCCGGCCGGCCCCGGACCACATCGGGTGCCGGCTGGCGCTCGCCGACCTGCGCGACCTGTCGATCGCGATCAGCAGGTGCCGCTGGCTGCTGGACCTGGATGCCGACCCGGTGGCCGTGGACGAGCTGCTGCGCGAGGACCCCGCGCTGGCACCGTACGTGGACAAGCATCCCGGACGGCGGGTGCCGCGCACCGTGGACGGGGAGGAGTTCGCCATCCGTGCCGTGATCGGCCAGCAGGTCTCCACCGCCGCCGCCCGTACCCACGCGGGCCGTCTGGTGAGCGCCCACGGCGAGCCGGTCACCGACACCGAGGGCGGGCTGACCCACCTGTTCCCCGACTCGGCCACGGTGGCCACCGTGGACCCCTCCTCCTTCGCCTTCCCGCAGGCACGCCGTACGACCCTGACGACCCTGGCCCATACGCTCGCCGCCGGCGAGATCGACCTGGGCCCCGGCAGTGACTGGGCGCGGGCACGTGAGCGGCTCGCCGTGCTGCCCGGCATGGGGCCCTGGACGATCGAGACCATCGCGATGCGCTCACTCGGCGACCCGGACGCCTTCATCCCCACCGACCTGGGCGTTCGCATGGCCGCCCGGCAGCTCGGCCTGCCCGCGACGCCGGCGGCGCTGACCCGTCACTCGATGGCATGGCGGCCCTGGCGCGCGTACGCGGTGCAGTACCTGTGGGCCACCGGCGAGCATGCCGTCAACCGGCTCCCCGCCTGATCGCTAGGCGCGCGCGGACCACTCGTCCTCGAGCATCGCGTAGACCAGCTCGTCCGTCCATTCGCCCTTGACGACCTCGTTCTGCACGAAGCAGGCCTCACGCCGCATGCCGAGGCGTTCGAGCACACGCGCCGACGCGGTGTTGCGCCCGTCCAGGCGGCCGACGACGCGGTGCAGGCCGAGATCTTCGAAGCCGAGCCGCAGCATCACCTCGGCGGCTTCGGTGGCGTACCCGTGCCCGCCGTGGCCGGGATGGAAGATGTAGCCGATCTCGCCCTGCCGGTGCTCGCGGCTGACCCAGATGAGCAGGACGTCGCCGATCACCTTGCCGGTCCCGGGCAGTTCGACCGCGAGCGTGAGGTTCTCCCCCTCCTCGCGCAGCTCCGACGCGGCGATTTTCAACCGCAGGGACTCGCGCGTCTGTTCGCGGTCCCTCGTGCCCCAGTACAGGTAGCGGGCCACGTCCGGCCGGGACTGGATGTCGTGCAGGTCGTCGAGGTCGTCTTCGGTGTAGGCGCGCAGGAGGAGCCGTTCGGTCCTGATCGGGAGTTCGGGTGTCAGCACCGCCCCATGCTAGGGACCGGCCTGCCCCGGCTCGACGGGATATTCAACCGTTCAACCGGCGTACGGGGCGGCCGTCGGCGTCCGTGGTGAGCCAGGAACCGTCGCCGGCGGGCTCGATGACACACGACGTCCGCTGGTCGAGCCTGGGGCCGACCTCTCCGGTGCGAATGCCGACCCGGTAGTGGTGCCACCACTCCTGCCCGTCCTCGTCCTCGCCCCCGATCGTGACGATGGCCGTTTCGGAGTCCAGGTAGCCGCTACTCCATTCGACGTAGGCCTCGCTCCACTCCTCGGTCTCGTATCCGAAGGCTTCGAGGGGGAGGCGAAGGAATTCCTCGCCGTCCGGATAGGTGTGGAACGCCACGTCGGACTGGTCGTCATCGATGGTCATGAACTGCTCGCCGTCGGCCGCCAGGTCGATCAGCGCCCGGTCGCCCCACGGGTAGGTGAACAGGTTCAGGTCGCCACCGTCGAGGGCTCCGCGGAACAGGTTCGAGCCGTCCTGACCTTCGCCGACGTCGAGGAGCATGTGCACGCCGTCGGGATGCCGGAAGTGGATGGCGCCATGGCCGACGGTTCCCAGGTCGGTTTGGGCCACTACGGTGCCCTTCTCGGCATCGAGCACGACCCACTTGTCGACGCCGCCCCGGCCAGCCATGGCGTCGGGCCGGTAGACCCATACCAGTGCGCCGTCGGCGGAGAACCTGCAGCTGGGGCTGTGGCCGTGTTTCGTGGTCGACCGGGGTTCGAGGTCATAGCGCCAAAGCTCGGTCCCGCCGTCGGTGACGCAGGCAACGGCGTCCGTGGTCGTGTAGACCGCACGGCTGAGATCGGCGGAGCCGGTATGGCCGAGGACCTCGTCCCCCGGCCGTACGGGGAACACCACCACCGGATCGAGCACGCCCTGGGCATCGCCTGACGGGTCGTAGACGCACACGTTTCCGTCGAGGACGCGGGAGAAGATTCGGGGGGACTCGCTCATGGCCAGAGCGTAGCGATCCCGTGCCTTGACCATCGGCGATGAGCGTTCGGGCCTGTTCCGCAGGGGGCGGCTGGGGCAGGCTGGGGCCATGCTCATCACGACCGGCGCGGACGTCGCCGCGCAGACCCGCTCCTTCAACCAGACCCTGATCGAGGTCCTCGCCACTCTGCCTGCCCACTATGAGCTGAACGATCCGGTGGCATCGCGGGCGGCGCGTGAAAGCGGCGAGGGACCGTTCCCGGTGCCGGCGCGGGTGGACGAGGGCCAGGACCGTGCGATCACAGGGCGCGCGGGTCAGGTGCCGCTGCGGGTGTTCGTCCCGCCCGTCGTACGCGGGGTGCACCTGCACATCCACGGCGGCGGATGGGTCTTCGGCTCGGCGGACGGCCAGGACGCCGCGCTGTGGCGGCTCGCGACGGCCGCCGAGATGGCGGTGGTCAGCGTCGGCTACCGGCTCGCACCCGAGCACCCGTACCCGGCCGGGCCCGATGACTGCGAGGACGCGGCGCGCTGGCTGATCGACAACGCCGTGCGTGAGTTCGGCACGGACCGGCTGACGATCGGCGGCGAGTCGGCCGGCGGGCATCTGGCGGTGGTCACCCTGCTGCGCCTGGGCGCGCGGGCCGCGGCGTTCCGCGCCGCACAGCTGACCTTCGGCGTCTTCGACCTGGCGATGACGCCCAGCCAGCGGCTGTGGGGCGACCTCAACCTGGTCCTGTCCACGCCGACCATGGGCTGGTTCTATGAGCAGTTCGTGCCGGGCATGAGCGCGGAGGAGCTCCGGCGGCCCGACGTCTCCCCGCTGTACGCCGACCTGGCCGGCCTGCCGGCGGCCCGGTTCGTGGTCGGCACCCAGGATCTGCTGCTGGACGACACGCTGTTCATGGCGGCTCGCTGGGAGGCGGCGGGCAACGACACCGTACTCGAGGTGGTCGCCGAGGCCGCCCACGGCTTCACGCAGTTCCCGCTGACCGTCAGCGAGCGGGAGCTGATCGCCCAGGAGGAGTTCCTGGCGAAGGCCGTAGCGGGCCGTTGACCGCACCATCCGGCCGTTCAGGTGGCGCACGGCGCGTTTGACGGCCGCCCGCGGCGTGGGTGGTCACGGCCGCAGCGTGGCCTGTACCGCCCGTACCAGCTTCATGAACTGCTGTGGACTCACGGAGTCGATCTGCGGTGGCTGCGTGCCCTGGGAGCGGGCGAGGACGATGTCGTCGGGCACGGCCCGCAGGTGCACGATCACCAGCCCTGGCGGTACGCAGAGCAGGTACTGGCCGAAGTTGCCGATGGCCAGGAAGGAGCCGCGTCCCAGAAAACGGGGGAGCCACCAGGAGTAGCCGTAGTCGAGCTGCACCCCGGCGCCGCGATCGACCTGGACCGAGGTGCTTTCGGCCACCCAGGGCGCGGGCACCACCTGCCGGCCGTCCCAGCGCCCGCCCTGGAGCAGCATCGCGCCGAGCCGCCCGAGGTCGCGGGCGGAGAGGGAGAAGTGGTGCGCGAGGTGCTCGGACACGTCCGGGCGGCCGAGCAGTCGCTGGCGACCCGGGTCGAAGTCCTCGAAGCCGAGCGGTGCGGCCAGGTCGTCGGCGAGCGCGTCGAAGACGGACCGGCCGGTGCACTGCTCGAAGATCGTGCCGAGGGTGTTGAAGTCCCAGTTGTTGTAGAGGAACAGCGCGCCCGGCGGCTGTGTGCCCCGGGCCGGCGCGTCCTGCTCGGGTCCGGCCACGGTCGCGGACGGGTGATAAACACCGGAACTCGACGTCAGCAGGTCGCGGACTGTGGCGCGACGTTCTTGCGGCAGGAGCCCGCCGGTGTCGTCGATGCCGAGTTCGCCGAGGGTGGCGCCGAGCCGGATGGTCCCGTCGGCGACCGCGGGTCCGTAGAGGACGGAGAGGATGCTTTTGCGCGCCGAGGCCAGATGGCCCGGCGCGGTCGTCGCGCCGTGGTCGAGCACGACCCGGCCCCGGTCGAGGACGAGGAACGCCGTGGTCGGCAGGGCTTCGAGCGTGTCGGCGACCTGCTGCAGGGCCGTCATGCCGGGTCCCGTGCCGGGCGGCCGGCGAGGCCGAGCAACTGGGCGAGCGCGGCCGGCCGGGTGACGCCGCGCGCCACGAGTACCTGGCCGGCGCGGCTGCCGGGTGTGCGCAGAAGCCCGAGGAAGAGGTGCGCCACCGTGACGCCGTGCCCTTGGGCCTCGGCGGCCGCGCCGTCGATCGCCCGGCGGACGTCCGAGCCGATCGCAGGCTGCGCCGTCGCGGCCGGCCGGTTATCGTCCGGCTCCTCATCGAGGGCGGCGCGGACGTCCGCCGGATCGGCGCCGAGCGCGCGGATGACGGTGCCGGCAAGCCCGGCCGGATCGTCGAGGACCGCGACGAGGAGATCGCCGCTGTCGACCGCGTCGTGGGCGAGCCGGCCCGCGCGTGTCTCGGCGCGGCGAAGGCAGTCGAGCGCTTCGTCGTCGAATCGCCGCAGGACGCCGGCGCGGACGAGATCCTCGACGGTCAGCTGGCCGATCAACGGTGCGTAGCGCTGTTGCGCGCCCTGCCGGCTGAGGCCGCGTGGCGCGCCGATGTCCGCCCACGAGCACCCCTCGGCGCGGGCCAGCTCCACGAAGAAGCCGACCAGGCTCTCGCCGAGAACGTTGAGCTCACCGGCGATCCGCTCCGCGGCGCCGATCTGTGCGACGGGGTCGCGTGGCTCGGCGATGCCATCGAGGAGCACCAGGCCGACGAGTTCCCGCAGCGTGGGTATCTGAGCCATGACATCTTTTTAGTTGACAGCGAATGCATCGTCAATAGATCTGTTGACGCAGTCTTGGAAGGACCGAGCGTCTACCAGTGCGCGGGACGGGACAGCGATCGGGGCAGTCCGGTCCGCGCGTCGCCCCTGGCCGCGTCCAGCTGGGACTGGGTGAGGAAGATGCCGGCGGTCAGGTCGGCGCCCCGCAGGTCGGCGTCTCTCAGGTCCGCGCCGGTGAGGTCGGCCAGGCCCAGGTCCGCGCCTCTCAGATCGGCGCCGATCAGGAGCGCCCCGCGCAGGTTGGCGGCCCGCAGGTCGGCGCCTGCGAGCCGGGCGCCGATCAGGTCCGCGCCCCGGTGGTCCCGGTGCGGGACGCCGGCACGTACGCGTTCGCTCGCGCGCACGAGCAGCGTGTTGACGTCGCGGCGGTGTGCCGCCACGTCGAGCCCGGCCAGAACGTCCGGGCCGTCGCCGGTGAGGCGCTCGGTGTCGTCCAGCGCGCGGGCGAGCTCGTCCCGCAGGGCGCTCGCCGGGGTCAGTCTCTGCGCCTCGGTCAGGTACCACAGCAGCTCGTGCAGGTCCCGCATGATCGAGAAGATCTGGAACATCCGCCGTGCCGTGGTGGGGCTGGACCGCCAGTCCCGGCCCCCGAACGTGACCTGGGAGACCTTCTGCCCGGCACCGAAGCAGTCATAGACGGTGCAGCCGCGGAACCCGTCGCCGCGCAGCCGGGCGTGGATGCCGCAGCGGAAGTCCGGCGCGAGGTTCGGGCACGCCTGACCGGCCCTCTTGTCGATGGCGAAGTCCACCGAGGCGGAGAAGGCCGGCGCCACGCAGCACAGCGCGAAGCAGCTCTCGCAGTCGCCTCGCAGGCCGCTCGGGTCCGGCGGCGTGGTTCGGTGATGTTCAGGCAAGGTGTTCCCGTACGGCTCTGACCGGCATGTCGGCATATCTTCTCTCATCCGCCCCGGCGCCCGGCCGCGCGGGCCTCGAAGCGGTGGAACAGCGAGCACAGGCCCGCCAGGACCAGGGCGAACACCGGCAGCCACGGCAACCGATGCGCGGGCCAGTCACCGGTGGGGGCGTCGAGCAGGCCCGGCAGCCCGCCCACGAGCAGGCCCGCGAACGTGACCAGCAGCAGCGCGCTCTGGTGCCAGCAGTAGAGGGTCATCGCGGCGAGGTTGAGCGCGGCGACGGGCGCCCACGCGGCGGGCCGGCGCAGCAGCCGGGCCAGCCACGGCCGCAGCAGCAGGAACGCGCCGAGCTGGGCGGCGCCCAGCGCCAGGGTGAACAGCGACGGCGGGTCCAGGTTCGACCGTGCCGCGCCGGGCACGCCGACCGCGCTGGCCGGATAGCCGGCCAGCGACACGAGCGCCGCGCCGCCGGCCATGCCCAGCGGCAGCAGCACCGCGGCGGCCCGGCGCGGCAGCCTGCCCTCGGCGAGCGCGACACCCAGCAGGTACGGCGCCGCCCACGCCACCGGCACTGTCGCCGTCGCGAGCCAGCCGGGCAACCCGTGGCCGTGCGCCGCGTCGGTCAGCGCGACCACCGCCACCGGCGGCAGGACCGACCACGCTCCGCCTCGCAGGACCGCGGCGCGCAGCACCGGCGTGAGCGCGGTCAGCACCAGGTACACCAGCAGGAACCACAGGGGATGCGAGACCAGCGACCAGACCACGTGCCGGGTACTCCTGGGCGCGCCGGTCGCGGACAGCAGCCACAGGGCCGGCAGCCAGACGGCGAGGAGCACCAGCACCGGCCGCGCCGCCCGCGAGACCCGTGACCCCAGCCAGGACCGGCGGTCGCGGCCCTCGACGCTGCGCGCCGCCGCGTACCCGCCGGCGAAGAAGAACAGGCTCAGCGTCTGGAAGAGCCACGTCACCGGCGCGAGACCCGGCGCGTACGCCAGCGGGCTCGCGCCGTGCAGCGCCGCCGGCCGGTACGGGTCGCTGACCAGCGCCGACACCAGCCAGTGCCCGGACACCACGCCGAGGATCGCCACGGCCCGCAGCGCGTCCACGGTCCGGTCCCGGTACGCCGGCGTCGCCGCCTCGATCCGCGCCGCCCAGCCCACCGGCACCTCCACTCCCGCCGTGGTCACGTCCGGCCCCCGTACGCGGCGATGCGGGCCAGGGCGGTCAGCGAGTCGGTCCCGGGGGAGAGGTAGTGGTCATGGCCGGTCACGTCCGCGGTGGGGAACACCTGGGCACCGAAGGCGGGGTCGGCTGGCTTGGTCCCGTGGCCGAGGCCGAAGACCTGCACGCCCGGCACCCACCGGATCCAGTCCCGCGCGGACTGACCGGCCCAGACCCGGGCCGAGGTGCCCAGCCCGGTCACGTCGTGGACGCCCATCCCGGGGCTGCCGAACACCGCGAGGTCGGTCACCTGAGCAGGCAGCCGGGGCGCGGCCGTCCCGATCACCGTCGACCCGTAGCTGTGCCCCAGCAGCGCGACCGTCGCACCCGGGCGGACCGCGACCAGCCCGGCCACGAACCGCTCCAGCGCGGCGGCACCCGCCCGTGCCAGGTCCTCACGCGCCTCCGCCGCTTCGATCCCCTTCGGCGTCTCGTAGCCGAGCCAGGCGATCACGGCGATCCGGCCGCCGTACCGTGCCGCCTCGCGGTACAGCCCGGCCGCCTGGACGGCGGGCGAGCGGAACCGCCTGCCGCCCACCCCGGTCCAGAAGTTCGCCCCGCGGGCGCCCGCGCCGGGCACCAGGACCGCGATCCGGTCCGCCGCCCGCAGGTCTCCGAACACCTGTGCCACCCGCCCGTCGCCACGGGCGTCGAACAGCAGGTACCGGCCCGGCCGGCCCCGGTACGGCGGTCCGGCGGCGTCCATCGCCCGCCGGTTCGCCGCGTACCGCGACGCGACCGGCGCGCCGTCCAAGCCGCCCAGCACGCCCGGGTACTCGGCGGCGAGCTCGCGCTGCTCGGCGGTGCCGGCGGCGGCCAGGAAGCGGTGCACCGTGACGGGATCGGCCGTGACCGGATCCGGCAGGTGCCGGCCGTCGGCGCGCCACGCGGCGGTGCCGGCGGGAGCCGTGACCCGTACCGCGCCCGGCGCGGCCGCCAGCGTGCATGCCGCCGGTGCGACCGTCATCGCCGCGGCGGCCAGCGCCGTGGCCCTCTTACGCCCTCTGCGCCGTTCGGCCGGTTCGTTCGTTTTGATCACGCGGCCAACGGTGTCGTGACCGGCATCGACGGAGCATCGGCCCGCCGGCCGTGTTCGCGGCGGCTCGGGGTAGCCCGTGGGCGTAGTCCCACGGGCCGATGCCCGGCCGGACGCGGCTGGTTACGATCGGCGCATGTCCACCCCTCCGCGTCCGCCGCTGCTCAGGCGGTCGTTCTCGAGGACGCGGACGGTCCTGGCGTGGATCGGGGGTGTCATGTTCCCGATCGTGCTTCTCGCCATCGTGGCGGCCAGGTTGTTCGGCACATGGTTCATCGTGCCCGTCCTGGCCATGCTCCTGCCGGTCGGCCTGCTGCGGCGCCGGCCGTCGCTCGCGCTCGGGCTGATGCTCTTCGTCCTGGTCGCCATGGTGCTGCTCAATCCGGGCGGAGGCGGCGGCTATCCGTCGAACCTCTGGTTCGCGCAGGTGGCCGCGGCCGACATCGCCGTCGGCTTCATCGCGGCCAACCAACCCAAACGGACCTCGGGCATCGCCTTCGTCTCGACCCTGATCGTCGAGTCCGCCTGCGCCATGTACTACACGACGGCCGTGCCGGGACTCACCCCGGCCGCGTTCATGATCCTCGCACTTGTCGTCGTCTGGCTGATCGGCCGTTCGATCGGGCAACGCCGCGAGTACGGCGAGGCCCAGCGCGCGCAGGCCGCGGTGCAGGCCGTCCAGGCCGAGCGGCTGCGGATCGCCCGTGAGCTGCACGACATGATCGCGCACAGCATCGGCGTCATCGCCATCCAGGCGGGCGTGGGCGGCCGGGTGATCGACACGCAACCGGCGGAGGCACGCAACGCGCTGAACGCCATCGAGGACACCAGCCGGGAGACGCTGGCCGGGCTGCGCCGGATGCTCGGCACCCTCCGCCAAGCCGATCAAGGGTCGGCGCCTCTGGACCCCACGCCGGGTCTGGCGGACCTGGACGGGCTGGTCGGCAGGTCGCTGGCCGCCGGTGTCCGGGTCGAGGTACGGCGGCTCGGCCAGGAGCGTGCGCTGCCCGCCGACATCGACCTGTCCGCGTTCCGTATCGTCCAGGAGGCCCTCACCAACGTGATCCGCCACGCGGGAGCACGCGACTGCCGGGTGGTCCTGGACTACCGGGACGAGGAGTTGCGCGTCGAGGTCACCGACGATGGGCGTGGCACCATCGGTGCCCCGGTCGCCGGATACGGCATCGCCGGGATGCGCGAACGCGCCGCCCTGCTGCACGGCCACTTCAGCGCGGGACCGCGTGCCGACGGCGGGTTCGGTGTGTCGGCGCGGCTGCCGGTCCCCGCGGAATCTCGATGACGGTCCGTGTCGTCCTGGCCGACGACCAGCCGCTCGTACGGGCCGGGCTGCGGGTGCTCGTCGCCGACCATCCCGACCTGGAGATCGTGGGAGAGGCCGGAACGGGCACCGAGGCCGTCCGTATCGCCGGGGACTCCGACCCTGACGTGGTGGTGATGGACATCCGGATGCCCGGCATGGACGGCATCGAGGCGACTCGGATCATCACGGCGGACGCCGAGGCGCCGCGCGTCCTCATCCTCACCACGTTCGACGACGACGACTACGTCTACGGCGCTCTGCGCGCCGGCGCGAGCGGCTTCCTCGTCAAGGACATGGCGCTGGAGGACATCCTCGCGGCGATCCGCGTCGTCGCCGCGGGCGATGCCCTGATCGCGCCGGGCGTCACGCGCCGGTTGATCGCGGAGTTCGCCGGCCGCCCCGAGCCCGCCCCGCCGCGGCGTAACGTCGAGGGCATCACGGCACGCGAGCGCGAGGTGCTGACCCTCGTCGGACGCGGCATGTCCAACGGTGAGATCGCCGCGCAGCTGTACGTCAGCGTGGCCACCGCCAAGGCGCACGTGGCCCGGTTGTTCACCAAACTGGGCGCCCGCGACCGGGTCCACCTCGTCATCATCGCCTACGAGGCGGGCCTGGTCGCACCGCCGTCATGACGCACCCCAGGCAGATCTTCAGCGATCTCCCGGAACGGTCAGCAGGCTCGCAGGCGCTCGGCGAGCGCCGCTCCGGTGCCGCGACCCATGAACGTCAGTCCGTACCCCCCGCCGTGTCCGGGGTTCGCCATTCGGTGCCGGTCGGATGTGAAAGCCGGGACTTCTCGGTAATCTAGGGGTCGTAGGTCGAGAGGCGCTGCAACGGACCCGAGGGTCCGCCACGCTCGGCCTGCCATGTAACGGTAAGGGCGCCTCCCGATACGGGAGGTGGCCTGATGATCGAGTCCGTCAACGCCCAGCGCGAGGCGACGGGTGCCCTGCGTAGGTTGCTGGACGAGCGTGTCGTGGTGCTGGACGGCGCCTGGGGCACGATGCTGCAGGGAGCCGAGCTCACCCCGGCCGACTACCGCGGCGACCGGTTCACCGATCATCCGCAGGACGTGACCGGCGATCCGGACCTGTTGAACCTCACCCGGCCCGACGTGGTGCTGGACGTCCACCGGCAGTATCTGGCGGCCGGCGCGGACATCACCACGACCAACACGTTCACGGCGACCTCCATCGGCCAGTCCGACTACGGCCTGCAGGACCTCGTGCGGGAGATGAACCTGCGGGGCGCGCAGCTGGCACGCCAAGCCGCCGACGAGGCGGGCGGGCGGCTGGTGGCCGGATCGGTCGGCCCGCTGAACGTGACGTTGTCGCTGTCGCCGAGGGTGGAGGACCCGGCGTTCCGCGCGGTGACCTTCGACGAGGTGAAGGCCGCCTACGCCGAGCAGATGCAGGCGCTGGCCGAGGGCGGCGTCGACCTGCTGCTCATCGAGACGATCTTCGACACCCTGAACGCCAAGGCCGCGATCGCCGCCGCCCGCGAGGTCGCGCCGCAGCTGCCGCTGTGGATCTCGGTGACGATCGTCGACCTGAGCGGCCGCACGCTGTCGGGCCAGACCGTCGAGGCGTTCTGGGCCTCGATCGAGCACGCCGACCCGCTGGTCGTCGGGGTGAACTGCTCGCTGGGCGCCGAAGAGATGCGCCCGCACGTCGCCGAGCTGTCGCGGCTCGCCGGCGTCTACGTCGCCAGCCACCCCAACGCGGGTCTGCCCAACGCCTTCGGCGGCTATGACCAGACACCGGAGGAGACCGCCGGTCTGCTCGGGGAGTTCGCCGGATCCGGCCTGGTCAACATCGTCGGCGGCTGCTGCGGCACGTCGCCCGAGCACATCGCCAAGATCGCCGCCGCGGTCGCCGGTATGGCGCCCCGGCCCGTGCCGCCGCCCGCCACCGGCACCCGCTTCAGCGGCCTGGAGACCTTCGAGATCGGCCCCGACACCGGCTTCGTCATGATCGGTGAGCGCACCAACGTGACCGGCTCGGCCCGGTTCCGCAAACTGGTCGAGGCCGACGACTACCAGGCCGCCGTGGACGTCGCGCTGGAGCAGGTACGCGGCGGCGCGAACCTGCTCGACGTCAACATGGACGCCGACCTGCTCGACAGCGTGGAGGCCATGACCACGTTCTTGAACCTGGTCGCCACCGAGCCGGAGGTCGCACGCCTCCCGATCATGATCGACAGTTCGCGGTGGAGCGTCCTGGAGGCCGGGCTCAAGTGCGTCCAGGGCAAGGGCGTCGTCAACTCCATCAGCCTCAAAGAGGGCGAGGACTCCTTCCTCGAGCAGGCCCGCAAGATCAAGTCGTACGGCGCCGGCGTCGTGGTGATGGCCTTCGACGAGCAGGGCCAGGCCGACACCACCGAACGCAAGGTCTCGATCTGCGGCCGTGCCTATGACCTGCTCACCCAGCAGGCCGGCTTCGCCCCCGGCGACATCGTCTTCGACCCGAACGTCCTGGCGGTCGCCACCGGGATCGCCGAGCACAACGGGTACGCCAAGGCGTTCCTGAACGCGCTGCCGCTCATCAAGGAGCGCTGCCCGGGCGCGCGGACCAGCGGCGGCATCTCCAACCTGTCGTTCTCCTTCCGCGGCAACAACGTCGTACGTGAGGCGATGCACTCGGCGTTCCTGTTCCACGCCGTACGCGCCGGCCTGGACATGGGCATCGTCAACGCCGGGCAGCTCGCCGTCTACCAGGACATCCCGGCCGACCTGCTCGAGCTCGTCGAAGACGTGCTCTTCGACCGGCGCGAGGACGCCACCGACCGGCTGGTGACCTTCGCCGAGACCGTCACCGGCTCCGGCACGCAGCGCGTCGTCGACCTGTCCTGGCGTGAGGGGCCGGTGGAGAAGCGGCTCTCCCACGCCCTGGTGCACGGCATCGTCGACTTCATCGAGGCCGACACCGAAGAGGCGCGCCTGGTGGCCGACCGCCCCCTGGAGGTGATCGAGGGGCCGCTGATGGACGGCATGAAGATCGTGGGTGACCTGTTCGGGGCGGGCAAGATGTTCCTTCCCCAGGTGGTCAAGAGCGCCCGCGTGATGAAGCGGTCCGTCGCCTACCTCGAGCCGTTCATCGAGGCCGACAAGGCGGGCCGGTCCGACGAGGAGAACGCCCGCGGCAACGGCAAGGTGGTGCTCGCGACCGTCAAGGGCGACGTGCACGACATCGGCAAGAACATCGTGGGCGTCGTGCTGGGCTGCAACAACTACGAGGTGCTGGACCTGGGGGTGATGGTCCCGGCCGCCAAGATCTTGGACACCGCGGTCGCCGAGGGCGCCGACGCCGTCGGCCTGTCCGGGCTGATCACCCCGTCTCTGGACGAGATGGTCTCCGTCGCGACCGAGATGCAGCGCCGCGGCCTGAAGATCCCGCTGCTGATCGGCGGCGCCACGACCTCCCGCCAGCACACGGCCGTACGGATCGCGCCGGCCTATGACCGTACGACGGTCCACGTGCTCGACGCGTCGCGTGTGGTCGGCGTCGTCTCCGATCTGCTCGACACCGACCGGGCCGAGCAGCTGGACGTGGCCAACCGGGCCGACCAGGCGCGGCTCCGCGTACAGCACGAGAACCGTCGGCAGCGTCCCCTGATGCCCCTCGCCAAGGCCCGCGCCAACCCCGAGCGCGTCACCTTCGAGGACCTGCCCACGCCCGCCTTCACCGGCATCCGCCAGGTCGAGCCCGGCCTGAAAGAACTCCGCGAGATGATCGACTGGCAGTTCTTCTTCCTCGCCTGGGAGCTGAAGGGCAAGTACCCCGCCATCCTGGACATGCCCGAGGCCCGCGAGCTCTTCGACGAGGGCAACGCCCTGCTCGATGAGATCGTCTCGGGTGGCCTGCTCCAGGCCCGTGGCGTCTACGGGTTCTGGCCCGCCCACTCCGAGGGCGACGACATCCTCATCGAGGCGGCTTCCGGGCGGGATCTGCTGCGCGTGCCGATGCTGCGCCAGCAGACGGTCAAGCCCGAAGGCCGCCCGAACCGCTGCCTTGCGGACTACGTGGCGCCGGCCGGTGACCATGTCGGCGGTTTCGCGGTGTCCGTACAGGGCGCCGAGGCCCTCGCCGGCGTCTACGAGGCCCAGCAGGACGACTACAAGGCCATCATGGTCAAGGCGCTGGCGGACCGTCTCGCCGAGGCGTTCGCCGAGTGGGCCCACCTGCAGGCGCGGCGCGACTGGTTCGAGCCGGACGCCGAGCCGGCGTTGGAGGACCTGCACGCCGAGCGTTTCCGCGGGATCCGGCCGGCCTTCGGCTACCCGGCCAGCCCCGACCACACCCTGAAGCGCGAGCTGTTCGACCTGCTCGACACCGACCGGATCGGCATGGACCTGACCGAGTCGTTCGCGATGACGCCGGCCGCCAGTGTCAGCGGCCTGCTGTTCGCCCACCCCTCGTCGCGTTACTTCACCGTCGGGCGGATCGGCGAGGACCAGGCGGACGACTACGCCGTACGGCGGGGCCAGGACCCCTCCGAGGTCCGCCGCTGGCTGCGCCCCAACCTCACCTGAGGTCCCCGTGGCCGGCCCTCCACGGCTCAGGGCCGTCAGACCCGTTGGTCTGACGGCCCTGTCCGGGTGGGGGCCGCAGGTCACAGGCTGCGGGCGTTGATGTCGCCGCGCGAGGTGGTGGCGCGGATGCCCAGCTCGGCGGTGCCGTCGTTCTTGAGCGCGTTGCTGACGCGGCCGTGGCCGGTGCCGGCGTCCAGGGAGGCCGAGACACCGGCGGCGGCGCCGACCGAGATGTCGCCGGACCGGGTACGGAGCACGACCGCGCCGCGTACGGCCTCGGTGATCCGGATGTCGCCCCTCGCGGTGCTGATCTCCGCGGGGCCGCCCAGCCGGCCGACCTCGACGTCGCCGTCGACCGCGGTGAGGCGGACGCCCGCGGCCTCGTCGATCTTGATCTGGCGGTATGCGCCTTCGAAGGCGACGTCGCCGAGGCGTCCGACGGCCCGGAGCTCGGCGCTGCCCGTCTTCGCCTCGACGCGGGAACCGGCGGGCAGCCGGACCGTCACCTCGACGGATCCGGAGGGGCCGAAGGGCTGGTTCTTCGCCGGCGTCTCGATCCGCAGCACGCCGTCGCGGTAGTCGACCGTGGTCTGCTCGGCGGCCTTGACGTCGCGGCCCTTCGCGGCGTCCGCGGGCAGGACCTCGACCGCGGTGTCGGCCCGGTCGGCGGCGATGAACCGGACGCGCCCGGCGGGGACGTTCAGGACGGCGGAGATCGGGGCGGGGGTCTCGAACTTCTGCATGATGCGCTCCTGCGGCTCGTTGTTTCGAACACTGGAAACGCTACGTTGCATTTCAATACTCGGCAACATCCTCGTTGCGTGAATACCTTATTTACACAGGTGAACGCCTCAAGATCGTTGCAGTAGCCTCGAATTTAATGCAACAACCGTCCCCCCGTTTGTTGCAATGGATTGGAGGTGAACGCTATCTTGGCGGCATTCAGGGACACGATGGAGGTCGCGATGCCGGGAGGCAGGCTCACTCAGCAGGAACGCCAGCAGATCGCGCTGGGGCTGGCCGACGGCCTCGCCTACGCGGAGATCGCCAGGCGTCTCGACCGCCCCACCTCCACGATCACGCGTGAGGTGATGCGCAACGGCGGCCCCACCGCCTACCGGGCGGACCTGGCCCACCGCGCCACCGAACGCCGTACCCACCGGCGCAGGGAGGCCGCGCCCCGGGGACCGGAGGCGTTCCCCCAGCCCCACGGACGCGACCCCGAGGCCGTACGCGAGTACGAGGAGTTGTTCACCACCGTCCTGATGCAGGCGGGCACGCCCAAGATGATGGCCCGGGTGCAGGCCTGCCTCTACACCACCGACACGGGCAGCCTCACCGCGGCCGAGCTCGTCCAGCGCCTCCAGGTCAGCCCGGCGTCCATCTCCAAGGCGATCACGTTCCTCGAAAGCCAGGGCCTCGTCCGCCGGGAACGCGACGAACGCCGCCGCGACCGCTACGTCGTCGACGACGACATCTGGTACGAGGCGATGGTCGCCAGCGCCCGGTCCCTCGCCCAGGTCATCGAGGCCGCACGGAAGGGCGCGGGCATCCTCGGCCCCGGCACCCCGGCCGCCGTCCGCCTGGAGAACATCGCCCGTTTCGTCGACTTCGTCAGCGAGAGCATGACGCGGGCCGCGGAGCAGGCCCGCGAGGTCCTCCACACCAAAGCCGTGGCGACGCCGGGCGACACCGCCGAGCCGAGCGGGCCGGCCACGGGGTGAAAGATTCCGGCGGGGTCCGGACATGTGACAGGTGTCCACCAAAAGGTCACATGTTCCAGGAGGTCAGGTGTCGAGGGACCCGGGGCACGGCGTCACACGCTGAAGACGGCGGCGTTGATCGCGGAGCTGGCGGCCGGTGCGCCGCCGCCGCGGGAGGACTCGGCGGTCGCCGAGGTCTTCGACCGCCTGCCGGACCGCGATCGTGAACTCCTCGCGCTCGTGGCCTGGGAAGGCCTCTCCCACGCCGAGATCGCGACGACGCTCGGTTGCTCGTCAAACGCCGTGGGCGTTCGCCTGCACCGGGCGCGCAAACGCTTCGCGCGCGCCCTGCGGTCCGCGGGCGTCGACCGGCCTGCCGCCGCGGTGTCCGTTCTTCAGGAGAGTGATCTGACATGACGTCCCCGATCGACGAGCTCGTCGCGGGTCTGGCAACGGTGCGCGACAGCGACATCACGAGCGAACCGGGCGGCGCCGGCGGCCGGTCCCTGCTCGCGGCCATTGGTCACCCCGCGGAAAGGCGACCCTGAGCCCCTTCCGCCCGGCTGACCGGGTCCGGCCGGTCCGAAAGGGGGTCCCGCGGGACCCCCTTTCGGACTCGTACGCGACGGGTTACAGCACGCTCTTGAGGAAACTGGTCGTGCGCGCGTGCTGCGGGTTGTTGATGACCTGGTCGGGCGTTCCCGACTCCACGATCTGGCCGTCGTCCATGAAGGCGACCTTGTCGGCGGCCTCGCGGGCGAAGCCGATCTCGTGGGTCACCACGATCATCGTCATCCCGGTCTGGGCCAGGTCCCGCATGACGTTCAGGACGTCGCCGACGAGCTCGGGGTCCAGCGCCGAGGTCGGCTCGTCGAAGAGCATCAGTTTGGGATCCATCGCCAGCGCGCGGGCGATCGCCACCCGCTGCTGCTGCCCGCCGGACAGCTGGCTCGGATAGGCGTCGGCGCGATCGCCGAGCCCGACCTGTTCCAGCAGCTGCATCCCGCGGGCACGCGCCTCGGACGGGCGTTTCTTCGCGACGCCGACCGGCGCCTCGATGATGTTGCCCAGCGCGGTGAGATGCGGGAAGAGGTTGAACCGCTGGAAGACCATCCCGATGCCGCGGCGCTGCGCCGAGACCTCGCGTGGCTTCATCTCCCGCGCGCGGCCGCCCCGCTCGGTGTAGCCCATCAGCTCGCCGTCGACGTAGATGCGGCCGCCGTCGATCTTCTCCAGATGGTTGATGCAGCGCAGGAACGTCGACTTGCCCGAGCCCGACGGGCCGAGCAGGCAGAGCACCTGCCCGCGCTCGATGGTCAGGTCGATGCCCTTGAGCACGTGGTTCGGCCCGAAGTGCTTCTGCACGCTGCGGGCCTCGACGATCGGTGCGGCTCCCGCCGTGTTCATGAGGGGCTCCCCATGCCTGAGTCGGTTCGTGCGACGGTGCGCAGCCGTACCCGCGCGGCCTGGTACCGCAGCCGGATCTGCTTCCACGGGGACGTCGGTGGCCGCCGGGCGGTGCCGCGGCCGAACCTGCGTTCGAGGTAGTACTGCGGTATCGAGAGCACCGTCGTCATGGCCAGGTACCACGCGCTCGCGACGATGAGCAGCTCGACCTGGCTGAGGTTCTGCGCCGAGATCTGGCTCGTCCGTGTGTACAGCTCGTGCACGGCGATGAGTTCCAGCAGCGCGGTGTTCTTCAGCATCGAGATGGTCTCGTTGCCCATCGGCGGGATGATCACGCGCATGGCCTGGGGCAGGATGATGCGCCGCAGCGTGTACGTCGGCGACATGCCCAGCGAGTAGGCCGCCTCGATGTGCCCCGCGTCGACCGAGAGCAGGCCGGCGCGGACGATCTCGGATGCGTACGCGGCCTCGTTCAGCCCGAGCGCCAGCAGACCCGCGACGAACGCGGTGATGATCGTGCTGGTGTTCGCCGAGGCGAAGGTGATCGAGGTGAACGGGATCCCGATGCTCAGCCGCGAGTACAGCAGCCCGAGGTATCCCCAGAAGACGACCTGCACCAGCAGCGGCGTCCCGCGGAAGAACCAGACGTAGACCCAGGACAGGACCCGCAGGACCGGGTTGGTCGAGAGCCGCATCACCGCCAGGAGGACGGCGAGCATGGTCGCCAGGATCATCGAGGTCGCCGTCAGGGTGACCGTCAGGCCCACGCCGCTCAGGATGCGCGTGTCGAACAGGTATTTCGCGACGACAGTGTGGTCGATGTTGGGGTTGCGCCAGAACGACGCCAGCGTGCCGCCGAACACGACCAGCAGGGCCGCCGCGGCGACCCAGCGGCCCGTGTGCCGCAGCGGCATGGCCGCCACGTCATCGTCCGCGGGCGACGGCGTGGCGGCCTGCCCGGCTCCGTGTTCGGTGCTGATGGCCTTACCGCTCATGCCTTGCCGTTGATCAGTGCGGCGTCGATGGCGTAGGGCGTGAGCTTGTACTTGGCGAGCATCTGTTTGTACGTGCCGTCCTGGATCAGCGACTTCAGCGCGGCCTGCAGGGCCAGCGTCAGGTCATGGTCCTTCTTGAGCACGCCGATGCCCGTGTTGACCGGCGCGTACCCGCCGGGGTGCTGGCTGTCGTGGACGACCTCGAAGAGCTTGCCGCTGCCGGCCGTGACCGCGGCGTACTCCGCCGGAGCCGCGTCGAGCACGTCCGCGGTGGCCTTGCTCGCACGTACGGCGAGCTGCGCGTCGGTCTCGGCCGGCACTTCGACGAGCTTCATCGCCGGCTTGCCGACCCCGGGGCACTTGCGGGACTCGGTCTTCATCAGGTCCGACTGGACCGTCGCCTTGGCGACGGCGACCGACTTGCCGCACAGGTCGAGCACCGTGCCGACGTGGTCGGGGTTGCCCTTCTTGACGAGAATGGCCATGCCGGCGTGGAAGTAGTCGACGAAGTCGAGCGTCTTCTGACGCTCGGCGGTGTCGTTCATCCCGTTGATGATGATGTTGTGCTTGCCCGACTGCAGCGACGGGATGATGGTGTCGAAGTCCTGGTTCTCGAAGCGGAAGCCGATGCCGAGCTTGCCTCCGATCGCCTGCCCCAGGTCGTAGTCGAAGCCGGTGAACTTCCCGCTCTCGGTCAGCATCTCCATGGGCGCGTAGACGCCGCTGGCGACGTTGACTCCGCCCTTGAAGCGCGCCGGGACCATCGCGGCGAGGGCGCTGTCCTTGGCGACGGCCACCTGGCTCTGCTTTGGCTGCGTCGAATCCTCGGTGTTGCTGCATGCCGACAGCGAGGCGCTCAACGCGGCGACGGCCATTGTGGCCGTTACGAAACGCGCTCGAAACATAGCGGGCTCCATTCGGGGGTTAATTGTCCGTTGGCCATTCGATGGCCGACCGGGGCGGGGGCGGGACCAGGCGGTTCCATATTTCGCGCAGGCCGAGATCGTACTGAAGATCATGATCTCGTGTGCACCGCCGGTCTTTTGCCGAAAGGACGAAGATAGGGCCAACGCCCGCCTTCTGGGCAAAAAATGTCAACTCTTGGTTGGTGCGATACAGGACATTCCACACATTTCGCCTAGTTCGTCCGTCTGTGGGGCGCGTGATGCCCTCGCGTGCGCGTCCCGGAAAGTTCTTTGAAGAAGTCCGGGAGACGGTGTCGGATCGCCGTGGTGGAGTTCGTAGCAGGGGTGAGGCCGCCCGTGAGGGGCGGCGCACCCTGGCAGAGGAACCGCGATCATGAAGCTGACGACCATGACTCAGGTCACCATCGATGGAGTGATGCAGGGGAACGGCGGCGCGTCGGATGAGGACCGCAGGAACGGGTTCGAGCGCGGCGGATGGGCCCGGGGGAAGGGCGACCGCGAGACTCACGCGTTCATCAACCAGACTTACCGGCGCGCCGAGGCGTTCCTGTTCGGCCGGCGGACCTACGAGCTGTTCGCCGGCTCATGGGGGACCCTGACGGCCCAGGACGCCCCGGGCTGGGAGTCCGTCGTGGAGGCGTTGAACACCCGGCCCAAGTACGTGGCGTCGGCCACGCTCACCGATCCGGCGTGGCTGTTCACGACCGTCCTGTCCGGCGACATCGCGGCCGCGGTCCGAGAGCTGAAGGCCCGGCAGGGGGGTGAGCTGCAGGTGCACGGCAGTGGCATCCTGGCCCGGTGGCTGCTGGACAACGATCTGGTCGACGAGATGACCCTGATCACCGTCCCGGTGGTCGTCGGCCAGGGCACTCGGTTGTTCCCCGATGCGGGCCCGGATCTCGCGCTGG